>NZ_FNDI01000013.1:0-279481 GCF_900100565.1 Paraburkholderia steynii | reverse complement strand
CAATACGCCATGTAACACCTTGCGGGTCGAGCTTGGCGGGGCGTCGGGCAGCGGCACGTCGTGCGACGCTTAGCGCCTGGGCCGGCATCGAAGCATAGTGCTCGGGTCCGCTGTTGCGCGCCAGTTCACGGCTCACAGTTGCAGGTGAGCGCTTAAGCATACGGGCCATGGCCCGTATGCTTGAACCTTGCAGACGCAGGCTGGCGATCGTCAGCCGCTCTTCTGGCTGGAGTTGTCGATATCGTTTTTCCATGGCAACACCTTAAACGAGTCGGGGTGTTGCACTTCAGATTTGAAAACTCGAGGCAAAAGAAAGCGGCTCACACCGCCAGTGCTAGTTTTTGCCTGAGGGCCCCCAACCGGTCCCACGCTTCACACGGCAGTGCCCTGGTTGGTGCTCGTTGCCAACGCTTCATATGAACGCCTCACCCGCTTCAAATGCCCGTACTCGGGCAAGCGACAGCGAATGGCATGTGCCGCCCAGGTGGCAAACTGTGTGTAGGTTGTCGCGTCGTACAAGGTAGCGCTCTTACAGGGTGGAACGCATGCGCTATCGGTCCGAAGTGAAGCGTGCGAGGCACTACGGCCTACACACAGTTTGCCACCTGGGCGGCGGCGGAATATCTGGCACGGCGTGCCGCAACGCGGGCGTATGGAGCAGGTGAGGCGCTCTTTCAATGCGTTGGCAACGAGCATGGGTCACGTGGTTGCTGTGTGAAGTGTAAGAACCTTCGGGGGCCCTCAGGCAAACACAAGAACTGGCGGTGTTAGCCGCTTTCTTTTGCCTACTTTTCTTTGCGGCGGCAAAGAAAAGTAGGTGCCGCCCCGCACAGGGGCGACGCTTGAAGCAAGCCAACAAATCGCGGATGCCAGCGAACCCACAAGCAAACCAACACAGCGTGCGCCACGCAAAGGCAACACTAGAAGCACCAAAGACACACCTCGGATGCCAGCGCGCAACGGCCAGACCCCGACCGCCGCGTCATCCCATTACGCAAAGCTTGCACACGCACCAAACACACGCCATGCGCAGCGTTCACTGCAATTCGCTATGCTGCAAGGCAACACCGAAAAGTCACAGCCAACCATTGGCTAAAGAGAAAGGAGTCAGCATGTCCAGCAGTTCCACGACGCTCGCACGCAGCGACACAGCGGCCGAGCTCACACGCGGCCTCATAGCGCTATTCGCATTCAGTTGCGGCGCGATCGTCGCCAACCTGTACTACGCGCAACCGATCACCGAACTGATCGCGCCGTCGATCCACATGTCGAGCGGCATGGCGAGCCTGATCGTCTCGCTCACCCAGATCGGCTACGCGCTCGGCCTGTTCTTTCTCGTGCCGCTCGGCGATCTGCTCGAAAACCGCAAACTGATGATCGCGACGGCGCTGGTGTCGATAGCAAGCCTCGCCGCCGCGACATTCACGCAAACACCGGGCGCGTTCCTCGCGGTCTCGCTGCTAATCGGCTTTAGCTCCGTCGCGGTGCAGATCTTGATTCCCCTCGCCGCGCATCTCGCGCCAGATGAAACGCGTGGACGCGTCGTCGGCACGATCATGGGCGGGCTGCTGCTCGGCATTCTGCTGTCGCGGCCGATTTCGAGCGTCATCGCGGGTCACTTCGGATGGCGTGTCGTATTCGGCTCGGCCGCCGTGCTGATGGCGATCGTCACGACCGTGCTCGCGCTGACCATTCCGAAGCGCCAGCCCTCGCATCAGGCGACCTATCCGCAACTGATCGCGTCACTCGGCCACCTGCTGCGCACGATGCCCGTGCTGCGTCATCGCGCGCTGTATCAGGCGTTGATGTTCGGCTCGTTCAGCCTGTTCTGGACGGCCGTGCCCGTCGAGTTGACGCGCCATTACGGGCTGTCGCAGACGGCAATCGCCGCGTTCGCGCTGGTCGGCGCAATCGGCGCGACGTCGGCGCCCATCGCAGGCCGGCTCGCGGACGCGGGCCACACAGTACGCGCGACGCTGATCGCGTTGGTGGTCGGCGCGCTCGCCTATACGCCTGGCCTGATTCACCCGGCGTGGGGCGTTGCCGGTCTCGTCGTGACGGGCGTCGTGCTCGACTTCGCGGTGCAGATGAATATGGTGCTCGGCCAGCGCGAGATTTACGCGCTGCACGCCGCGAGCCGCAACCGCCTGAACGCGCTCTATATGACGAGCATCTTCGTCGGTGGCGCGATCGGTTCGGCGCTTGCCAGCCCGCTCTACGATCACGGCGGCTGGACGCTGGTGGCAAGCGTCGCGACGGCGTTCCCGGTGATCGCGCTCGCGCATTACCTGGTGATCGGCCGCCCGCATGCAGCGGGCCACGCATGAAGATCTGAACGGCCTCTCATTCGACAGCCATCAACAAAAACGGCGCGAACCGGCTCAACTGATCTGCCGGTTCGCGCCGTTTTGCTTGCAGCGCGTGCGTTGCTTGTGAGTCGCCTATGCGCTTATTCGTGCGCGCCGAGCGGCTGAGGCAACGGCCCTGCGTCGTCCTCCTCCATCCGCGCGCTCTCGCCTGCTTTCATCCGTGCGCGCTTCGACCACGTCGCCGTGAGAATCGGCACGAGGATCGCGGTGACGAGGCACGCGGTCGCGACCATCGCCGTCGCTGCCGGCACAACCGGCTTGAAGTGCGGAATCATCTCGCCGATGATCGACGGATTGGCGACCGCCGCGCCCGCCGTCGACGATGCCGCGAGACCCGCCGCGCCATTGCCACCCGCGATATAGCGGTCGGCGAGAATCAGCGGAATGCCCGTGATGACGATCACGCCCAGCCCGAGCAGCACGCCCGGAATACCGCTCTTGACGATCACGTTCAGGTCGATGCCGTTGCCGAGCGCAAAGCCAAAGAACGGAATCAGCGGCACCACGCAGCGGCCGAACAGTTCGCGCAGCGCGCTATCCAGATTGCCGAGCGTGAAGCCGATGACAAACGGCAACACCGCGCCGACGAACAGCCGAGGTTCGAAGAACGCGACGCCCGTCGCGCCGAGAATGATCATGCTGACGAGCGGCCCCGATTCGATCGACATCAGCACGAACGCCCCCGCTTCTTCCTTCGTGCCGTATTGCTGCATCACGGCGGCATAGAGCCCGCCGTTGGTCATGTCCATCGAGGTCGTGATGGCCAGCACCGACAGCCCGGCGAACAACCCTGTCTTGATGCCGTCGATAGGCAGCAGCGAAGACGCGATGATCGTCGCGAGCCACGCGACCAGCATCTTCGTGACGAGCAACGTGCCCGACTTGCGCAACACGGTGCCCGTGGCGCGCAGATCGATGGTTGCGCCCATGCAGAAGAACCAGACAGCGAGAATCGGCACAGTGCCCGTGATCAGGCCATTCGTGAACGACCCAAAGTATTTGCCGGCGCCAGGCGCGAACGAATGCACGCAAGCGCCGAGCAACAGCGGTATCAGCATGAGACCGCCTGGTACGCGGTCGATTGCCTTCTTCAGTTTCATGTCTCCTCCATACGACGCCAGGCCGGTGATGGGAACGGCGGAAAGGTCCGGTATGGTCCGGCTACATCCACCTGTCCGCGGACTATAGCATCGACAAAGGAACGATGTTCCGTTTTTGTTCGCATCGAGATTAATCGTTTACCCTGCTTTCACAATACCTTTCCCGGAATATGGATATTTGAGGTTTTCTTTATTTCGGACCGCCGTTCCGATCATGCTAGACTGCGCCCACAATCAACCCGGACGCGGCATCCAGTGTGTCGCGAAGCAGCGGAGGAGACATGGAAGTCAGGCAGAGCATCAACAGCGAACATGCGAAAACGCTCGACACAACCGGCCTCAGAAAAGAGTTTCTGGTCGAGAAGGTGTTCGAGCCGGATGCGCTTGCGCTCACGTATAGCCATATCGACCGGATCATCGTCGGCGGCGCGTTTCCGCAGACGCGTGCTGTCGAAGTACCCAGTTCGCTCGGCAAGTCGATCGGTGTCAGCTATCTGCTGGAGCGGCGCGAACTCGGCGCGATCAATATCGGCGGCGACGGTTGGGTCGAGGCGGATGGCAAGCGGTTTATCGTGCGCAACGAGGAAGCTATCTATGTCGGCAAGGGCACGCAGTCGCTGACGTTCGGCAGCGACGATCCCGCGCATCCCGCGAAGTTCTATCTGAACTGCGCGCCCGCGCAGGCCACGTATCCGACGCGCACCATCACGCTCGCCGAAGCCTCGCCGCAAACGCTCGGCGATCCCGCAACGAGCAACCGCCGCACGATCTACAAGTTCATCGTTCCCGAAGTGCTGCCCACCTGCCAGCTGTCGATGGGCATGACCAAGCTCGAACCGGGCAGCCTCTGGAACACGATGCCTTGCCACACGCACGAACGGCGCATGGAGGTGTATTTCTACTTCAACGTCGCCGACGATGCCGCCGTCTTCCACATGCTCGGCGAGCCAACCGAGACGCGGCATATTCTCGTTCACAACGAGCAGGCCGTGATCTCGCCGAGCTGGTCGATTCACTCGGGCGTCGGCACGCGCGCCTATACGTTCATCTGGGGGATGGTCGGCGAGAACCAGGTGTTCAGCGACATGGACCATCTCGCCGTGCGCGATCTGCGCTAATGCAACGCAGGCTTTCATCGAACAGGAATCGCGCATGACTACGCATCCTTCGCACCCTCCGCATCCTTTCGATCTCGGCGGCAAGGTCGCGCTTGTCACGGGCAGCAACACGGGACTCGGCGCGGGCATGGCGCGTGCGCTCGCGGCTGCGGGCTGCGACATCGTCGGCGTGAGCCGCTCGGACGACAGCGACACCGCGCAACAGGTGAAGGCGCTGGGACGCCGCTATGTCGGCGTGAGCGCCGACCTGTCGAACATCGCGCCCATCGACGACATCGTGCGCGCCGCACTCGAATCCTGCGGGCGCATCGACGTGCTGGTGAACAATGCCGGCATCATCCGGCGCGCGGACGCGCTCGCGTTCAGCGAGGACGACTGGGATGCCGTGATGAACGTGAACCTGAAGAGCGCGTTCTTTCTTGCGCAGGCCGTCGCGCGGCATTTCGTCGAACAGGATAAGCGCGGCAAGATCATCAACGTCGCGTCGATGTTGTCGTTCCAGGGCGGCATCCGCGTCGCGTCGTACACGTCGTCGAAAAGCGGGATGCTCGGACTCACGCGCCTGCTGGCCAACGAATGGGCGGCGCGCGGCATCAACGTGAACGCGATCGCGCCGGGCTACATGGCAACGTCGAACACGGCGGCGCTGCGGGACGACGAGCAGCGCAACAGCGAGATCGTCGCGCGCATCCCGGCGGGACGCTGGGGCACGCCCGACGATCTCGCGGGCCCGGTCGTGTTTCTTGCGTCGGCGGCTTCGGACTATGTGCATGGCCACACGCTCGCTGTCGACGGCGGCTGGCTCGCGCGGTGATGTGATTTGATGTGAATTGCGCGGCGCACGCGGTATATTTCGGCGATCAGCAACATCGTTGTGGAAAGACGCTGCGGGCAACCGCTGCGCAGACACTATGGCAGCCATCGACAAACTCAAGACCACGGCCGCCGCGCCCCGCAAGCGCGCCGCCGCCCCGCTCATGTCCGACGTGGACGCCGCCGATAAAGGCGAATCGTTGTCGTCGATCGCACGCGTGTTCGCGATTCTCGGCGCGATTGGCGACAGCGGGCAGATTGGCATCAGCGAGCTATCGCAACGGCTTTCGCTGTCGAAGACGACTGTGCATCGCGTGCTGCAAACGCTGAAGGCGCTTGGGTATGTGACGCAAGAGGTCGAAACCGAGCGCTATCACCTGACCATCCGGCTGTTCGAACTCGGTGCCAAGGCGCTGGAAAGCGTTGATCTCGTGCGCGAGGCTGATATCGAAATGCGCCGCATTGCGGGCGCGACGCGGGAGGCCGTGCATCTCGGCACGTTTGACGAAGACGCGATTATCTATATTCACAAGATCGACGCTGACTATGGGCTGCGGATGCAGTCGCGTATTGGGCGGCGTAATCCGTTGCATAGCACGGCGATTGGCAAGGTGTTGCTTGCGTGGATGGAACCTGCTGAAGCGCGCGAGGTGTTGTCGCATATCGAGTTTCGCAAGTCGACGGCGAAGACGCTCGCTTCCGCCGATGCCGTGATGAGCATTCTGCCGCAGGTGCGGGCGCAGGGTTATGGCGAGGATATCGAGGAGCAGGAAGAAGGTTTGCGATGCCTGGCTGTGCCTGTGTTTGATCGGTTTGGGCGTGTGATTGCGGGGCTTTCTGTTTCGTTTCCGACGATGCGGTGTGGGGCTGATACCAAGTTGCATTACGTGGCTTTGCTCAAGGCTGCGGGGGCTGCTGTGTCGGCGAGGCTTGGGTATCGCGAGCCGACGCAGGAAGCAGCCGAGGTCACGCATCCGGGCTGACACTGAAGGTCACGCATCCGGGCTGACACTGAAGGTCAGCATTTTTTTGTTCTATGCGGATGCGCGGGCGGTTTGGTTTTTTTTGCCTTCGCAAGGGGGGCTGCGCGCGCTGTTTGGTTGTTTTGCCTTTGCGCTGACATCCGTGGTTTGGCTTCGCGGCGCGGTTTTGTTTGGTTTGCTCGTGTTTGCGCTGGCATCCGCGTTACGGTGTCTGCGCTTTCGCTGGCATCCGCGATTTGTTAGCGTGCTTCAAGCGTCGCCCCTGTGCGGGGCGGCACCTACTTTTCTTTGCCGCCGCAAAGAAAAGTAGGCAAAAGAAAGCGGCTAACACCGCCAACATGTCTTCTTGCCTGAGGGCCCCCAAAGGGTCTTACGCTTCACGCGGCAACCACGTGACCCACGTTCGTTGCCAGCGCTCTTGCGATGCGCCTCACCCGCTTCACGCGTCCGCGTTACAGCACGCCTTGCCAGGTAGTCCACGGCCGCCCAGGTGGCAAACTGTGTGTAGGTCGTAGTGCCTCGCGCGCCTCACTTCGAACCGATAGCACATGCGTTCCACCCTGTAAGAGCGCCAGGCTCTACGCCGCGACAACCTACACACAGTTTGCAACCTGGGCGGCACATACCATTCGCTGCCATTAGCCCATGCACGGGTATTCGAAGCGGGTGAGGCGCTCATTCAAAGCGCTGGCAACGAACCCGAACAGAAATGCTGCCGTGTGAAGCGTAAGACCCTGTGGGGGCCCTCAGGCAAGAACTAGCACTAGCGGTGTGAGCCGCTTTCTTTTGCCTACTTTTCTTTGCGGCGGCAAAGAAAAGTAGGTGCCGCCCCGCACAGGGGCGACGCGTGAAGCACGCTAACAAAACGCGGATGCCAGCGAAAACCCATAAAAACCAAATCGCCCGCGCCGCGAAGCCAAACCGCGGATGCCAGCGCAAAGGCAAAAAAACCAAACCGCCCACGCCGCACAGGCGCAAAAAAAACTCACTGCGGGGAACCCCGCAAATACTCCCCAAGAAAATCAACAAACGTCCGCAGCTTCACGGAAAGCTGATTCCGCTCAAGATAAATCGCATGAATATCCGCCCCGGGCAACGCCCAATCAACCAAAAGCGGCACGAGCGCGCCCCGCTCCAGATACTCCCCAATCTCCCACTGCGAACGCACAACAACACCACGCCCTTCAAGCGCCCAGTGCAGCACAGCACTACCATCATTACTCGCCAGCGGCCCATCCACCTTCACAGTCTCCACGCGCTTGCCGCGCGAAAAATGCCACGTCCCATAAGCCGACTCATTCTCGCGCAGCACAATACACGCATGCCGCGTCAGATCATGCGGCAGCAAAGGCGTCCCATGCCGCTTCACATATTCGGGCGACGCGCACACGATGCGCCGGTTCTTCATCAACAAACGTGCATTGACACGCGCATCAGGCACCTCCCCAAACCGGATGCCAAGATCAAAACCCTCTTCCTGCAAACTCATCGGCCGGTCGGTCAGATGAAGCTGAATCTTCATCGACGGAAAACGCCCAACGAAATCGGAAATCGCAGGCGCAATCCGCGCACGACCGAAACCGAACGAAGCATTCACACGCAGCAACCCCGCCGGCTCAGCGCGGCTGCGCGTCACCAGTTGTTCGAGTTCCTGCAGCTCGTCGAGTATCCGCGAACCGTTCGCGAGGTATAGCTCGCCTTCCGGCGTCAGGCTCAAACGCCGCGTCGTGCGGTTCATCAGGCGTACGCCGAGCCGCCGTTCGAGTTGCGCCAGGCGCTTGCTGACAGCCGGCGGCGTCACGCCAAGCTCGCGCGCCGCCGCCGCCAGATTGCGATGCCGCGCGACCAGCGCAAACAGATTCAGATCCGAAAAGCCGTCCATTTCACTGTCTCCCAACGTCCGTCACGATTCGTTCCTTCAAGTTACGACCGGAATGCATTTGCGGAAACCCTATCTCTCAAGGCATCAATTAGACTCGATTCAACCTTGGGAGACAACGATGTTCGAAAGATTCACCGATGCGTCGGCCCGCATCGACGGCATCACGATTCACGCAATCAAGGGCGGACGCGGTCCCGCGCTCCTGCTGTTGCACGGCCACCCGCAGACGCACGCAATCTGGCACAAGGTCGCGCCCGCACTCGCCGAGCGTTTCACCGTGATCGCAGCCGACCTGCGCGGCTACGGCGACAGCGGCAAGCCACAAGGCACGGAGGATCACGCGAACTACTCGAAGCGCCGCATGGCGCTCGATCAGGTTGAATTGATGCGCGCTCACGGCTTCGCGTCGTTTGCCGTGATCGGCCATGACCGCGGCGGACGCGTGGCCGCGCGCATGGCGCTCGATCACCCCGACGCCGTCGAACGCCTCGTCACGCTAGACGTTGCGCCGACGCTCGCGATGTACGAGAAGACCTCGTTCGATTTCGCTCGCGCTTACTGGCACTGGTTCATGCTGGTGCGTCCCGCGCCGTTTCCGGAGACGCTGATCCGCGCGGACCCGAACCTCTATCTGAAGCAGACGATCGGCGCGCGCAGCGCGGGCCTCGCGCCGTTCACGGCCGAAGCCTACGGCGAATATCTGCGCTGTCTGTCCGATCCCGCTACCGCGCATGGCATCTGCGAGGACTACCGCGCGAGCGTCACGATCGACCTCGAACACGACCGCGCGACGCTCGCCGCGCGTGAGCAGATCAAGTGCGACTTTCTCGCGCTATGGGGCGCGCAAGGCGTGATCGAGCAATGCTTCGAGCCGCTTGTGGAGTGGCGGCCATACGCACCGCAAGTCCAAGGCGAAGCACTGCCCTGCGGCCACTACATCCCCGAAGAAGCGCCGCAACTTTTGCTCGATCGCGTGCTGCCTTTTCTTGGCGCGTGACTCCAACACAAAGAAACATCACATCACCATGTCGAAACGAACCCTCTACCAGAAGCTCGTCGAGTCGCATCTCGTATCGCGTATCGACGAGCAGAACGTGCTGCTGTACGTCGATCTGCATCTGATGAACGAGTACACCAGCCCGCAAGCCTTCAGCGCGCTCGAAGCGCGTGGCCGCGCGGTGCGCAGGCCACGGCAGCAGCTCGCCGTCGTCAGTCACATCATTCCGACTCACGCCGAAACGCCGCGCGTGATCCGCGACGCCGCATCGCTCGTGCTCGCGCAGAATCTCGGCCGCAACTGCGAGCGCGCCGGCATCCGCCTGCTCGCCGCGAACGATCCGATGCAGGGCATCGAGCACATCGTCGCGCCCGAAATGGGACTCGTGCGGCCCGGCATGGTCGTGCTGTGCGGCGACAGCCACACGACCACATATGGCGCATTGGGCGCGCTGGGCTTCGGCATCGGCACGTCCGAGGTCGAGCATGTGCTCGCGACGCAAACCCTCGTCTATCGGCTCGCGCAGACCATGCGTATCGTGATCGACGGCGCGTTGCCTTATGGCACGTCGTCGAAAGACGTCGTGATCTGGCTGCTCAGCCGGATCGGCGCACAAGGCGCGCGTGGCTATGCCGTCGAGTTCGCAGGATCGACCATTGCTTCGCTGTCGGCGGAAGCGCGCATGACCTTGTGCAACATGACCGTCGAAGCGGGCGCGCGCGCCGCGCTGATCGCGCCCGACGCGACCACCTTCGACTATGTGCGCGCACACGCCAAATCGCTCGACGAAGCCGCGTGGCAAAACGCCCTCGACGACTGGCGCACCCTTCGCTCCGACGACGACGCGCACTTCGACGCCGAACACCGTTTCGACGCGCGCGACATCGCGCCGTTCGTCACGTGGGGCACCAGCCCCGACCAGGCCATCGCAATCGATGCGCGCATCCCCGGCGAAGCCGAACAGCCGTCGCGGGAAGCCGCCGCGTCGCTGCGCCGCGCGCTCGACTACATGGGACTCGAAGCACAACAGCCGCTGGCCGGCACGCGGATCGATCGCGTCTTTATCGGCTCGTGTACGAATGGGCGTATCGAAGACCTGCGCAGCGTCGCGCAGATCGTGCGCGGCAAGCATGTCGCGCCAGGCGTGCGCGCGATGGTGGTGCCCGGCTCGGGCAGCGTGCGCCGCGCAGCCGAACAGGAAGGCATCGCGCAAACGCTGATCGACGCGGGCTTCGAATGGCGCGAACCGGGCTGCTCGATGTGCCTCGCGATGAACGACGACATGCTCGACGAAGGCGAGCGCTGCGCATCGACGACGAACCGCAATTTCGAAGGACGCCAGGGACGCGGCGGCCGCACGCATCTGATGAGTCCCGCGATGGCAGCGGCAGCCGCATTGACCGGCTGCATCACCGATGTCCGCACACTGGAGGCACACGCGCAATGAACCGCTTGACGATCATCGAAGGCACGGCGGCGCCGTTGCCCATCGACAACCTCGACACCGACCAGATCATGCCGAAGCAGTTTCTGCGCATCGTCGACAAGGCCGGTCTTGCAGATGGATTGCTGTACGACCTGCGCTTCGATGCGCAAGGCGTGCCGCGTGCCGACTGCGTGCTCAACCAGCAAGCCTATGACGGCGCGCGCATCCTGATCGGCGGCGCGAACTTCGGCTGCGGATCGAGCCGCGAGCATGCGGTGTGGGGCTTGCAGCAATACGGCTTTCAGGCGGTGATCGCGCCGAGTTTCGCGGAGATTTTCTATTCCAACGCGATGAACAACCGTCTGCTGCTCGTGCAACTCGAACGCGACGCAATTGATGCACTCGTGCAGGCTTCGACCCAAACGCCTGAATCGAAACTTCGCATCGATCTCGAACGGCAAACCGTGACGGCTACGCAAGGACAGACCTACACGTATCCGCTCGGCGCGCGCCATAAGCGCATGGTGATCGAAGGCATGGACACGATCGACCTGACGCTTGCGTCCCTGGCCGACATCGAAGCGTTCGAGCGCGCGCATTTTGCACGTCGCGCATGGGCACAGGTGCTATGACAGCCACGCGGCACTCGCCGTAGCGGCTTCACCCTTTCACATTCAGACACGCCGATTCCCTTCCGACTGCAGAAGGGAACGGCCCCGCTTTGCCCCGACAAACGGAGGAGACATGAAGCGCAAACCGTTCTACAAGGTTCTCTATGTACAGGTGCTGTTCGCCATCGCGGCGGGCGTGCTGCTCGGGCACTTCGCGCCGCATGAAGCCGTCGCGCTGAAGCCGCTCGGCGACATGTTCATCAAACTGGTCAGGATGATCATCGGGCCGGTGATCTTCTGCACGGTCGTGACGGGCATCGCCGGCATGCAGGACATGAAGAAGGTCGGACGCGTCGGCGGCAAGGCGCTGCTGTATTTCGAGGCCGCGTCGACGCTCGCGCTCGCGATCGGTCTGCTCGCCGCGCATGTGCTCAAACCAGGCAGCGGCTTCAACGTCGATCCGGCGACGCTCGATGCAAGCGCCGTGTCCAGCTACGCGGCGCAGGCCGCGCATGGCGACGGCATCGTCGCGTTCGTCATGCACGCGATCCCCGACACCTTCGCCGGCGCAATGACGCAAGGCGATATCCTGCCCGTGCTGGTGATCGCAATGCTGTTCGGCTCGGCGCTGGCCGTGCTCGGCGACAAGGCGGCGCCCGTGACGAACCTGGTCGAGACGCTGTCGAAAGCATTCTTTCGCATCGTGCATATGATCACGAGCCTCGCGCCCATCGGCGCGTTCGGCGCGATGGCGTTCACGATCGGCCGTTACGGCATCGTCTCCCTGCTGCCGATGCTCAAGCTGATCGGCTCGTTCTATCTGACAGCGGCGCTGTTCGTCGCGATCGTGCTGGGCCTGATCGCCCGGATGTGCGGCTTCAACCTGTGGCGCTTCCTCGTCTATATCCGTGACGAACTGCTGATCGTACTCGGCACCTCGACATCCGAGGCGGCGCTGCCTCAGCTGATGGAAAAGCTCGAACGGCTCGGCTGCCCGCGCGGCGTCGTGGGGCTCGTCGTGCCGACGGGTTACTCGTTCAATCTCGACGGCACGAACATCTATATGACGCTCGCCGTGCTGTTTCTGGCGCAGGCGACCAACACGCATCTGACCGTCACGCAGGAAATCACGCTGCTGCTGGTGACGATGCTGACATCGAAAGGATCGACAGGCGTGACGGGCGCGGGCTTCATCATGCTGGCCGCGAGTCTTTCCGTCGTGCCGACCGTACCCGTCGCGGCGATGGTGCTGATACTCGGCATCGACCGCTTCATGTCCGAGTGCCGCGCGCTGACGAATATCGTCGGCAACGGCGTGGCGTCGATCGTCGTCTCGGCATGGGAAGGCGGCCTGGATCGCGACGCGCTTGCCGCTGCGCTCGGACGCCGCGCAAACGATTCAACCGACCCACGCTTCGAGACAACGGCCCCAGCGCAGAACACCGATATCGAAAAAGCATAACCTCGCGTTTTTCCTCATCACACAAATACTGCGCAATGTGCGTTACATCGCATCCGGCCAGGTCGATTGCTGGCAACTTTATTCACATCATGTTGATCGTGCGGACGACGCGATGCGCGTCCGTTACTCGGGGTCGTCCCTGGTAGCCCTGGTAGCCCTGGTAAAGGCGTGCAGCATGGGTGTACGTCAGGTTCCGGCGGGATGCTGATTCGCAGGCGGTCAGCACCGGACAGGCGTACGGAGTTGTGTTTGCCGTATATGACCACCAGCGAGGTAACAACCATGAGAATCAGCACATTGCTCGGGTCTGCGGCGTTGACCGTGGCCTTCGGGCCAGCCCTTGTGTCCGCCACTGCGTGGGCTGACGGGCCGCGGTCAGCCTATGACAATGGCGGCACGAACGAAGCTTCGCTCGATCCGGGCGAAGAGCAGATGACAGCCGACGAGGAAAACAAGGCACGCCTGAAGGATCTGAGCGACGCCTATCACAGCGGCTACAACGCCCGCGCGAAGGAGGATGCCGATACTTACGCTTCCTTGCGCGAGCAGTTGAAGCGCACGTCGAAGGCCAATGCGCAGCAACCGCCGCCCTTGCCGTCCGAGATGCCCGCCGACGACGGCGCGCAGGTGCGGCGCGTGAACCAGCCGCGCGTCGCGCAGCGGCAGTTGCAGGCGCAAGCAGCTTACGACGATGACGATGCCGCGCCCGTGCAATATGCACCCGCGCCGCCGCCGCGTCCGCGCTACCGGCCCGCGCCCGTCGTCTATACGCAGCCGCCGATGTACGACGGCCCTTCGCCGGAAGAGATGCAAACGGTGGTGTTCCAGCCGTATCAGCCGCCGCCCGTGCAGTACGTGCCTGTTTACCACCAGCCTGTCTACGTGAGCCAGCCGGTCATGCCGATGCAGTATGCGGCGCAGGTGCCCGTGTACCGCCAGGGCTATTACGGCTACCGCGGTTACGGCTGGTAGTACGAAGCAGAGTGTGTTGTCAGCATGCCGCGCCTTCGCAAGAAGGTGCGGCATGCGCACGTCCATGCGCAGCGCCGCCATCCATCACCAGCCGAACTTCGCCTCCACACCCACATAGTCCGCATTGCGTGCCCCTAACGCGCGTATCGAATCGCCGACTTCGAAGTGCACCGCTTCCAGCGCGAGCGCAACATTCGAACTGACGAGCCAGTCGGCGCGAACCTGTGCGTACATACCCGTCCAGCGCGTGCCCTTGCCTGCCGTGCCCGGCACCACTGCCGAACCCTGGCCGTAGATGGCGTCCGCCGTCGTCGCGCGCCACTGGAAGCCGAGCGCCGTCAACAGCGTGACCTTCGGCGTCACCTTGAAAGTGATCGACGGCTTCACGTGGATCAGGTTGCTATAGCCCGTGTACCCCGCCAGCGTGAAGTAGTAGCCGTTGGGGAACAGCGGGTTGAAGGTTCCGACGCGGCCGTCGCCCGGATGCCGGTCGCCCGATGCGCCGTCCACCTGCAAGCCGAGCCGCGGCGAGCCCGCCACCGATGCGAACGTATAGCCGCTCAGCACGCCGAACGCCCACGCGCCGATCGTGTCGTTGCCGACGTGGCCCGTCTGCACCATCGTTTCAGCGTCCCAGTCGAACGGCGCGACCTTGCCCGCGTAGCGCACGTCGAACACATCGCGATGCTCGGTGCCCGTCGCATCGAGAAAGTGCGCGTTGTCGCGGTTGTAGCGCGACCAGTACGCGGACAGATCACCCGGTCCTGTGTTTGCTCGCTCGACGCGCACGCCGCTGAACGTCAGATGGCGATTCGACACATCGTCGAAGGCCGTGACGTCGCGGTACTGCACCGGCTGTGTCAGGTAGCCGATGAAGCGCCATTTGTCGATCTCATAGTCGGCCCACAGCGCGTCATATGCCTGGCGCACGTTCGGCCCGTCGCGCACCGACACGAAGCGCTGCAAGTCGAACGCCATCTCCTGGCGGCCGACGCGCGCCTTGAACGTGCCGCCGCCCACGCCATAGACGAACGCGACGAACGCCTGCTCGATATCGAGCGGATTCTTGTCGACGGGTGTGACGGAATCCTTGCCGAAGGGACGCGCGTCTTCGAGCTGAAAGAACGCCTGCACATGCTCGCCGATGTGCGCGTCGGCATGCACCTGCGCACGCTGGATCACATAGCTGTCGGGCCGCGCGCTGCCGAGCCCGAACAGCGGCGTGTTGTTCAACTCGAAGCGCTCACGCAGGGTCGCGCCGAGCGACAGATACGTCGACGGATCGCCGCCTAAAGGAATGTACTTGAGCGCGTCGAACGGCTTGCGCGGCACGCACGGCAACGCCAGCACCGACCAGTCTTCCTGCCAGCGGTTGAACGACAACGACGACGGCCGCTTCGCGCTGCATTGCGATGCGTCAACTGCGTTTGCTTTCGTCGTGCTTGTCGCTGCCGTGTCGGCGGCGAGCGCGTTCGCGCCGTCCGCCAGACCGCAGACGGCGAGCGCTGCGCAAGCGGCAGCTCGCTTCGCGCTTTTGATTGAACGACGCACCGTCACTTCTTCGCTTCGTGAATCTCGGCGACGTAGCCGCCGGGAAATTCGACCATCGCGCTGCGCCCTTCGACCGTGCTGCTCGCGGGCGACAGCACCTTCACGCCGACGCCTTGCGCCTTGGTGAGCGTCGCGTCGAGATCGGCGACCTGATAGCCCGTCGTCTCGCGGCCATACGGATACGGCAGCTTGCCGTCCGTCACGAACACCAGCATGTTGCCGAAGCCCGACGCGATACGCACGCGCCGGATCGTGTCACCCGGCCGGCCGATTTCGCTGCCATCTGCACGACGGTTATCGGAGACGACCTTGCCATGCGAGAAGCGCACGAAACGCTTGATGAAGTTGTCGGCGGCCTGCGCGGACACATAGACGCGATTGTCCGGCACCGTTTCGAGCGGACCATACGAAGGCGCCTTCGTGTGCCAGTACAGCTGCATATAAAGACCGCCCGGCCACTGGATGACCGCGTCCTTGCCGATCGGGTCGTCGAACGTATCGACGATCACATCGGCGCCCGCTGCGCGCGCGGCACGCACGGCCTTGTCCATATCGGTGACGAGATAACCGGTACGCTCCCTGCCGAACGGATACGGAATCGGCGTCTGGAACGCGAACACCGACAACATGCCGACAGGCGTCTGCACGTATTGCGAAGCCGTCTTGCTCGGCGTCGGCGTGACCGTGAACACGGCGCGCGGCGAAGCCTTGCCGCCGAACGTCGCGACGAAGCTGTCGACGAACGCATCGATGTCCTGATTCGACACATAGACGTGCGTCGTGTCGTACTGCGGTCCCACGGACACGACGGGCGTGCTCTTGCCCGCGTTCAGATGGTCGGCTTCCGCGAAAGCGGGCGAGCCGGCCAGCGTCACGCCGAGCGCCGCAATCGCGACGACAGCGGCGCGCAACAATCGATACATCTTGACGGTACTCATGAAAACACTCCTTGCTGGTAATGGTTGCCGCCGCGTCTCGTCTTGACGCGCGGCGCGATCAGGTTTGCGCGGGCGCTGCGCCCGTGTTTCTCGACAGCGCCGCGAGCACGCACAGCGCGGCGAGCGGCAACAGCAGCGCCCAGAACGACGCGAGCAGATACCCGGCCGCACCCGCGCCTGCGCCAATCGCAAAACCGGCGACGGGCGGCAGCGTGCGCCACAAGCGACTGCGCGCCGCTTGCCGCGTTTTCGCGTCAGCGGGTGAAAACAGCAGATCGAACACGTCGATCACGGCTTGCGTGACGTTGCCCGTCATCACCGTGTTCGCGACGACGGAACGCGCGGTCAGGCGGCCATGCGCGTTCTGCACGCCCATCGCCGCTGCGCCGAGCAGGCCACAGGCGATCGTCAGCGGCGCGTCGGAATCGGTGATGGGCGCGGCCAGCACGCCCGCTGCCATGAAGCCCGTCAGCAGCGCCGCCTGCAGCACGTACAGTGCGCAGGCGCGCACGCCATGTCCGCGCGCAAGCAACTGGTTGTCGAGCACGCGCGCGAGTACGATGCCCGCGACGAACGCGGGAAACGCGAGCCACTTGATCAGCAGCCCCGTTCCCGCGCCCGCCAGGCCCGAGCCGATCAGAATGAAATTGCCCGTCACGTGTGCGGTGAAAAGGCCAAACAGCGCGACGAAGCCAAGCGTGTCGACATAGCCCGCGATGGTCGCAAGCCAGGTGTCCTCGCCAGGCACGTGATCGAGTTGCGCCGCGAGTTGCGCCTCCGCGCCCATGCTCACTGGTCCTTGCTGCATGACGAAGTCGGCTTGTTGCTCGCGACAGAGGGCGCGCTTTGCGTTTGCGCATCGGGCGTGCGTATTTGCGCCTGCACGAACGGAATCGCATGCTCGCCGATCACGATGCCGAGCAATCCTGCGAGCGCGATCAGCGGCGGCGCGGGCGACTGCACGCGCACGAGGTAATACAGCAGGCCGACCACAAGGCCCGCGCCCAAAGAAATCAGGTATGACATGGCTTACTCCTTCATTGCGTCACTGAATCAGCGCGGACAGCGACGCGTGCGCGGCCTCAGTGGCTGCAATCGCAAGCGGCGTGTGCGGAATGCACACGCCTGCGACTTCTACGAGCCGCGCCGCGCGTTCATTCGACTTGATCGATTCCATCGCCTGCGCTCACGCCTGTCGTTGCCCGGACGCATGCGGCCGCAGCGTAAGCCGGTAACGACCCGCGCCGCCGATCGCAATGGTGCCGAACAGGATCAGCAGCATCCACGCGAACTGCCCTTGATCCAGCGTCCACTCGCGATGCACGAGGCCGAGCGCGATCACGCTGACCAGCATGATCGGCAGCGCGGCGAGCCGCGTCGCGATGCCCGCGATCATCAGCAGCGGACACACGACTTCCGCGAAAATCGCAAAGGCCAGCGTCAGCGTCTTGCCGAGATGCAACGGGTCTTCGATCGCGTCGAGCTGGCTCGCGTAGTGGATCGCCTTCGGCAGTCCATGCACGAGCAGCACGAGCACGCTCGCTGTGACGCGTAGAAACAGCAGCGCGGCGTCGGGTGCGGAAAAGCGGTTCATTGCGTGCTTGCACATCAGAACGCAAAGCAGCTGCAACCGAGCGCGCCCCAGAACGAGTTCGCGTCGCCCGCAGGCACGTTGCTGCGCCAGGCCCATCCATGCGCATGACGATGCACACCGCACAGGTTCACACACGCGTCGTTGCACGATTGCTGCAGCGGCGCAGCGGCGGGACGGTAGCGCGCGTAGCCGCCATACTCCGCGACGGGCGACCACGTCGGGCTAACGGGCAGCGCAGGCGGAGCGAAGGTTTCGAACTCGTCGGCGGCATAGACGACGCGGCCGTTGACGACCGTCAACACCGAGGTCAGATGCTTGATCGCGTCTTCATCGACGGTGAAGTAGTCGTCGGACAGCACCGCGAAATCCGCGAGCTGGCCCGGAATCAAAGCGCCCTTGCGCGTCTCGTCATTCGAGAACCACGCGCTGCCGACCGTATAGCGGCGCAGCGCTTCCATGCGGTCGAGCCGGTCTTGCGCCGCGTACATCGGCGTGCCGCCCACCGTGCGTCCCGACACCAGCCAGAACAGCGACACGAACGGATTGAAACTCGCGACGCGCGTCGCGTCCGTGCCCGCGCCAACAGGCAGCCCCGCAGCCAGCATCTGCCGCACAGGCGGCGTGCGCGCAGCGGCTTCCGCGCCATAACGCGCAATGAAGTACTCGCCCTGATACGCCATCCGATGCTGAACCGCGATACCGCCGCCAAGCGCCGCAATACGCTCGATATTGCGCTGTGAAATCGTCTCGCAGTGGTCGAAGAACCAGCGCAGCCCGTCGAACGGCGTGTCCTGATTGACGCGCTCGAACACGTTGAGAAAGCGTTCGATCGATTCGTCGTAAGTCGCATGCAGCCGGAACGGCCAGCGGTTCTGCACCAGCAGCCGCACGACGGCTTCGAGTTCGCTTTCCATCGCGTCCGGCAGATCGGGGCGCGGTTCCAGGAAATCTTCGAAGTCGGCGGCGGAGAACACCAGCATTTCGCCCGCGCCGTTCACCTTCAGGAAGTCGTCCCCGTCGCCGGGCTTCGTGACCTTGACCCACTTCGCGAAGTCTTCGATTTCCTTCTTCGCGTTCTGCGTGAAGAGGTTGTACGCGATCCGCACCGTCAATTCATTGCGCTTCGCGAGTTCCATGATGACGGCGTAGTCGTCGGGATACGCCTGATAGCCGCCGCCCGCATCGATCGCGCTCGTCACGCCGAGACGGTTCAGCTCGCGCATGAACTGGCGCGACGAGTTCATCTGATCGTCGAGCGGCAGCTTCGGACCTTTTGCGAGCGTCGCGTACAGCAGGCCCGCATTCGGGCGCGCGATCAGCATGCCCGTCGGATTGCCACGGCGGTCGCGCTGGATTTCGCCGCCCGGCGGGTTCGGCGTGTCGCGGTCGTAGCCAACGGCGCGCAACGCCGCAGCGTTCAGCAGCGCGCTGTCGTAAAGGTGCAGGATAAAAACGGGCGTATCCGGCGCGATCGCGTTGATCTCTTCGAGCGTCGGGCCGCGCTTCTCCGCAAACTGAAATTCGTTCCATCCGCCGACCACGCGCACCCATTGCGGCGCCGGCGTGCGCGCAACCTGCGCGCGCAACATCTCGAGCGCGTCGCGCAGCGACGGCACGCCATCCCAGCGCAACTCGAGATTGAAATTGAGGCCGCCGCGAATCACGTGAAGGTGCGAATCGTTGAGGCCGGGAATGACCGTGCGGCCCTTCAGGTCGATGCGGCGCGTCGAATCGTTCGCCCATTGCATCATGTCGTGATCATTGCCGCTCGCGACGATCTCGCCTTTCGCGACGGCTAGCGCCGTCACGAACGAGCGCTTGTCGTCCTGCGTCGCTATCTTGCCGTTGTAGATCACCAGGTCCGCAATGCGGGCGGGCTGAATGGGTGCGGTCATCGTCGCTCTCCGTGAATCGTGGTCAGGCGCAATTCACGCGCGACGTCAGCGACGCCGCACGTGAATCAAAACAGAAAAATGCTTGAGGCAATGAAACCCGATCAGCCCGCTTCGCTTGCGTGCTCGCCGAGAATCTGCTTCGCGTAGCGCACGCCGATGCCGTATGCGCTGTGCGCCTTGAAGATGTCCATGCAGCCTTCGTACGTTTCGCCGCGCGCCCAGTCGCGTTGCAGCTCGCACATGAACTGCAGCGAGTTCATCGGCACGGCGCCCGCCTGGACGATGCGTTGCACCGCGCGCTCATGCGCTTCTTCCGTGATGTCGCCGCATGCGTCCGTCGGCACGTAGATCTCGAAGCCTTCGGCCAGCATCTGGATGGTCGGGAACGTCACGCACACTTCCGTCCACAGGCCCGCGATCACGATCTTCTTGCGGCCCGTTGCCTTGATCGCTTCACGGAAGCCCTTGTCTTCCCACGAGTTCATCGACGTGCGGTCGATCGGCTTGATCTCCGGAAACACCGCCTGCACTTCAGGCAGCAGATGGCCGCTGAACGAGTCGGCGGCGATCGTCGTCAGGATGGTCGGCACGTTGAAGAGCTTCGCGGCCTTCGCGAGGATCTGGACGTTGTGCAGGACGGTTGTGCGCTCGTGCGAGTGCGTGCCGAAGAACATCTGCGGCTGATGGTCGATAAGCGCGAGCGCGCATGTGTCGGGCGTCAACAGTTCATGTGCCATGAGTAGCTCCATTTCGCAGGCATGCGAGAGACCCGCACGGTTGCCTGAAGGCAACCGCGCTAGCGTCCGGTTAGTGGATGAATCCAGTCGACGTTGCATCGGCTATGCGGATGCGAACGGCTTCCCGCGCGGCTTATGCGCGAGTTTCACAATGCCGTGCGGGCATTTCGACTTGCGAGAAGGTTAGTGACGGGCGGACTTAAAGTCCTGATGCGCGCCTTAAACGTTATTAAGCGGCGTTATTAAGCACGGGATAGAACGGAGACAACACGCAGCGGTGCGCATGCGGCCGATGCTTCGCGTGCAACGGCGCGTTCGACGCCGTTGCGCTGTTCCCAGTCGAGGGATGTCGCGAACCAGCGTTGCGCGTCGTCGTGACGGCCGAGCTTGCACAGCACGTCGCCCTTGATCCTGCATAGCTCGGCGTAGTACCAGCGTTCGCCGTTGTCGTCGGCGTGGCGCAGCGCGTCGTCGATCGTGATGAGCGCTTTCTTGTCGCGCGACGCCCTCATCAGCGCGACCGCGAGTTGTCCCTGCAAAGGCGAAAGCTGCGCAAGATAGCCGGTTGCGCGCAGCGCGGAGATCGAGGTGGTCAACCGTTCGATCGAACCGACTCCCGGGCTTTCGAGTGTCGCGAGCCATGCGTCGTAGCACGCACAGCACGCGCTCCAGATCGTGAAGCCGAACCGCGTCGACAGTTCATGCAGCACGTCGATGCCATGACGCGCCGCCGCCTGATCGCCGTTCAGCAGCGCAATCGGCACGAGCGCCTCGACGAGCACATAGCAGATGACGATTTCATGGTCGTATTGCGCGGCCGAATCGAAGCAGCGCGCGGCGAGATCGTACGCGCCGCCGCGCTCGCCTTGCACCCACCGCACGCGCGCCAGCGTCGCGCGCGCGACGATGCCGTGATCGATGCGAAAGCCTGTCGTGTGCCAGCGGCTCAGCGGCTTTTCTTCGTATGCTTCGATCATCCGTTCGAGCAATTCGCATGCGCGCGGCTGATCGCCCGCATAGTGCAGCGCGATCCCTTCAACGCGTCCCGACAACACAACCAGCGTTGCGTCGCCGCTGCTGCGCGCGAGATCGCCGAAGCGGCGCGCGAACATCAGCGCATCGCGTGCGCGTCCACTGTATTGATGCCAGTTCCACACGCCCCAGCGCGCCCGCGTTACGTAGTTGGTGTGACCGGCCTGCAACGCCTCGTTCAGCACGAGCGTCCAGGCTTCGTGTGTCTCTGTCAGCGGGCCTTCCGTATAGACGAGCGCGGCGGCGAGCGCCGACATGAGCCGCAAGTGCGCTTCGACGTCGACATTGCCGTCTTCCCGCGCCTCAGAAGGAACGATGCGCAGCGCGGCGCGCGCACGGCTGCAACACTCTTCGACCAGCGACAGGTCATATAGATAAGGCACGGTGACAGCCGCGAGCGCAATGCCCGTCGCGTGATCGCCGCGTTCGCCCAGTGTCCAGTCGAGCGCGGTGCGCAGGTTGCCGAGTTCGCGCGTGAATTCGCCAAGCCACTCGACGACGGGCCGCTCGGCCCAGCGCTTCTGGGCGGTTTCGAGCATCTGAAGAAACAGCACAGCATGCGCACCCGCTGCGGACACGCGCTCGCCGTTGTCGTCGAGTTGCTGGAGCGCGTAGGCGCGCGTCGATTCGAGCAGACGGTAGCGATACGACGAGCCTTCGAAGTCCGTCGTCAGCAATGAGCGCGAGACGAGACCGCTCACGGCATCGAGCGCTTCCATGCGCGTGAGCCCGGCGTGCTCCGCCATCGCGCAGGCGGCATCGAGCGTGAAGCCGTTGACGAACATGCCGAGCCAGCGCAACAGCTTCTGTTCGTCGCGGCTCAACAGACGGTAGCTCCAGTCGAGCGTCGCCTTGAGCGTCTGATGGCGAGGCAAGGCCGTGCGCCGGCCGCCCGTGAGGATGCGGAAGCGGTCGTCGAGATGCTCGGCCAGCAGGCCAATGCCCAGCAAGGCCGCGCGCGACGCGGCCAGTTCGAGCGCGAGCGGAATGCCGTCGAGCCGGCGGCACACTTCACCCATCAGACGAATGCTGGCTTCGTCGAGCGCAAAGTGCGCGCCATCGGCTTGCGCGCGGGCCAGAAAGAAACGCACGGCGGGCGTGCGCAATACATCGGTGCCGGGATCGTCCGGGGTCGGCACGGACAGAGGCGGCACCTGATAGACGATTTCGTCGCGCACGCGCAAGGCTTCGCGGCTCGTCGCCAGTACGCGCATGCGGCTGCCCGCGCCCGTCAGGGACTCCGCAATCGCGGCCACGATCTCCAGCACCTGCTCGCAGTTGTCGAGCACCACCAGCGCCTCACGGTCGCGCCATTCGGCGGCGATCTGCGCGAGCGCGGTGCGGCTCGCGGAGAGCCGGCTGCCCATCGCGAACGCGAGTGCGTCGAGCGCCGACGGCGCATCGCTCACGGCCGCGAGCGGCACGAACACGACGCCGTCGGTGAACGCGTGCTGGATCGCATGCGCGACTTCGACCGCAAGGCGCGTCTTGCCGATGCCGCCCGTGCCTACCAGCGTCACGGCCTGATGGGCGCGCAACGCGGCTGACACGCCGTCGAGCGCATCCTGCCGGCCGATCAACTCCGGCACGCGCGCGGGCAGCGGCCGACGTGAAGGTCGCGCGGCGTCGGCGCCGACCGATACATCCTCTTGCGTGGCGGACGGCACGCTGGCGCCGTCGCACGCGTCGATGTCGTCATGCATGACCAGACGGTAACCACGGCCGGGCACCGTGCGCAGACGCTCGCGCTCGTCGCCGAATGCACGGCGCAGCGCGGAGATATGAACCTGCAGATTGTTCTTTTCGACGACCGTGGTCGGCCAGACGACGCGCATGATCTCGTCTTTCGATACGAGTTCGCCGTCGGCGGCGATCAGCAACGCGAGAATGTCGAACGCGCGGCTGCCGATCGGGACTCTCTGCCCATCGAGACGCACTTCGCGATGATCAAGTGAAATCTCGAGTTGACCGATCTTGATCGTCATCATCTGAAGAGGTGATGTTGAGGACTGTGGAGCTCACAACGCCCGTTGTGCAACGTTGAAAGGCTCACACTATACGACGCCATATCGACATGAGCTGTGACGATTGCAGCCATGACGGCACGAAACGACAAACGGGACCGACTGCAAAGCAGTGTACAACGAACAAAAGCCGCCCGGCATGCCTGACGGGCGGCGTTCTCGATGCTTCACTTCATGCACGCCGATGAGCACGCCGATGCGCGCCCCGCGAATGCCCGGCTGGTTACTGCTTCAGGAACGACAGCAGATCGGCATTCACCTGCTCGACATGCGTGCTGCACATGCCGTGCGGCGCGCCTGCATAGACCTTCAGCGTCGCGTTCTTCACGAGCTTCGACGCAAGCTTCGCCGAAGCGTCGATGGGCACGATCTGATCGTCGTCGCCGTGCAGGAAGAGCGTGGGCACGTCGATCTTCTTCAGGTCATCCGTATAGTCGACTTCGGAGAACTGCCTGATGCACTCGTACTGGCCTTTGACCGAACCTGCCATGCCCTGGCGCCAGAAGTCCTCGATCAGCCCTTGCGAGACCTGCGCGTTGGGACGGTTGAACCCGTAGAACGGCGTCGCGAGATCGAGGTAGAACTGCGAGCGGTTGGCGGCGACGCCCGCGCGAATGCCGTCGAACACGGACATCGGCAGACCGCCCGGATTGTTGGCCGTCTTCAGCATCAGCGGCGGCACGGCGCCGATCAGCACAGCCTTCGCGACACGCTTCGAGCCATGACGGCCAAGGTAATGCGCGACTTCGCCGCCGCCCGTCGAATGGCCGACCAGCATCGCGTTCGTCACGTCGAGCGCATCGAGCACGGCGGCGAGATCGTCCGCGTAGGTGTCCATGTCGTTGCCGCCCGAAGCCTGGCCTGAACGGCCATGTCCGCGTCGGTCGTGCGCGATCACGCGATAGCCCTGGTTCACGAGGAACAGCATCTGCGGGTCCCACGCATCGGCGGACAGCGGCCAGCCATGCGAAAAGACGACGGGCGTGCCCGTGCCCCAGTCCTTGAAGAAGATGTCCGTGCCGTCCTTCGCCTTCACGAAGTTCTCACGCTGGTTGTGCGCGCTCATTCATTGTTCTCCGTCGTTGCGTCGCATCGCGCACGCTGGCGCGGCGCGGGTCTGGTGTCAGAAGAGACGGAGCTTAGCGAGGTGCGCAGTCAAAGTCCTTATGCGCGGCTTAAACGTCCTGAACGGAACCTTGCGCGCTTGACGGAGTGAATGCTTCAGCAGGCGTGCGTCGCATAGCGAGCACGCGTCTGCGGAGGTTAATAAATTTTCAGGTGGATTCGAACAAGGATGATCGTGCGTCAAAGGCCGTTGGCCATCGCTGGCTGGCCGCTGTCGGCATCGAGCGACGGACGAGACTCGTGCGTCAGATGCAGCAGCACGGCAAGCCGCCTGATATCGGGCGCGCTCGATTGCAGGTCGACACGCTTCGACACGTCGGCCAGCAGCGACGCCGCCCGCACCGTCTCGCCGCGTTCGAGCAGATGATCCGCGAAGTTCAGCACGGCGCGCAGTTCGAGCATCGGCGCATGCTGCTCTCTGGCCGTCTGCATCGCGTCGAGCAGATGGCGGCGTGCTTCCGTTTCGAACTCGTCGGCCATCGACGCGCGCCCGTTCGACTGGATCACGCGCGATTGCTCCAGCGCCGTCACGCCCATCACGCGCTGCAGTTCCGCGATGAAGAAATGCTCGCCATGTGCGTTGCAGAACTCGAGCGCCTCGTCGAGCTTCAGCCGCGCTTCGGCGATGCGCCCCGTTCTCGCCATCGCTTCCGCGCAAACGGCGATCACGGGCGTCAGCACTCGCCGGAAGCCGCACGACAACAACCGTTGCAGCGCGGGTTCGAGCTTCGCCAGGCCGGCGTGCGGGTGTCCCTGCAGAATGTCGAGGTGTCCCGCATGACACTCGCCGTACGCCTGCCATATCTCGAAGCGGTTCAACGCGACCTGCGATCGCAGCACTGCAAGATAGCGCGCTGCCGTTTCGAGTTCGCCGCATTGCAGCGCCAATGGCACGGCAGCGACGGCAAGCACGTGACTCAACGAAGGCTCCAACATGTCAGGCCGGATCGAGTTGACGACGTGCTCGACCAGTTGCATCGCCCGCTCGGGATGCCCCTGCATCCATACGATCCGCGCAAGCGTGCCGTTGCCGAACGTGAACGGATCGACGGCGACGCCAAGGCTGCCGGGCGCGATCGGCCCGAGTTCGGTCAGCGCGGCGATCGCCCGCTCCAGCCGCACGCGCGCCTGCTCATGCTCGCCGAAGCAATGCAGCGACACGGCGATCATCTCTGCCGCGAGAATCTGCTGCCACGGCGTGCCGCAGCGTTCAGCAAAGGCCTGGAAGCGGGTCGCGAAGCGGAACGACGCGTGAATGTCGGACGATGCGAGCATCGAGTTCCATGCGCCCCACAGCGCGCGCGCCTCGAACGCATCGTCGCGTGCCTGGCGCGCGAGCACCAGCACGCGCTTCCACAACGGGCCCGCCTCGCGCACCGCGCCGCCCGTGTGCAGCAGCGTCGAGGCATACGCGGAACACAGGCGCATTTCACACAGCGTATCGACGGAATCGGGCGGCAGCGCATCGAGCGCGGCCAGCGCGCGGCCCGAACGTTCATAGCATTCGTGCAGCAGCGGGCCTTGCAGCAGCGTCCCCACCAGCGAGCCCGCCAGCGCGACGCCGAGCGCGGGATTGCCGCCCGGCGAGAAAGCCCATTCGAATGCGGCGCGCGCGTCGTCGAGCGCGAGGCGCGGCTCGGCGGCAGCGAGGCCCTGCGCGGCACCGCCGACCGGCACCTTGCCGTGCTCGATCCGCTCCTGCAGAGAGTGCATGTGACGCGTCGCGATGCGCTGCAGCTCGCCTTCGTCGCGCAGCTTCTCCATCGCGTACGCGCGCGTCGATTCCGTCAGCCGGTATTGCGCAATCGCGCCGCGGAACTCGACGCTCAACAGCGACTTGGCGGCCAGTTCGCTCAAGCTCGAAATGACGGACGCGATCGGCATGTCCGGTTCAGTCGCGACCGTGCAGACGGCGTCGAACGTGAAGGCTCCGGCGAAGAAACCGAGCCGCCTGAACAACATACGCGACGTCGTATCGAGCAGCGCGTAGCTCCAGTCGAAGGTCGCGCGCAAGGTCTGATGACGCGGCAGCGCGGAACGCAGCCCGCCCGTCAGCAGGTTCAGGCGGTCGTCCAGACGCGAGGCCACGCCTTCGACGCCGAGCGTCGCCACGCGCGCGGCGGCCAGTTCAATGGCAAGCGGCAAACCTTCCAGCCGCCGGCAGATTTCGCCGACCAGCCGGATCGCGTTTTCATCGGCACCGCATTCGGGCGCAACCGACTTCGCGCGGTTCAGGAACAGTTCGACGGCCGAATGCGCGAGGATCGCATCCGTGGATGCACCGCTCGCGGGCACCGCCAGTGGTTCGACGCGAAACACGGACTCGGCCCAGATATGCAGCGGCTCGCGGCTCGTCACGAGCACGCGTAGCGCCGGATTGCGCGCGGCCAGCGCTTCGACGAGACTCGCGACCACGTCGATCACGTGCTCGGCGTTGTCTAGCACGAGCACGCACGGCGCGGCGGCGATCACGTCGGCGAGGCTTTCCTGGGTCAGGTATTCATCGGATGCATCGATCCGCAATGCGCCCGCCAGCGCCTTGAGCACGGTGTCGCGCGTCGAGGCTTTGGCCAGTTCGACAAAGCACACCGGCTCGTTGAAATGGTCGCCCGTGGGTTCGCGCATGGCCCGCGCGACATGGACGGCGAGACACGTCTTGCCGATGCCGCCCGCACCGACCAGCGTGACGACGGAAGCATGGCCAAGCCGTTCGACGATCTGCGCGATTTCGCCCTGACGCCCAACCAGCGTCGCGGCGCAGGCCGGCAGCCCGCCGCCATTCGCGAGCGGCCCACCTTGCCGTTCCGGCGCGCGCGCGTGACGGTTCTCCGACACGAGCAGATAGCCTCGCCCCGGCACGGTCTTGATGAGTTCACGGTCCGCGCCGAACAGCTTGCGCAACGCGGCGATATGCACCTGCAGCCGGTTCTCCTCGACTATCGAGCCGGGCCACACGGCATCCATGATGGCGTCCTTCGACACGATGCCGCCGTCCGCGCGATACAGCACCTCGAGAATGTCAAAGGCACGTGCGCCGATCCGCACCGAGCGGCCGTGCTGACGAATCTCTCGCTGTTCGAAGTTGACGAGCAATGTGCCAATCTGAATCATGGCCGCCTCCAGGAAACGCTGTGCGCAAGTTCGATTGAACGATGTGGTACGCCTGGTTGAAGGTCGAAGATCGGGTGCGTCAAGTTTTCGCTGTGTGCGTGGTTATCGCGTGGTTATCGGCTCGCGCATCGCACCGCGACGTTGCTCAAAGATTGGGCTTTGTCGATCACGCAAAGGACTAGCTTAAAGAGGATACGCGTCCGAATTGTAAACAGGCTGTAACGGCGCGTCTTGAATAATAGTGACCTGATATGAATTTGTGCGGTCTTTTTTACCGTTATGAGGATCACATCACATCCTGGTGCATAGGCAGCAAGTCAAGGCCCGAACGGCGGAAAATTCCGCCAGAATACCGCCCCTCCTGAATCAAATGAATCAACCTGCGATAAAACATAAAGGCAGCCAGCCATTTTTTGAATATTTATCGTCAGTCGCTTCCGTGTAAACTGCCCGGATTATGTTTCGCCCGCAATGCATGAATTGAGGACGTGGCTCATGTCGTCTTACGCACATCCCGCAGCGGCCGCGCCGCCCAAGCCGAAGGACGCGCTCGGATGCGTGTCGAGCAAATTACGCAAGGACATTGAATTAGATATTGGCGACATCCGCTTCTATCGCAAGTGCATGGATGAAGCGCATCTGGATCGCGTCGCCATGCCGGCATGCGACCGGGGTTTTCTGGTCGGCATATCGCTGAACAGCGGGCATCGGCGGAATATTTTTAACGGCGAGCGACTCATCGCCAAACGGTTTGAAGCGGATTCGATTTATATCCGCGATTTCTCAGAAGATTATCGCGCTGATCTATATGGGAATTTCGACTTCGTGCTGGTCGAATTATCGCGCGCATTCTTCACACGACTCAGCGACGAACTCGGCGGCCCCGGCATCGACGGGTTGACCTGCGCGGTCGAACAGAAAGACCCTGTGCTCGGTCATCTCGCGCGTGCGCTGGACAGCAATCTCGCCCACTACGGCGCCATCGATTCGCTCTTTGCCGAGCAGATGGGCGTGATCGTCGGCACGCACCTCGCGCAACGCTACGGCAATCTGCGCGATCGCCGGCCGCGTGCGAAAGGCGCGCTGTCTCACGCGCATGAAGCGCGTGCCAAAGAGTTGCTGATCGAGCGGTCGCGGCAAGGCGCGTCCATCGCCGATGTCGCCAGCGAATGCAACCTGTCGCGCGGCTATTTCATCCGGGCATTTTCCCGCGCCACGGGGCGTACCCCGCATCAATGGCTGCTTGAACAACGTATCGGCGAAGCGCGGCAACTGATTGAAGCCACCAACTTGACGCTGACGGAAATCGCGAGCTTTTGCGGCTTCGCGGACCAGAGTCACCTGAACCGCCTGTTCCTGAAGGCGACGGGCACGTCGCCGGGTGCATGGCGGCGCGCGGCCGGGCGTTAGTTCGTCGCCCCTCCTCAGGACGGCACCCGCTTGCCGGGCAGCAACGTGACGGTACATGTCATGCCAGCCGCGAGGTGCATTCCTGCGGGTACGCTATCGAGATGCACGCGCACGGGCACTCGCTGCGCAAGCCGCACCCATGTGAAGATCGGGTTCACATTGGCCAGCAAGTCGTTGCCGCTGGTCGGATTGTCGCGGTCGGCGATGCCGCTCGACAGGCTGTCCACATGCCCCTGAATGTCGACGCCGCCCGACAGCAGACGCACCACGGCGCGGTCGCCGACATGCACGCGCGGAATCTTGGTTTCCTCGAAATAGCCGTAGACCCAGAACGAGTGCGCGTCGATCAGCGCCATGCGCGCCGAGCCCGCCGTCGCGTAGTCGCCCGGCCACAGGTTCAGGTTGGTGATATAGCCGTCGGCGGGCGCTCTCACCACACTGCGCGTCAAATTGAGTTGCGCCGTCTGCTGCTCGACGACGGCGGCTTTATATAGCGCCTCGGCAGCGCTATAGGCAGCGATGTCGGCACGGTAAGCGGCATCCGACTGGTTCGCAGCCGACGCGGCATCTTCGCGGGTTTCGTCGGAGATCACGTCGCCCGCGAGGTTCGCGCGGCGCGCCGCCTGCTCGCGCTTCATCTGGTCGCGTGACGCGCCTTCCGACATCTGCGCCTTGGCACGCGCCATCTCCGCCTGGGCCCGCGCGATGTCGGCATCCGCCTGCGCGACGGCATAGTTGAAGCGATACGGGTCGAGCACGAACAGCACGTCGCCGCGATGCACGAACTGGTTGTCCTTCACGCGCACTTCGCTGACGAGCCCCGACACGTCGGTCGCCACGTCGATCACATCGGCGCGCACGCGGCCGTCGCGCGTCCATGGCGAGTACATGTAGTTGACCCACAGCAGGCGCACCAGCACCAGCGCGATCAGCAGGATCGTCACCGTGAAGAGCGCGCGCAGGAAGGATTGCGGTTTGATCGTCATTTTTATATGCAAGCGGTTTCAGGTCGACAAGGCGCGTGGTTCATCATGGTTCATAGCCGCGTCATCCACGCACCAGCAGCGAGACGCCGCTGAACATCGCGGCGAACAGCGCCACCCGGAACAGCCCCGGATGCCATGCATACCGATAGACGCCAAGCCGCGCAAACAGCAGATCGAGCATCACGAATACGACGACGCAACCGATCAGCACAGGCAGCAGATACGGCACGAGGAACGAACAGAATTCAATCTCAGCGGGCATTGTCAGGCTCCATGGCAGCGTGGTCGGCTGCCGTCGCGGCGAAACCGCCGCCCAGTTCTTTCATCAGCAGCGCCCAAGCGTCGAGCCGTTTGGCCTCGACGTCGGCGAGGCGCTCGTCCTGCTCCTGCAGCGCGTTCTGCGCCGCGAGCACGTTCAGAAACTCCGTGATGCCGTTGCGATAGCCCGACTCCGCGAGCCGGTAGGCGTCGCGCGCCGCATCGAGCGTGCTTTGCGTCGACGTCTGTTGTTCATCCAGCGCGTGCAGCGACGTGACTTGCGCCGCGACGCCGCGCATTGCATCGACGATGGCCGCGTTGTACGCATCGACGGCGGCGTCGCGGTCCGACACGGCCACGCCGTACTCGCCGCGCAGCCGGCCGCCATCGAAGATCGGCAGCGAAATGGCCGCGCCGAGGCTATGGCCCGCGCCGTTGCTGCTCAACAGGTTGAAGAACCCGCCGAAGGTCGCCGCCGATCCCAGCGACGCTGTAGCAAGTAAATTGATGTTCGGATAGAAAGCAGCATGCGCGGCCTCCATGCCCTTTTCGGTGGCGTGTACGCGCCAGCGCTGCGCGACGATGTCAGGCCGATGGCCGATCAGATCGACGGGCAGCGACGCGGGCAACGCGATCGGCACATTCAGCGCGAGCGCCGGGCGTTTCAGCGTATCGCCGTAACCGGCGCCCTTGCCCGCCAGCGCGGCGATATCGATGCGGCTCAACGCGAGTTGCTGCTGCGTTTCCTGAACCTTCGTCACGCTCATGGCCGCTTGCGTCGTCGCCTGCGACACGTCGAGACGGCTGCCGATGCCCGCTTCGAAGCGGGCCTTCGCGATATCGAGCGTGTGCTGTTCCTCTTGCTGCACGGCCTGGTCAGCGTCGAGCAACGCGTATTGCAGCGCGAGTTGCACATAGGCGCGCACGACGGCCGTCTGCAGTTCGACTACGGCAAAGCGGTCGTCGGCTACGGAGGCCTGCACGGCATCGAGCGCGCCTTCGCGGATCGCGCGGTTCTTACCCCACAGGTCCAGGTCGTACGAAAGACCCGCCGTTACGCTGTTGTTCCAGACGGTCGTGCCGCCCGGCGGCGCGGGCGTCGTATAACGCGCGAAACGCTGGCGCTCGAAGTCGCCCGACGCGCCGACCTGCGGCAGTTCGGCAGCGCCTGCGACCTGTGCCTGGAATCGGGCGTTGTCGATGCGCGCCTGCGCTTCCTTCAGGCCCGGATTGCCCGCCGTCGCGTCCTTGACGAGCATATCGAGCTGCGGATCGTTCCATTGACTCCACCAGTCGTCGGTGGGCCAGGCGGCGTCCTGGCGTGTCGTGCGGATTGCGTTGCCGGGATCGAGCGAGGCCGGGGTCAACTCCGTTTCGTGCGGACGAATTCCGCCGCTATTGATGCACGAGCAAAGCAGCACACACAGCGCCGCCGTCGAGAGCGCGCGGCATGCAGTGTTCAGGAAGGAGACGCGCTGCTTCATGCCGATGCTCCGTTCGCAGCCGCCGACGTCTGCCACAACGGCAGCATGTCGTCCTTCAACATCAGCTCCGTGAAATGCATGAGCCGGCGCATCCGCTTCGCGATCAGCGCATCGGCTGTCGTGTCGTCGAGATCGACATGCGGCAGCGCGCGTTTTGCCTGCTGTGTCGCGCGCATCGCGCGGTCTCGCGCCTCTGGGGTCGCGGCTGAGAACACATCGGCCATTGCGTCGAGCCACTCGTGTTCAAGCGCGCGCCAGTCGTTCGGCAAACGTGCGGCCACATGCGCCGTGTCCTGGCGTATCACGATCATCGCGCGTCCGACTTCCAGCGCCGCGAACGCCGACGCGACGAGACGCGTCTGGTCCACGCGCTCCCCGGCAGGCGCCGACGCGATCCGCATGATGAAGCCGCGCATGCCCGACTCGAAACGATGCGACAACGCTTCGAGGTCATCGTCGCGCGCGGACTTCGTGACGAGCGATCGGATCTGCTTCAGGTACTGCCGCGAAATCCAGTCGCCCGCCAGCGGTACGATGGTCGAGAACGCGACGGCGGCTGCGGCGATGCCGAGCGACAGACCGAAGGCCGTATCGAGAAACTCGGCGGGATGGTACGTAACAGGATTCGCGATGTTGATCGTGTAGCAGAAGAACACGCCGAAGCCGAGACCTAACGTTGCGGTTTTCGGAAACGTATTCAGATAGCTGCTCACAACGATCGGGAACGCCATGCACGCCGCGAGCAACGGAAAGCTGTCGAACAGCGGAAACACAAAGAACGCGATGAAGAAGCCCACGATCGCACCCGCAACGCAGCCGCAAAACATCTGCCAGCTCGCAACAACGGGATCGGGCGCGAGCGTGAACAGCGCGCTGACGATCGCAACGGAAACCAGCGCGCTCGATCCGCCGACCCAGCCTGACGCCAGCCACATCGCGCCCACCGACAGCACTGCCGCCGCCGCGCGCATGCCGTTCAGGATGGCTGCCGCGCGATTGGACGTGGCGCGCGTGCTGTCGATATGTGTGATCAGATGCAGCACCGATTGCCGCCAGGGCCGCTGATCGGCGCGGCGCGCTTCCACGAAACTGCGGCACAGTTCGCGCAGATTACCGACGAAGCCGTGCAGCGCCGCGCCCGTCATTTCGATGAAGACGCGCTGGCAGTCGGGTTCGTCTTCCAGTTCTTTTAGCGCGGCGTCGACGCGTACTTTCAGCGAACGCTCGAACCCGGCAAGCGGGGCGGAGAGTGCATCGACCTGCAACTCCGGCGACGCACCCGGCGCAATGCCCGTCGGCACGATAGCGAGAAGCGAGCCGATCAATTCATTGGCCGCGCGCATCGTGCGCGAGTTGGCTTCAACGGACGCCTGCGCGATCGCCTGGTGCAGCGCGTGCGCCGATGCGAGCGTATCGACAAAGCTCGTATCGAGCTTGATGAACGCATGATTCTGCAGGCGGATCGACGGGTCTTCGAACACCGCGCCGACGCGCAGGCTTTGCACGTTCGCGCGCTCTCGCAGCAGATCGAGCATCGTGCCGAAGCCGTCCTTCGGCAACTCAGCGCCGAGCAGCGTATGAATGGCCGCGAACAGATGACCGAGATTGTTCCTGCTCGCCGCGTACAGATCGGGCGCCACGCGGCGCGGCAGAATCAGCGCGCTGACGAGGCTCGCGCACGCCACGCCGATCACCACCTCGCTGATCGTATAGACCAGATTGTCGAACACGCCATAAGGATTCGACAACGTGGGCAGCGACGTGATCGCGGTCGCGTAGCCCGTCAGCAGAAAACCGTATGACTGGAAGTTGCGGAAGTACGACGAGCCGAACACGCACAGCCCGATCCACGCAGCCAGTACGAACAGAAAGAGCCACGACGCCTGCGAGAACAGCGACACCAGCACGAGCCCCGCAACGCTGCCGCACACCATGCCGAGACCGCGATAGAAACCGCGCGCGATCACCATGCCGCTTTGCTGGAACATCATCACGACGACGCACGACACCATCGCTGTCCCGGGCCCGCGCAGTTCGAGACGCATGCACAAGCCCATCGCGAGCGTCGCGGCAATCGCGACCTTGGCGACATGCCTGAAGCGCGGATAATCGTCGCTCCAGTATTGCCTGAGTTCGTCACGCCATCGCGGCCATGCCGCGATGTCTGCATCGAAATTCATAGGGGTGTCCGTGTCTTGCCGGGTCGGTACGGTATCGGCGGCGCTTCGCAAAAAGGCGCGCAATACGCGTACGGTGAAGGCTTTGAGTTTGCGGGAAACGGGGTCGTGTCGATTGTCGAATCGCACGTTCATGCTTGCATTGGACCAACATTCGGATTCACGTATTGCGCGAATGCGACGCCGCCTTCATGCTATGAGCGACAACGCATTCACACATTCCTCGCGACGCCATTCATGAATCTCTCTTTTGAAGTCCTGCAAGCGCTCGATGCAATCGATCGCACCGGCACGTTCGCAGCCGCAGCGGAAGAACTGCACAAGGTGCCGTCGTCGTTGACGTATCTGGTTCAGAAGCTGGAAGTCGATCTCGGCGTGAAGCTGTTCGAGCGCACGGGCCGCCGCGCGAAGCTCACGCATGCGGGCCGCGTGATCGTCGAAGAAGGCCGGCGTCTGCTCGAAGCCGCGCGCGAACTCGAACAGAAAGCAAAGCGGATCGAGCATGGCTGGGAATCGGAACTGCGCGTCGCCATCGACGAAATCATTCCGTTCGACCTGATCTGGCCTCACGTCACCGACTTCTACAAGCTCAATCTCGGCACCCGGCTGCTGCTGTCGAAAGAGACGCTCGGCGGCACATGGGACGCGCTGATCACGCGGCGCGCGGACCTCGTCGTCGGCGCGGCAGGCGAGCCGCCGCCCATCGCGAACCTCGTTGCGAAGCCGATTGGCTCGTTGCAGCACGCGTTCGTGATCGCGCCCGGTCATCCGCTAGCGTCGGCTGCCGAGCCGTTGACGATGGATGCCGTCGCGCGTCACCGCGCTGTCGCGATCAGCGACACGTCACGCAAGCTCATGCCGCGCACCATCGCGCTCGCCGCCAATCAGGAAGTGCTGACGGTGCCGACGCTCGAAACCAAGCTTGCCGCGCAGATTCGCGGCCTTGGCGTCGGCACGGTGCCCGAATGTATTGCCGCGGGGCCGTTGAGCCGCGGGCAACTGGTGCGCAAGGAAGTGTCGGGGATGCGCTCGGTCACGCATTTCTATCTCGCGTGGCGAGACGACGAAGCGGGCAAGGCGCTGCGCTGGTGGGTCGATCAACTCGACCGGCCGGACCTGATCGACGACGTCGCGCAACGGCTCGTAGCGATGAGTTGACGCGCCGCTCGATGCAGGGCGCTACGCGCATTTTCACAACGGCGTGGCGCAGATCAATCCGCTTCCCACATCCACGTGCGGCCGGTCGCCCGATGCGATCGCCGACGCGAGCACTTCTTTCCAGATCGCATGCGTTTCCGCGTTGGGGCCGTGAACCCGCACGAGCGCCGCACCCAGCGCCGCGAGAAGCCGAAGCCGCGAGCGCTGGCGTGGCAACGCATGCGCGGATTCGTCCGCAGGCGCAATGGCAGCAAGCGCGCGCCGTGCCCACGTGCAACATTCGTCGATCAGCGACAGCTCGTAGAACAGAAAGACGGCATTGACGGGCAGCGTTTCGCGTAATGCTTCGTCGCCCTCTTCGGACAACACCCAGCCCAGCGCCGCACGAATCTCGTCGAGTAGCGCAGGAATCCCGCTGCGCCAGCGTTCGCCGGCGCATTGACCCGCTGCGCGCGCGTTGCCGTCGATCACCGTGGACAGATAGCGCGCGTGATTCAACGCGACGACGCGGCGCTCGCCGTTGTCGTCGAGCTTCTGCCGTGCGTACATGCGTGTCGTTTCAAGCAGCCGAAACGATGCGGTGCCCGGCCCGGTACTCGCGACCACCAGCGACTTTTCGACCAGCGCCGCCATCGCCGCGACCACGTCCAGCTCGCGCGTTTCATGATCGCTCGCGATCGCAATCGCGGCTTCGAGCGGAAAGCGGTCCGCGAAAATGCCGACGCGTCGCAAGGTCTTGCGTTCTGCTTCGTCGAGCAACGCGTGGCTCCAGTCGAGCGTCGCCTTCAGCGTCTGGTGGCGCGGCAACGCGGTGCGCGTTCCGCCCGTCAACATGCCGAAGCGGTCGTCAAGATGCGCGGCCAGCGTGTCGATGCCGAGCAGCGCGGCGCGGGCCGCGGCGAGCTCGATCGCCAGCGGAATGCCGTCGAGCCGCCGGCACACCATGCCCGTCACGTGGAGGCTCGCGTCGTCGGCGGCGAAGCGCGCGTCGATCGCGCGGGCGCGTATCAGGAACAGGCTCACGGCGCTGCAGCGGCGCACGCGCGGGGTATCGTCGTTCGGCTCGGGCACGTCGAGCGCGGGTACCCAGTACAACGATTCAGACGGAATGCGCAACGGCTCGCGGCTCGTCGACAGCACGCGCAAGCGCGGGCATGCGTTCAGCAGATGGTTTGCAAGCTGCGCGGCCACGTCGATTACATGCTCGCAGCCGTCGAGCACGATCAGCATGCGCCGACCGCCGATCGCCTCGACGATGCGCTCGCGCGTCGAACAACCGCATTCAGGCGGCACGCCGAGCACGGATGCCATCATCGCCAGCACGCTGCTCATGTCGGACGCCGAACCCAAGGACACGAAATAGACGCCGCCCGGCGCGTGCTCCAGCAGGCGGCGCGCGACCTCGATCGCGACTCGCGTCTTGCCGATGCCGCCCGAGCCGACCAGCGTCACGTGACGCGAGCTGCGCAGCACGGTACTGACATGCGCAGTCGCTTCATCGCGGCCGACGAGCACGGAGCCGCACGCAGGCAGATTGTTCGGCACGGCGCTTTGCGCGAGCGTGTGATGCGTGTCGTGCAAAGGCGCGCCTTCATCTTCGTGCTGCACGCAGGCAGCAGAACCGACGAGCCGGTAGCCGCGACCCGCAATCGTCTTGATCAGGTCGCGGCTGTCGCCGAGCAGCTTGCGCAGCGCCGACATGTGTACCTGAAGGTTGTTGTCGCCGACCACCGAGTCCGGCCACACTCGCTCCAGAATCGTTTCCTTCGACACCAGTCCGCCCTGCGCCTCGATCAGGAGTTCGAGTATGTCGAACGCACGATTCCCGATGCGCACGGCCATGCCGTCGACGCGTGCTTCACGGCGCGCGAGATCGATGTCGAGCGGTCCGACGCGGGTCATGAGTGGATCGCGCACGCATGCGCGTGCAACGCTTCACGGCATACGCCGTTGAGTCGTGGTCGAAAGGAATCGCGGATAGAGCAAGACACAATGCGTAGCATGCTGCATACCGAATGATGTGCTTGGCAGTCTAGAACGGCGCGGCTGATGCATGGGTGGAAAAATCCGAACGATCCGTTCGAAAATTTTGAAGGCGTTGCAAGGGCATTCATTGCGAGGGTCCCGCATGACGCCCTCATCAAAGCGAAGGCGTGTTGGCAGGCACCCATCGGTACGTCGCGCCGTCCTTGCGGATATGCACAAGACCAGGAAGCACGATGTGCGCGGCCGCGACGAGTTCGCGCCGCGCGCAACGCATGAAGACGGATCATTGATGTTGACTCACTCGCTGCGACATGCGTCGAAGCATAGCGAGTCTGTCGAATCGCGGCCGCTAATTGTTGTTAACTGTTCTGTACAGCCGCGTGGCAATGCGCGAGATAAGCGTGAATCTGACTCACGACGGCCGCGCCGTCGCCCACGGCGGACGCCACGCGCTTGGTCGATTCGGAGCGCACGTCGCCGACCGCGAACATGCCGGGCAAGCTGGTTTCGAGCGGATAGTGAATGCCCGTACCGGCTTGCGTGTGCGAGCGCCGCGCGAAGCCCGTCACGACGAAACCGTGGCTATCCAGTTCGACGCCGCTCGACATGAGCCAGTCGGTCTTCGGATCGGCGCCGATGAAAAGGAACAGGTGACGCGTTTCAATCGTCTCGTCGCCCTCTTCTTCGCGCCGCACGTGGACATGCGTCAATCCCGCCTCGTCGCCTTCGAGCGTTTGCAGCGTGCAGCGCGTACACACCGAGACGTTCGGCAACGAGCCGATTCGATCGATCAGATACTTCGACATGCTCGCATTCAGATCCGCGCCGCGAATCAGCACGCGAATGCTGCGCGCGAAGTTGGCGAGAAACACGGTGGCCTGGCCCGCGGAATTGCCGCCGCCGATCAACACGATGTCCTGCCCCTTGACCAGCTTGGCCTCGATGGGAGACGCCCAGTAGTAAATGCCGTTCCCTTCGAACCGGTCGAATCCCGCGACGCCCGGCTTGCGATACGCCGCGCCGCTCGCGACGACAACCGTGCGCGCATTGACGCGCTGGCCGTCGAGCAGCGTCAACCCGTGAACGCCGTCTTCGCTGTCGACGCACGTGACCTTGCCGGGAATCGCCAGATGCGCGCCAAACTTCAACGCCTGCTGGAACGCACGCGCGGCGAGCGCCTGGCCCGAGATGCCCGTCGGGAAGCCGAGGTAGTTCTCGATCCGCGAACTCGCGCCCGCCTGCCCGCCCGGCGCGCGCTGGTCGAACACGGCAACGGACAAACCCTCCGTGGCCGCATACACGGCGGCAGCCAGTCCCGCCGGACCCGCGCCGACGATCGCGACGTCGTACACATGCGAGCGCTCGAAAGTCGGCACGAGGCCGAGGCACGACGCGAGTTGCGCTTCATCGGGTGCGCGCAGCACGGAGCCGTTCGGGCAGAACACCAGCGGGAAATCGTCGGGGCCTGTGGTGATGCCGGCGAGCAGCGTGACGGCCTCTGCGTCGTGACGCGCGTCGATCACCATCGCGGGGTAGGCATTGCGGCGCAGGAAGCCCTGCAACCGGACGAGGCGCGCATCGTCGCCATTGCCGACGATGATCGGCCCGAGCCCCTGCTCGATCAGTCCCAGCCGGCGCAGAATCAGCGCGCGCATGATGTGCTCGCCCAGTTGCGCGTCGGCGACGATCAACGCGCGCAGCTTGTCGGGCGACACCACGAGCGTTTCGCAATCGGTCAGCGCGATGCCGTCGATCAACGCGGGCTTGCCCGACAACTGCGCCATCTCGGCCATGAAATGGCCGTCGTCGTGCTCGGTCACGAGTGTCGATCGGCCGAAGCTGTCGCGTGAACAGATTCGCACACGCCCGTGCAACAGCACGAACAGCCCCAGTGCGATGCGCCCCGTTTCGAAGATCAGCTCGCCCGCCCTGAACGACATCGGCTGCGCGAAGCGGCGCAGGCTCCCGATCTGCGCGGCGGACAAGCGCGGAAACATCTGATGCTGGCGGAACTCCAGCGACGAATACGGCATCGCCAGATCCGGCGCGCCCGCATCGGGCTGGGTGGACAGAAGATCTGGAGGGTTGATCGCCGGGGTATTCATGACTTTGCTTTGCCTTGACTGAATGTGTTGACGCGAGCGACCGCTAGTGGGGCCACTCCGATCCCAGCACCAGCCCGCAAAAATTCAGGCGCCGGTAGTCCGGGTCCCATCTGTCGAGCACGTCCGCGTTGACCGTGCCGAACGTCGTTTCGGGCCGATGCTCCATGCCGCGCGCGTACGCTTCGATCAGCTTCGTCTTGAAGCCGCGTTCGCGCGGAAACGCCTGCACGATGTCGTCGCGCTGCTGCGCCATGAACTCGTGATAGCGCGCGCCGCGCACGTCCATGTGGACGCCGGCGCTGAGCAGCGCGACGAGCGGCGACATGTGTTCTGGAATGCCCGGCGTGGTATGCAGCGCGATCGCGGTCCAAACTTGTGCCGTCGCGGATTCGTCGGTGCGATGACTGCGCAGAAACTCGCGCGCCGCGTTTGCGCTGTCGATCTCGAAGCGGTTCGGCGAATGGCGATACCGCTCGTTTAGCCCGACGTTGTGAAAAAGCGCGCCGACGTACAGCAGTTCCATATCGAATGCGAGCGCGTCCTTGCAGCCTATCAACGCAGCGAACAGAAACACGCGCAGCGCGTGATGCAACAACAACTCGGGCTCGATACCGCGAACATGCTCGAAAGCCGCGCGAGCCAGCACGCCGTCGGGAATGTCGACGCCGGCAACCTTCTTGTTCATGTTGACTCCTCCGCGCCGGATGATGCCCGGCCATGTGCTCCAATGCACCTTGCAGCGTAGCAATGCGGAGTGAAGAATACTTTGTCGAAGCATTAAAAAACCTGAATACACGCGATGAAATTTGCGTGCTTCAACGCAGGATTTCCCTGATTTTTTGGGCCTGTCATGCCCACGGCATCGCGCGACGCGTGGCGCGAAACACATTGCGTTTCCACTAAACACATTGCTGCTGGCCGTGTAGGCGGATGCGTCGCGCGCGGTTTCGGCCTTTAATTTTCCTGAAAGCGCCGCTTTGCGAGGCGGACGAAGTCTACGCGTCGCGTCACGCATTTTTGGTTGCGTCCAGCGCAATGCGGGATTGCAGCGCGGGCGGATTCATCAAGCTGCGCGCAACGGATCAGGTATCCACAGCGAATCGTGCCCGCCGCCCTATACCAACGTATGAGGCCCTGACTACTTGGATTAAGCAGACGTCCCAACGTACGATGGTTCATTCCGTCGCCTCGGTCTATCTTTGTCTCAAGCGGCAAAAAGTCGTATTCCGCACAAGACAAAACGGATCAGACAGCACGAGGTGAACGGTTCCATGGACAAGATCTTGAGCATGCGTATTTTCTCGCGCGTCGTCGAGTCGGGCAGCTTCAGCGCGGTGGCAGACCACATGAACTGCAGCACGGGCAGTGTGTCGCGCGCCGTGTCGTCGCTCGAAGACCATCTGCACGCGCGACTCCTGCAACGTACGACGCGCAAGGTTTCGCTGACGGAACCGGGCGAGCGCTACTACCAGAAGTGCAAGAAGATCCTCGCCGATCTGGAAGACGCCGAAGCCGAAGCGGGCGATGCGCATACCAGCGCGCGCGGCACGCTGCGCATTCACTGCGTGACGGATCTCGGCCTCGCGCAACTGACGCACTCCATTCTCGAGTATCGCAAGCGCTTTCCGACCGTTGCGGTGCAGTTGAAGTTTCTGCCGCGCATGGCGAATCTGCTCGAAGACGAAGTGGATGTGTCGATCGTCGCCGCGCCGACGCTGCCCGACTCGCGCAACGTCTGCAAGCTGATCGGTCACTGCGAGCGCGTGCTGGTCGCGTCCCCCGCCTTTCTTCAGACGCATCGGATCGAAACCGCGATCGATCTCGACGAGCACGCGCTGACGCCGATGCCGTTTCGTGTCGAGCCTAACGGCCATCCGGTGAAACTCAGCCTCGTGAAGCCAACAGGACAGTCGACAGGTCAGGAAGGCGCCGGCCAGTTCGCGATCAACGACACCGAGGCGATCCGCATTGCGACGCTCGCGGGCGCGGGCGTCGCGGCATTGCCGGTGCATTGCGTGATCGACGACATTCGCAATGGAAGGCTGCTTCAGTTGTTCCCCGAATCGCGCCTTCAAAATACGAGCGTTTTCGCCGTTTATTCAAGCCGGCATCATATCGACGCGAAGATCAAGACCTTCATCGATTTCATGACGTCGCATCTGAGAGAGGCGCTCGACACCCGCCTTTTAAACGAGCACCAACATCAAACCTTCAGCCGTGTAGCGCGCGTAATGGAGAATGCATGATGCGCACCATCGCCTTTCCTTTTTTCCGGCCCAGCTATGCGATCGCCGCGTGTAGCGTTGCGTTGGCTGCGACCTGTGCGTATCAGGCGCCGGGCATCATGCAGGCGATTCTCGTGGTCGGCGCGAATGCGCAATTGCCACTCGAGCGTCTGGCCGCCGAAGCCGGCAAGCCAACGCCCGTGTCGGCTACGGATGTTTCGTCGCCGTGGAAGGAACATGTGCCCGCGCGAGCGCGGCCTGCGATGCAAAAGCTCGACAGTGTCGGTGAGCCTGCGCGCGACCGGCACGCGCATCGTGGCGTGTTTGGATACCAGCGCCGCGTGACCGATTCCAAGTACTGGACCTAACCTCGCAGTTCATTTTCTTGCTTGGAAAAGCGGGCGATTTGTGTCAGACAAATCGCCCGCTTTTTTTTATTCGTGATGAAAAGCGATTTGCGTTTCCCCATTGTCCGACCGCTAAAACAAGGCATCAAACGAATCGTTCGCGGGCTCAATCACCTCGCAACCGGTCAGGCAACTCCGTGTGGAAACAAAACCAGCGGGCAAACAGGCAAGACGCTTTGTTTCCGTGCCCCGATCATTCGCTCAATGACACTGGTTCGAATGAACAGGAAACGGAAATGGGAAAAAAGAAGGTGATCCGCATTTACAGCGACCCCGCAGGCGGTTGGGGCGCGCTCAAGGCGACGGGTGAAGCGCTGACGCTTCAGGGCATCCCCGTCTCCGGCGCAAAGACGCTGTTGCACATGAACCAGCCGCAAGGCTTCGACTGTCCGGGTTGCGCATGGCCCGACCCGAAGCACACGTCGTCGTTCGAGTTCTGCGAGAACGGCGCGAAGGCCGTCGCATGGGAAGCGACCGTGAACCGCTGCACGCCGGAGTTCTTCGCCGCGCACAGCGTTTCCGAACTCACCGCATGGGACGACTATGACCTCGAAATGGTCGGCCGCCTCACGCATCCGATGGTCTATGACGCCATCACGGATCGCTATGCGCCCATCAGTTGGGAAGATGCGTTCGCGCTCGTGGGTCGCCATCTGAACGCGCTCGACCATCCCGATCAGGCCGATTTCTATACGTCGGGCCGCGCGTCGAACGAAGCGGCGTTTCTTTACCAGTTGTTTGTCCGCGAATTCGGCAGCAACAACTTTCCCGACTGCTCGAACATGTGTCACGAAGCGACGAGCGTCGGCTTGCCGCAATCGATCGGCGTCGGCAAAGGCACGGTGCTGCTCGAAGACTTCGAACACGCCGATGCGATCTTCATCTTCGGGCAGAACCCCGGCACCAACAGCCCGCGCATGATGAGCGACCTACATTCGGCGTCGCGCCGCGGCGCGAAGATCGTGTCGTTCAATCCGTTCCGCGAACGCGCGCTGGAGCGCTTCGCGTCGCCGCAAAACCCCGTCGAAATGGCGACGCTCGGCTACACGCCGATCAGCACGTTCCTGTATCAGGTCAAGGTAGGCGGCGACGTCGCCGTGCTCAAGGGGATGATGAAGGCTATCGTCGAAGCCGACGACGCCGCGCTTGCCGCCGACAAGCCACGCATCCTCGACATCGAATTCATCGAAGGCCATACGCACGGCATCGATGCGCTGCTTGACGATTTGCGCGCGACATCGTGGGATGCGATCGAACGGCATTCGGGTCTGTCGCGCGACGATATCGAGAACGCGGCAAACATCTACATGCAGGCCGAGAATGCGATTCTCGTGTACGGCATGGGCATTACGCAACACCATCGCGGCACGGAGAACGTCCAGCAGATAGCAAATCTTGCGCTGCTGCGCGGCAACGTCGGCCGCGAGGGCGCGGGCATCTGCCCGGTGCGCGGACATTCGAACGTGCAAGGCAACCGCACGGTCGGCATCACCGAGAAGCCGAGCAAGGGCTTGATTGAAGGCATCGAGCGCGCCTTCGGTTTTCGCCCGCCGACCAACCACGGCAACGACGTAATTGCAACGCTCGAAGCGATGATGCGCGGCGACGCGAAAGTGTTCATCGGGTTGGGCGGCAATTTCGCGGCTGCGATTCCCGACTGGGTCCGCATGCAGGAAGCGATCCGCAAGCTCGACCTGACCGTACACATCGCGACGAAGCTCAATCGCAGCCATCTCGTGCATGGCAAGGCAGCGTTGATTCTGCCGTGCCTCGGCCGCACGGAAATCGACATTCAGGCGGGAGGTCCGCAGTCGATCACCGTCGAAGATTCGATGTCGATGGTACACGCGTCCGCTGGCCGCAACGAGCCCGCGTCGCCGCATCTGATGAGCGAGCCGGCCATCGTCGCGGGGATTGCGCGCGCGACGCTCGGCGAGAAGTCGCGTGTGCCCTGGGAGCAGATGGTCGCGAACTACGACCATATTCGCGACGCGATCGAAATCGTGTTCCCGATTTTCCAGGCGTACAACGAGCGCATCCGCGTGCCGGGCGGCTTCCATCTCACGTCGAACGCGCGCGAACGCGTGTGGGACACACCGACGGGCCGCGCGAATTTCCTCGTCTTCAAAGGCCTCGACGAAAACCCGTGGCACGACGATCCCGACGCGCTGTGGCTCACCACCATGCGCAGCCACGATCAGTACAACACCACGCTCTATTCGCACTCGGACCGCTATCGCGGTGTGTTCGGCCAGCGCGACGTCGTGTTCATGAATCAGCACGAACTGCAAAAGCGCGGGCTGCATCCAGGCGAGCGCGTCGATATCGTCGCGCTCTCGACGGATGGCATCGAACGCGTTGTCCGCAGCTTCAAGGTGGTCGAGTATTCGCTGCCCGATGGATGCTGCGGCGCGTATTACCCCGAGGTGAATCCGCTCGTGCCGCTTTACGCGTTCGATCCGCAAAGCCGCACGCCGTCGTACAAGTCGGTGCCCGTGAAGATCGTGCGCGCCGCCGCTGTCGGTCCCGAGTCCGCGACGCGCGCCATCGTCGTGCAAGCCGCGCCGCAAACCGAGGAGGCCAGCCATGCTTGATCATGTTGCCAACCTGTCGCGCGCGCAGTTCGCGATGACGGCCATCTTCCATATTTTGTGGCCGATCCTGACCATCAGCCTGTCCGCGTTTCTGTTCCTCGTCGAAGCGCTGTGGATCAAGACGGGCGACGTGATGTTGTACCGTCAGGCGCGCTTCTGGAGCAAGCTGCTGGTGCTGAACTTCGCGGTCGGCGTGGTCAGCGGCATTCCGATGGAGTTTCAGTTCGGCACCAACTGGGCAGGCTTCTCACAGTACAGCGGCCAGTTCATCGGCAACATTCTCGGCTTCGAAGGCGCGATGGCGTTCATGCTCGAAGCGGGTTTCGTCGGCGTGATGCTGCTCGGCTGGGGACGCGTGCCGCGCGGCGTACACCTGTTCGCAACGGGCATGGTCGCGCTCGGCTCCAGCATCTCGGCGTTCTGGATCATGGTCGCCAACTCGTGGATGCAGACGCCGGCCGGTTACGCCGTCGTCGACGGCAAGATCGAGGTGACCAACTATCTGGCCGCGATCTTCAATCCCGACATGGTGTGGGGCGTGTCGCACATGTGGGTCGCGGCAATCGAAACGGGCATGTTCGTGATCGCGGGCATCTCCGCGTACAACCTGTTCCGCAAGCGCCACCCCGAGTTCTTTGCGCGCTCGTTCAAGATCGCGCTCGCCGTGCTGGTGATCGCCGCGCCGCTGCAAATCTGGCTCGGCGATTCGAGCGGCGTGAGCGTGTTCGAAACGCAGCCCGCGAAGGGCGCGGCGATCGAAGGCCACTGGCACACCAATGCGCCCGGCACAGGCGCGTCGTGGTCGCTGCTCGCGTGGCCCGACAAAGCGGCGCAGCGCAACGACTGGTCGCTGGAAGTCCCCGGCATGCTGAGCGTGCTCGGCACGCACTCGCTGCACGGCCAGGTGAAGGGCTTGACCGACTTCAAGCCCGAAGACCAGCCGCCGATGCTCCCCCTGCTCTACTACGCGTTCCGCGTGATGGCGGGCATCGGCTTCTGCTTCATGCTGCTGGCGTTCTGGACCGTCTACGCGCTGCGCAAGGCGCGCGGCAGCCTCGATGCGCTGCTCGCGCGCCGCAAGCTGCTGCTCGCGTGGGTGTTGTGCATTCCGCTGCCGTATGTGGCCGTCGAAGCGGGCTGGATCGTGCGTGAAGTGGGACGTCAGCCGTGGGTCGTGTATGGCCTGCTGCGCACGAGCCAGGCGGCATCCACAGTCGCGCCCTCGTCGGTCTCGCTAAGCATGGCGATGTTCTTCGCGTTCTATGTCGTGCTGCTCGTCACGTTCTTCGTCCTCGCGCGGCGCTGGCTGCGAAACGGTCCTGATCTGACCAGCGTGCCGCCCGCCATTGTCACAGCGAACGCCGCGCGCGCCGCGACGACGAAATCCATTTCCGGCTATTGATGCCGCGTACTCCGCTCAAGAGGTTGCTTCATGGATAGCTCTACACATTCGTTGCTGGCCTACGTGTGGTTCGGCCTGCTCGGCCTGATGCTGGTCTTCTACGTCGTGACGGACGGCTTCGATCTCGGCGTCGGCATTCTCAGCCTGCTGCGCACGCGGCGCGAAGATCGCGACGTGATGGTCGAGTCGATCGGCCACGTCTGGGACGCGAACGAAACCTGGCTCGTCGTGCTCGGCGGCGGGCTGTTCGGCGCGTTTCCGGTTGCGTACGCGCAGCTGATGCAGGATCTCTATCTGCCCATCATGGGGCTGATCGCCGGGCTCATCATGCGCGGCGCGGCGATCGAGTTCCGCCACAGCGTCGAGCATGGTCCGCTGTGGGACAAGGTGTTCGGCATCGGCAGCCTCGTTGCCGCGCTCGCTCAAGGCGTCGTGCTCGGCAAGATCATCACGGGCCTTGTGCCCGGCGAGATGAGCCAGGGGTTCATCGTCGTGGCGGCGATCGGCGTGGTCGCGGGATACGCCCTGCTGGGCGCGACGTATCTGGTGAAGAAAACGGTGGGCATGATTGAGCAATGGTCGCGTCGTCTCGCGCTGCTGAGCGCGGCGCTGACCGTCGCAGCCGCGCTGCTGCTGACCATCGCGACATGGTTCTTCAGCGATGTCGGCCTCGAGCGCTGGTCGCAGCCGGGTGTCATGCACGTGCTGATCGCGCTCGGCCTCGCGGCGGCGCTCGCCTTCGCGTTCATCGTGGCGTCGCTGTACATGGGCGCGTCGCGCGGGCCGTTTCGCGGCGCGGTGACGCTGTTCATCGTGTCGTTCGTCGGCCTTGCCGTCAGCCTGTTTCCGGACTTCGTGCCCGGCAAGCTGGGCATCGTGCAGGCCGCTTCCGATTCGCACACGCTCGCGTTCATGCTGGCCGGTATCGGGCTGATCTTCCCTGTGATGATCGGGTACAACCTGTACCAGTACTACATCTTCCGCGGCAAGGTCATTGGCGAAGCACACGCGGGCGAGTGACGCTTTTTATGTTCGACGATGCGGCCACGCTTCAGGCCGCCTCGGCCTCACATTCCTGGAACACCGTCATGTCCCATTCTTACGCCTTTGTCGACGCAACACCCGCCGCGCAGTTCAGGCCTTTCAGCGAACATGCCGTCGAGGATATTTCGTCGCACCTGAACCCGTTGCTCGCCGATGTGTTCGCGCTGTATCTCAAGACGAAGAACTTTCATTGGCGCATGTTCGGTCCGCAGTTCCGCGACTGTCATCTGCTGCTTGAGGAACAAGGCGAGCGGATCTTCGAAATCACCGATGCGATTGCCGAACGCGTGCGCATGATCGGCGGCACGACGCTGCATTCGATCAGCGATATCGCGCGCCTGCAACGGCTCGCCGAAAGCGACGTGCCCGCCGCGCCGCCGCAACAGATGCTCGCCGAGCTCCGCGCGGACAACCTGCGGCTCGCAGCCTTCATGCTGAGCGCGCACGCGGCCTGCGAAAAGCATCACGACGTCGCGACGGCGAGCCTGCTGGAGAACTGGATCGCCGACGCGCGGCGGCGCGCGTGGATTCTCCTCGAAGCGATGCGTTAATCGATCGCCGGGCGCGCGAGCATCAACCTTTCCAGCCTTTGAGAAAGTCGACCAGAATCCGGTTGACGATCTCCGGCTGCTCTTCATGAGGCAGATGTCCGGCGCGCGGAATCGCGTGCGTCACGACATCGCGCGCCATGCCCTTCCAGACGTTCTCCATGTCGAACATCTGGCCCACCGCATAGAACGCCTCGCCCCACAGCGCAAGCGTCGGCGCTTCGATCAGCACGTCGGCATCTTCCTTGTCCTGCGCAACGTCGACGGCGTTCGCGCGATAGTCCGCCATCGCGCCACGCACCGCGCCGGGCACCTCGTACGCGCGCACATAGGTTTCGAATGCCTCGCCCGAAATCGCGTTCGGGTCATAGCACCAGTCCGAGAAGAAATGCCGCAGCCACGCGCGCTCCTTGCCTGCGATCAACGTCTCCGGCAGGTCGGGCACCTGGTGGAACAGGAAGAACCAGTACGCGCGCGCGATCTTCGCGTCGATCGCTTGCGCGACGATGCGCGTCGGCACGTTGTCCATCACGACGAGACGGTCCAGCGCTTCGGGATGATCCTTCGCAAAACGCGTCGCCACGCGCGCGCCGCGATCGTGCCCGACGAGCGCCACGCGTTCGATCGACAGTTCGCTCAATAACGCGCGCAAGTCGTTCGCCATGGTCCGCTTGTCGTAGCCGCTCGCGGGCTTGTCGGTTTCGCCGTAGCCGCGCAGATCGGGCGCAATCACGCGATAGTGCTGCGCAAGCGCGGGAATCTGATGCCGCCATGCATGATTCGTTTCGGGAAAGCCGTGCAGCAGCACGACGGGCGCGCCTTCGCCGGCTTCGACATAGTGCTGGCGAATGCCGTTTGCAGTGACCGTGTGACGCGTGAGATCGATCGTGTTCGTCATGACTGATTCTCCAATGGTGATCCGGTCGATGCCGGTTGAGAATCAGTCTATTGAGCAGGCGGCCTGTGATTAAGCCTGTGACGGGGATAAAGATTCTTGATGGCGCTGCGGGTAATCGTGTCGATTCAGGCCCGTCTTGCTGCGGGCTCCACTGTGCGGCTCACGGCGTCGATACGTTCGCGGGCGCTTTCGAGCGCGGGCGTCAGCGTCGAACGCAAGTGATCTAGCAACGTGCGGACTTTCGCTTCAAGGTAGCGCCGCGAAGGATATACGGCGTACACGGTGAACGGCTTGAGCCTGTACTGCGGCAACACGCGCACCAGATTGCCGGAGACGAGATCGTCGACAGCGGAATACGTTGCGAGCGTACCGATACCCGCACCGTCCAGCAGCATTGCGCGCATCACGTCGGGCGCATTGACCTGCAGCGGCGCGTGCGCGAGCGTGACCACCTGAGTGTCATGCGCACTTTCGAGGTGCCATTCGTCGGCCGGCGAAACGGGTGTTTCGAGCTTGAGCAGCGTATGCGCTGCGAGGTCGTCGGGCGTGAGCGGCATGCCGTGCTGCTTCACGTAGCCGGGCGAAGCGACCATCAACGACCACGCGGAACCGAGCGACTGCGCGACATAGGCGGAATCGGGAAGCTGCGTCGCCGAGATCAGTGAGACGTCATAGCCGTCCTCGACCAGATTCGGCATGCTCTGTTCGATCTTCAGTTCGACGGATACATGAGGGTACGCGCGCTGGTAGCTGACCAGCGCCGCCGCCACCGTGCTTTGCGCAAGGCCAGGCGCGCAATGCAGCCGCACCTTGCCTGCTGGCGACATGCTCGCGTTGCGTGCCTCGTCCGTTGCCGCATCGAGGTCCGCGAGGATCGCCTTCGCGCGTTCGTAGAAGCGGGTGCCCGCTTCCGTCAGCGACAGGTGGCGTGTCGTGCGATGCAGCAGCGCCGTCTGCAACTGCTCTTCGAGCGCCGTGACCGCGCGCGAAATCTGCGCGGCCGTTACGTCGTTCTCTTTCGCAACCGCGGTGAACGAACCCGTCTCGACCACCCGCGCGAATACGCGCATGCTGCCGACGATATCTGCCATTCGCTGACCCACCAGGCAAAGTGACTATCCCATCCCGCACGATACGCCCGTTCACGGCCGCATCGCGCCCCAAGGCGGGGACTATGCCATACGCGCCGCGTCATTCGCATTGCAGGGGACATCGCACCTCGCCGGCATCGCGCGATGCGCGCCGTTCAGAGCGTGTCGGCGTCGCGCAGGACGGAAGCCAGAATCATCGCGTCGCCATTGACGGGCGTAGGCCGCGGATTCGGCTTGTACACGGCGTCGCCGGGGCGGATGGCCTGGCCGCTCATCGCGCAGAAGCCCGGCATGCGAGCGCGCGCCATGCGCCAGACCTGATCGCCGAAACAGCCGCGCGTCGAGTCGCGCCACGCGATGGTGGCCGTCGAAGGCGTGGGGCGATCGATCAGCGTCACCTGCGCGCCCACGGGCTCATCCGTGCTGCGCGTCTTGTGACGCGGCTGCGCTGCGGCTTCCGCGACGGCCATCAGGCGCGAAGTCGTCCCTAGCAGACCGATGGTCTGGGTCCATGGGTCCATCACGTTTGCGTTTGCCAGCATGTCGAAACTCCTGTGGAAAGCGATCGGTTCGGGCGATGCTTCTGGACTGTCTGAAGTACGGGACGGTGCTTTAGCGCGCGTCGCTGGTCTTCTCTTTCCAGCGATGCGGCGTTTCGCCGACGAACTTCTTGAACACGGTCGTGAAGTGGGCCTGGGAGCGGAATCCGCAGCTCAGCGCGACGTCCATCACGTTGTGTTTCGATGTCACGAGCAGATGCTGCGCATGCTCGACGCGCCGGCGCAGCAGATATTCATGCGGACGCACGCCCGTTGCGCGGCGGAATTGCGCGGCGAAATGCATGCGCGTGAGGCCGGCGCTCGCCGCGATGTCGGCAAGGCCGATGGGTTCGGCGAGATGAGCTTCGACGAATTCGATCACGCGGTTCATGCGCCACTGCGGCAGCGGCGCGGCCTCGCGCGAACGGCGCGTAGCACCGGCGAAATGACGCCCGACGACATGCGACACGATCGCGAGACTCACGCTGTCCGTGAACATCTTGCCGAGCGCGGCGTCGTTGCTCTGCGAGACGGCCAGCGCCTGGCCCAGACGCTCGAGCACGGGGTCGCGGATCAGATCGGGGTCGTCGAGCACGATGTCGGCATCGCGCGAGTGCTGGAACAGGTCCTGATAGCACTCGGCGAGCACCTGCTGCGACACGAATAGATGCAGCACATCGGCGGACGACGAGAACACGGCGCGGGTCGGCACGCTGGGCGCGGTGACCTGCACGGCGCCTGCCGTCAGACGGCCGTGTACGAGCCTGCGTCCGGCGTGATCGAAGGTGAGTGCAGCGCACTTCAGGTTCAGGCCGATGCAGTGATCGTCGACGCTGCCTTCATTTGACACTTCGAGCGGCGCGTCGCCGCCGTGGGTCCAGCGCATGACGACGACGTTGTCGCGCTGCGTCGCGGCGTCGTGCGTGGACGCGTTCATGCGGCGCCATTGCTGTTCCGCGACGATGGGGGATGCCTGGCGGCGCGACACGACATCGGCAAGCGGAGCGGGCAGGTCGATCAGTGTGGTGGTCATGGCAGGTTCTTCCGGTTTCAGTGATTTGATTGCGGCGCAAATAACGCTGCCGCGATGGAATCAAAGTTAAACGGATGGGCCTGGCGCGACTAGCCGTACATAGGGTTGCCGGTGCAGTCGAATGGTTGCGTCAACCTATATGAAGGTTTAATACCGGGTGGGGCGCGCGGGGGCGCGGGGGTTGTTGTTTTGGTTTCGCTGGCATCCGCGTTGTGGCGGTTTGCCTGGGGGTTTCGCTGGCATCCGCGTTTTGTTAGCGTGCTTCAAGCGTCGCCCCTGTGCGGGGCGGCACCTACTTTTCTTTGCCGCCGCAAAGAAAAGTAGGCAAAAGAAAGCGGCTAACACCGCCAGCCCTTGTGTTTGCCTGAGGGACCCCAACCGGTCTTATGCTTCACACGGCAGCCTTTCTGTTTGCGTGCGTTGCCAACGCTTTGAATGAGCGCCTCACCCACTTCAGACACCCGTACAAGGGCCAGCGGTAGCGAATGGTATGTGCCGCCCAGGTGGCAAACTGTGTGTAGGTTGTCGCGGCGTAGAGCCTGGCGCTCTTACAGGGTGGGACGTGTGCGCTATCGGTTCGAAGTGAGGCGTGCGAGGCACTACGGCCTACACACAGTTTGCCACCTGGGCGGCGGTGGACTATCTGGCACGGCATGGTAAAGCGCGGGTGCGTGAAGCGGGTGAGGCGCACCGCAAGAGCGTTGGCAACGAACATGGGTCACGTGATTGCCATGTGAAGCGTAAGACCCTGTGGGGGCCCTCAGGCAAAAACTAGCACTGGCGGTGTGAGCCGCTTTCTTTTGCCTACTTTTCTTTGCGGCGGCAAAGAAAAGTAGGTGCCGCCCCGCACAGGGGCGACGCCTGAAGCAAGCTAACAAATCGCGGATGCCAGCGAAAGCGCAGACACCGTAACGCGGATGCCAGCACAAACACAAGCAAACCACCATAACGGCGAATGCCAGCAAAGCCCCACAAGCACCCCCAACCCAACGTCGAAGACAAACCAAAACCTCAAGACCCGCGCTGCGTCCGCGTCGACGCCCCGGCCTCCAACGACTTAACCCCCAGCGCTTCCGCCTTGAGAACAAAATCAGCCAACGACCGGGACTCCATCTTCTTCATAGCCTGCCCGCGATGAATCTTCACCGTGATCTCACTAAGATTCATCTCAGCAGCGATCTGCTTATTCATAAGCCCGCTAGCAACAAAAGCCATAACTTCACGCTCTCGCGGCGTCAGCGACTCATACCGCCGCCTCAAATCAGAAACCGAACGTTCGGACTTTCTCCGCTCCTCATCTTTAGCGAGCGCAGTCGCAACCGCATCCAGCATGTCCTGATCCCGAAACGGCTTAGCCAGAAAATCCATCGCGCCGGCCTTCATAGCCTTCACAGACATCGCAATATCGCCATGCGCAGTCATAAAGATAATCGGCACATGCACATTGCCAGCAGCAATCTGCTCCTGCACAGCGAGCCCGCTCTGCCCCTTCAGCCGAACATCGAGAATCAGGCAACTGGGAATATCAGGCTTGTCCAACGACAAAAACTCCTGCGCAGACGCAAAAGTCTCAACCCGCAAACCCACCGACCGCAGCAGCATCGTGACGGCCGCGCGCATCGAATCGTCGTCGTCGACGACATAAACGATCGACTGATTCGGGTCGTTCATTTCATCACTGCTCATCGCACGTTCCTTTATCGATCGGCAAAACGAATTGCATCGTCGCGCCCTGTCCTTCCTCAGACTCGGCCCAGATACGTCCGCCGTGCGCCTCGACGATGGACCGGCAGATCGACAGCCCCATGCCCATGCCGTCCGCCTTGGTCGTGAAGAACGCGTTGAAGAGCCGCCCCACGTTCTCCTCGCTGATGCCCGTTCCCGAATCTTCTATGGCGACCTGCCCATGATGTCCGTCCACGACGCTCGTTGCGATGCGCATGCGCCGCGCCCGTCCCGTCATGCCCGTCATCGCCTGCACGCCATTCATCACGAGATTGATGACCACCTGCTGAAGCTGCACGCGGTCACCGCACACCAACGGCGGCGGCTCCGCGTAGCAGGCTTCCAGTTCGACCCGCGCGGCGTCCAGCTCACGTCGCACAAGCTCGATCGATTCTCTCACGATACCGTTCAGATCGAGCACCGCCTGGCTCGGATCGCGCTTCTGCGCCATCGAGCGTATCTGGCGGATCACGTCGCTGGCGCGCTTCGCGTCGCGCACCATCTGGTTGATCGACTGGCCGACTTCGCCGAGATCGGGCTTCGCGCGGTTCAGCCAGCGCGTCGCGGCATCGCCCGCCGTGACGATCGCGGCGAGCGGCTGCGTGACTTCATGCGCGATCGACGCAGCGAGTTCGCCAAGCATCGTCACGCGCGTGACATGCGCGAGTTCCGCCGTCGAGCGGTCGAGCGCGTCCTGCGCGAGCTGGCGCTCCGTCACGTCCATCAGCGCGCCCACGTATTCGATGCTGTCCGACCGCGGCACGGCCAGATGCGCGACGTAATGTACGTACTTGATCCGCCCGTCGGGCATCTGCAGCCGGTGTTCGTTGTCGATGTACGGCGCGCCCGACAACGCCGATTCGTACGCTTCGCGCACCAGCGCGATATCGTCGGGATGCGTGCGCGCGAGAACCAGCTCGATGCCCGGTGTGTAGTCGGGCGCATATTCGAAGATCCGGTACACCTCGTCGGACCACCACATCTCGCCTGCGGGCAGGCGCGTCGCGATGCTGCCCGTGCGGCTCAGGCGCTGCGCGTCGGACAGGAACGCCTCGCTGCGCTCCAGCGCCTGCTCGGCCTGCTTGCGCTCCTCGATATCCGTATTGACGCCGTACCAGCGCAGAATCTGCCCGTTCTGATCGCGCAGCGGGTCCGCGCCGATATGCATCCACCGGTACGAGCCGTTGCTCTGGCGGATGCGTGCAACGTTCTCGAACGGCTTGCCCGTGGCAATCGCGCCGCGCCACGCCGCGTGCATCGCCGGCCAGTCATCAGGGTGTACGATCGACGTCCAGACGTCGCCGCTGCCGCCCGTCAACGTGATGCCAAGCTCATTCCAGCGGCGGTTGATGTAGCTCAGCTCGCCGTCGCGCGACGAACTCCAGACCATGCCGGGAATCGCGTCGATGATCGCGCGCAGGTCTTCCTGCTGCCGCTGCAACTCGGCTTCCATGCGCTTGCGCATCGTGATGTCGTTGTTGGTCGCGAGTATCGCGCGCGGCTTGCCCTTGTCGTCGCGCCACAGCGCGAAGCGACTCGATACGATGACCGTGCTGCCGTCGCTGCGCACGCGCTCCAGTTCGCCCTCCCAGCGGCCCTTGCGCACGACCTCGTCGCGCAGCGCGTCGAGGGGAATGGATGAACTGGTGCGCGTCAGTTCGTGGATGCGCTGGCCGATCGCCTGGTCGGCCTTCCAGCCATACAGTTCCTCTGCGCCCTGATTCCAGAACGTGATGCGGTCGCTCATGTCGTACGCGACGATCGCGTCGTGCGTCAGGTTCAGCAACTGGATCTGCTCCTGCAGCCGCACCGTGTTCGCCTGGTTGCGCAACGCGAGAAACGAGGTCGTGCCGATTGCAAGCAGGCTCACGATACCGCGCGCAATCGAGCCGCCCGAATAGTTCTCGTCGTGCGACATCAGGAAGGCGATCACCGTCAGCGCCGCGCACGCGCATGCCGTTGCGACCGTGGCATGCCGCAAGCCCGTCGAAGCGACGAGCAGCACGACGACCACATAAAGCACGGCAATGGCGATGTCGAGCGGCGTCAGCGCGTCGATCACGAACACGATCACGCCGACGATGCCCGCAAGAGAAAAGAGAACGCGCGCGTCGCGAGCCGACGTCATGCCTGCGCTCTGACGGAACATCATGACGCCCCGTGAACGCGCGATATTGCTGTGGGGTGGAATGGACGGCACAACTTCGGCATAGGCGTTCCTCGCGAGCGCTTGTCTGCGGCATTTATTAGCGGCACTTTTCAGCCGCATTTGTCATCGGGCGGCGCAACCCTGATTCGCGCCGCCACATGCGTCGCTCGACAGTCGGATATCCCGCAAGCCGGCCCATTTCAATCCGGTAAGGATTCTATCCGAATAGCTCGACAACCCTTGTCATAGGGCCGCGGCGCGGCAATCCGCGCCGGCCTCATTCGCCCTGCGAGTCGTCCGGTTCGAGCCCCGCGAGGCAGCGCGACACTTCGGCGCCGTCGACAGGTTTGGTCAGCACGCACAGCGCGCCCAGGTCGAGTGCCTGGCGGCGCACCGCGTCGGAAGCGAAAGCGGAGATGAAAATGATGGGCTGCGTCACGCCCTTGTCGAGCAGATGACGATACATGTCGAGCCCGCTCATGCCGGGCATTTGCACGTCGGAGATGATGCATGCGACCTGGTCTACGTCGGATGCAAGGAACGCCTCGGCCGATGCGTACAGCCGGACGTCCCAATCCAGCGAACGAACAAGGCTAGACATCGCGGTGCGGACGGATTCGTCGTCGTCGATGACTGAAGCGATCGGATGGTTGTGCAAGCGACTTTCCCTCGGCCGTTGGTTTACGACGGCACAGTTCTGCGTAATGCCGTTCAAGATGATTCCATCTTATGGGAATCGCCCCGCCGCGAGAATCATATGTAGGTATAGTTCTGACCCTCCGCGCGGCCTCGGGCCCCGCCCGTCAAGCCCGGCCGGCCTGCCTTACGGCAGATTCCAGCCTGCTGCCGTGCGTTTCGGAACCCGCGCGTGCCTTGGGGAAACCCGCCTGCGCGCGGCCTCCCTACATTGTCGACGTCGCGGGCAAACGCCCGGCCCAACCCATCGCGACGGGATCAACCGTCTTTTTGCAAACGAGGAAACACAACGTGTCCGCCGTCATTGAACATCTCGAAGGCGAAGCGCGCGAGCGCCTGATTGTCTGGCTCAAACGCCGCATGCAGGAGTGCAATATCACATTGGAAGCACTGCAACATGCGCTGCAGCAGGATATCGACGAAGCGAAACGGATCCGCTACCGCGATGCGTGGGGCAATACGTGGACGGGCGACGGCGAGCACCCGGAATGGCTGCGCCGCGCGGTCGCGGCGGGGCAAAGCGTCGATCACTTTCTGTGCGAGTGACGCGGCTGGCCAGCATCACGCGAACGACGCAAATGCGACATCTCGCAGGTCCTTAAGCGTCTCTTCATCTTGCCGTCCGTATCATGACGACGGTTCCCGTGCATCCCCTCGTAGCCACGGGAACCGATTCAGCCGACGACGACGTCGGCTTTTTTTCGCGCGCCGATAGGGGCGCGCGGCTTCCGTCGCGCTATGCGTGGCGCTCGGGCGGCACCGCCCCCGTCAGCACGTCCAGCACATACTCCTTGACCAGCTCGCGCACGTCACCCGACGTATTGCCGAACTCGGCGCCCACCAGGGTTTCCCCGTCCTTCGTGCGGCGGTTGCGCGCGATGCAGTTCAGCGGCGCCGTGCGCACGCGGCCGGCACGCGCAAGCGGCAGCGCGAGCTTGAAGTGCTCGCCGGGCGCGAGCGAATTGGAGTTCGAGTTCACCAGCAGGCCGACGCCCGCGGCGCTCAGATCGACTGCGCGGACTTCCGTCCCCGCCATGGGCCGGTCGTTTTGCGAGAGGCGCGCCGTCACGTCGATGCCGACACGCACGTGCCGCCGCAGCGTACGTGAGCGGACTTCCGTGGGGTAACGCAGATAGAGCACGTCGAACGGTGACGTATGACGGCCGATGACTTCCGATTCGAACGCATGGCGATAACGCCCAGCGATGAACTGTCCTTCGACCGCCTCACCCGGCGCGAACGCGGGATCGACGCCCGCGCCCGCGAGCAGCAGGCTGACGTCGTCCAGCGCGCCGACAAAGCGGGTGCGCGAGGAAATGGCCGGGCCGTTTGCCAGCGTGATCACAAAGTCTTCGGGAATGCAGCCCGACACGGGAAATGGGCCAACGAGCGTCTGGTCTTCATGGCCGCGCCGTGCGCGCCCGGCGGACGCCGGCGTGGTGTCCGCGTCCTCAGGTGTGGCGTCGTCGCGGCGCTCGCCGGAGAACGGATGCCTGAACGGCCCTTGCGCAAAGAGCCGCTCGCATTGCACCGCGCTATGAACGATGTGCCCGCGCGCCATCAGCAGCCTGCCGTCCGCCGTGTAGACGGAAAACGGCAGTGGAACGCCGATCGTGACTTCCCGTTGCGACAGCGGCACCAACGGCATGACTCGTTTTCTCCTCTCGAATTTTTTACCGCATCGCATTCGTGCAGTGCGCGCAGGCAGCAAGTATGCACGACGCGGCCGCGCGGACCAACCTGGCAAACGTTTGTCTGACTCGATTGTTTAGACAGACGTATCCAAAACGCCATCGTGCGCAATGCCGAACCCGCAAAGGTTGGTTTCCCGCGGCTCAAGAATCTTCGCAGCGGCGCGTCCCTATAATGGCCGCCATCACCGGCGTTTGCGTCGGGGCGTTTGCGTTACTGTGTTTCGCGTGCTATCACGGGACAAGCCGCCCGCCCACTGCACAGGACAATTCGACATGACTACCCAGGCACTCACCTCCGGCATCGATCACGTTGGTCTCGCCGTGCGCGATCTGAACCTGACGCGCGATTTCTTCGTCGAATGCCTGCAGTGGAAGCAGGTCGGCGAAAAGCCGGACTACCCCGCCGCGTTTGTCTCGGATGGACACGTGATGCTGACGCTGTGGCAAGTCACCAATCAGGCGAACCTCGTCGAGTTCGACCGCAAGACCAACGTCGGGCTGCATCATCTTGCGTTGCGTGTCGGCAGCGAAGAGGCGCTCAACGAGATTTACGCGCGCGTCTCGCAGTGGCCCGGCGTCAGGGTCGAGTTCGCGCCGGAGAACCTCGGCGCTGGCCCGAAGCGTCACACGATGATCTATGAACCCGGCGGCATCCGGCTCGAGTTCGACTTCGATTCACGTTTGAAGGCGGCTGGCTGAGCAGCGCCTGGCGCTCGCCCACCCCTGATCCATGTCGTGCAGAAAAGGCCACGGTGATGAGCTATCACCGCGGGTGATACCCCTATCAAAACAAACCGCGCGATCTCCTCGTGATCTGTTGCTAGAGTGATGCCAGTGCAGTTGGGCAGCGACAGAGCAGAGGTTGAGCATGGACCAGCTTTACATGTTGAGGGCGTTCGTCTCGGCGGCGCAGCATCAGAGTTTCAGCAAGGCGGCGACCTCGCTGGGCGTGACGACCGGCTCCATTTCGAAGGCGATTGCGAAGCTGGAAGCTTCCATCCAGACGCGCGTGCTCCATCGCACGACGCGCTCCGTCACGCTGACGGAAGAAGCGCAGTCCTATTACCTCAGTTGCTGCCGCCTGCTCGAAGAACTCGACGAAGCGAATCGCCGCATCATGCGCGAGCGCGAAGTCGACAGCGGCAAGCTGCGTCTGGTGATTCATCCGATGCTGGTCAGCGAGACGTTCTCGCAGTTTCTGTCCAGTTATCGCGCCGTCGCGCCGAACGTCAACCTCGTGGTTTCCGTCGATGAAGGCGCCGTCAATCTCTATGACGGACAGTTCGACATGGCGATGCTTCCGCCGCATCAGGTCGAGCAGTCGGCCGTCATTCGCAGAACGTTGTTCAAATCGTCGCGCTCGCTGGTCGCATCCGCCGATTATCTTGCGCAACGCGGCACGCCGCGTTGCGCGGCGGATCTCACCGAGCACTTTCTGCTGTTGCCGTCCCAATCGCGCCAGCGAAGCACGAACTACGTGCAGGTGATCGAAAACGGCGCGCCCGTGCAGGTCATTCCGATGTCGTCGATGGACGGCAACGACGTGCTGCTCCGTGCGGCCGCGCTCGCGGGCGCTGGCATTGCGGAGTTACCAGAAGCAATGGCACGGGAAGATGTGGCGATGGGCAAGCTGGTGCCCGTGTTGCCCGGCTGCTCTATATCCGACAGCGAAGTCGAAATCTGCCTGTTCTATTCGCACCGGGAATTGCTGCCCGCGCGCTTCAGAACTTTTGTCGACTTTTGCACCGAGTTCTTTCGTCTCAACAGCGCACGTCGGCGGGCGCCCTTGCTGGATGCCCAACCGCAGGCGGCTTAAGCTTTTATAGGCTGCTTTAGGCTGCCGCCATCACGGGGCCGAGACGCGAGCGCGTCACTTCGACGAATGCCTGCATCGCGCTAGACACGTAGGCGTCATGCCGACGAATAAAGAGCGTGGCGACCTGTGCTTTCTCCGGCGGCAACGAATGAAGCGCGACGATATCCTGCTCGGCCGCGCTCGACACGACACCGCGCGGCAACAGCGTCACGCCGATACCCGCCGCGACGCACGCGATGATCGCATCGAGCGAACCGAATTCGAGCGGCGTGGCCGTCACGATACCCATCTCCGCCAGCAACGCTTCAAGCCGCTGACGATACGAACAACCCAATCTGAACACGATGGTCTTGAGGTCGGGCACGGCGCGCAGCGCGTCCATCGAAGGCAGGTTGCGCGGCGTCACCAGCACCAGTTCTTCCTGAAAGATCATCTCGGCATGCAGTTCGGGATGTTCGACGGGGCCCGCGACAAACGCGCCATCGAGCCGGCACGCGGCGACTTCTTCCGTCAGGCTGCAACTCGTGCCCGTAGTCAGAGAGAGGCGCACTTGCGGATAGATTCTGGCGAAGTTGCTCAGTATCGGCGAAAGGCGCAATGCAGCCGTCGTTTCGAGCGTGCCTAAAGCAAGTGCTCCGGCGGGCGGGCCATCGTCCAGCGCCGCGAGGCGCGCGTCCGCAAGCAGTTTCGCAATGCGCGCCGCGTACGGCAGCATGCGTTGCCCAGCGGGCGTCAGGCTGACGCCGCGCACATGGCGCTGAAACAGCGCGACACCGATTTCCCGTTCAAGAGACCGGATTCGCGCTGTCACGTTGGACTGAACGGTATGAAGTTCGGCAGCCGCCCGGTTCATGCTGCCGTGACGGGCCACTGCCTCGAACACCTTGAGGTCGGCGACATCCATGCTGTGTACCTCGATGAGATCGACAAGGCCTGGATACTGTCATCACAGGCCCGCACTGCGCTGCGGCACAGGTCGATCGTCATCCTACACCAAAGCCGCGTTGCGCATCGGCGCGCTGATCACGGCCATTGCTTCTGGCAAGGCCTCAACCCGTCTTTTGGGCTTTGAATTCCTCGCCATTGATACGGCTCGATATGCTGATGTTCTCGCGCGGATGCTCATGCAGGATCACATTGATGATCTTCGGGTCGGAGCCGATCGCGTCGTGCGTGACCTGAATGATGTCGCGCATCAGTTGCTCGCGACGCGCCGGGGTCAATCCAGCCGCAATATGGCATTCGATAAAAGGCATGCTGATACTCCTGCGATGATTATTTGAGGCGGCTGATCAGTTCTTTGTCGTTGGCTGCGCCTTCCACGTATTCGGGAAGATGTTCGCCATGCTCGACGAAGTTGATGCCCCTGCCCTCGCGAAACACAATGAAGATATCGTTCTTCGTTTCGCCTGTCGCCTCGCTGACTACACGCAGCAGACCCGCTGCAAGCTGACGTTTCTGTTCGTCCGTTCTGCCGTATCGCATGTCACATGAAATCAGGGCCATTCGAATCTCCTGTATGCCTGAATCAATTATTGAATTCCCGGATGTTTTGCCGGGTACACCGCTTCTCGATTGACTTTCGTGAGGAGTTGCATCAACTCCGAGATCTTGTGTTCTTCGAGTCTGGAAACGAGATCGACGATCTGGCTTCGCAGCGTTTCGTCCGCATAAGGCTCGCTTAGCCAGTTGAATTTTTCGACTGTCCGCTCCCACGTGAACGGATTGTCCAGGCCACCTTCAAAGCCCACATGTTCCTTCGACACCACACGGCCATCGCGGCAGCGGATCGTGACGCGCGTATTCAATGCCTTCGGGTATTGGGCCGAGAAGGCGGCGTCGGGACGTATCGTGACTTTCTTCAGCAGCGCTTGCGCGTCGGCTGCCTGGACACGCGCCGGTTCCAGTTGAGCGGGACCAACCTGATCGTCGAGCAAGGCCGCGGCAATTAGATACTTGAGGTTGTAGTCGGCCTGCTCTTTCGTTTGCGGGTCGTCTTTTGCACCGAAGCCGCCGCCGCCCGCGATGTCGTAGCCCATCTGGAAGATGTCGCAAACCACGTCTTCGACGTCGCCGCCCGTTATGCCGTGCATGCGCTTGAGTTCCAGCGTGGCTTCCAGCACCGGTTGGCCGTGAATCAGCGAGCAGTACTTCTTCATCACGGTCTGATGGACGACCTCCAGCCTCGAATCCTCCCAATCCACTTCGACTTGCTGATCGAACATGCGCACGAGTCCGTTCGGTCCTTCGAATAGACGTAACGGGCCTGTAAAACTGCGCTTCGCAAGCGACGCCGAATAGATGGCCCGCATGCAGGTAATACCCGGGGAGAAGCCCTTCCAGTACGACACGGGCTCGGAGTGAACGCAGGAGAGCGAGATGTTGTCGACGGTTGCGATGGCGATCGCATGCGCGATTTGACCTGCGTCGAGGCCAAGCAGTTTGCCCGAAGCAGCGGCTGACGAAATTGCGAGTTGAATTGCGTGGTTGAAACCCTTTGCCATGACAGGAACGACTGCCGTAATGCGGCAACCGATCTCATACGCAACCGCGAGCGCCAGCATGAACGATTCGCCGTCCGCCGATGCGTGTTCGGCGGCGGCCAGTACTGCGCCGAAGTTGTCGCTCGGGTGACAAAGACCACCTGGCGACATATAGCTGTCGAGCAGATCCACGTAACGCACAAGAGCCGAGTTGTACAACGCCGCCTGATCCGGAGAAGTCGAGCCGCCGCCAATCAGCGTACAGGTGCCGCCGCTGCGATATTCGTCGAACTGCTCCCGGAGCGCCTTGAAAGGCGAGCCTGGCAATGCGGCGATTGCGCACCCCAGGCTGTCCAGGATGTTCCGCTTCAGCAAGTGCCGGGTCTGCGGCGTGAGATGACTGACGTGCGCGACGTCGGCAAACCGGCCGATACGTTCGACAGCGGTAAGAGTGCTCATGGCTTGAAGGTCTCGCGTGAAGAACGGGTGACTCAATGTCGCACCGCTCACTGCGGAGATCAAGCGAAGGGTTTGGATACCGCTATCTGTTGCGCTGATAGTGGCGACACGTTTTCAGGCATTACTTTTCGCCTACAAAACGCTACACAGGCGACGTACGGTAGACACAAATCAGATACATGCGCACGTTTCAATCTTTCGTCGCTTACCCTCGAAGAGATTGATTATCGTGTCAGAAGATTTATCTAATCGCCGCCGCTTTCTGTTCGCGGCAGCGGCAAGCGTCGCAACATTGACGACGCTCGGCAACGTGTCGCAAGTGCTCGCTGCATCAACGACTGCAACGCCGCTAACAACACTTCCTGTACGCCAGGTTCACACGGACCTGCTCGACATCGGCTATCACGAAGCGGGACCCGCCGAAGGCCGTCCCATCATTCTTCTCCACGGCTTTCCGTACGACATTCACAGCTACGCGGATGTCGCGCCCATGCTCGCAACGCAGGGCTTTCGCGTGATCGTGCCGTATCTGCGCGGCTTCGGAACGACGCGCCTTCTGTCCGCGGATACGCCGCGCGCCGGTCAACAGGCGGCCGTAGGCCAGGACGTGATCGAACTGATGAATGCACTGGATATTCCCGAGGCCGTGCTCGCCGGATACGATTGGGGCGGACGTGCGGCTTGCGTCGTCGCTGCAATCAAGCCTTCGCGCTGCGTCGGCCTTGTTTCAGTGAACAGCTATCTGATCCAGGATATCGCCAAAGCGGGCGCACCGCTGCCGCCTGGCATCGAACGCGGTCTCTGGTATCAGTACTATTTTCAGACCGAACGCGGCCGCGCAGGGCTAGAAGCCAATCGACGCGAGCTTGCGCACATTCTGTGGAAGAACAATTCGCCGACGTGGCATTTCGACGAAGCGACGTTTGAGCGCGCGGCGAAAGCATTCGACAATCCGGACTTCGTGGATATCGTCATCCATTCATACCGGCATCGACTTGGCCTTGCAGCGGGCTATCCGCAGTACGATGAGATCGAGAAGAAGCTCGCATCGATTCCACCTATTACGGTGCCGACTATCACACTGGATGGCCTCGCGGACGGCGTGATCCCTGCCACCGATGGCCACGCATCTGCAGCGAAGTTCACCGGCCCGCGCATTCACCGACAGATTCCGAATGCGGGCCACAACCTGCCGCAGGAAGCGCCCAAAGCGTTTGCCGATGCTTGCGCGGAACTCGCGCGCACCGGCAAGTGGAGAACCTGAGTTTTATCGTGCAATGCGCGCCGATGTTTTCCGGCGCTTTTGTTGCACACCGCTTGCCGTCATCAGGTCGCACTGAACGGGGTGAGTGATTTCCGTTGCGAGCCCGCCCGCGAGAAAGAAGAAGATTGCCAAAAGCCGTTTCATGATTGCCTCCAACATTGAGTCACGCCTTTGTTATAGCGCAGAACATGCGCCCATTTGTGTCCCAATGTATCGAAGCACCCCGCTGATACAAGTCGATTCAAACACGCGACACGGCGACACAGCAGAGATACGCGCGCACGTTCAAATACAGCCATGTCTTCCAATCAAAGGACGCTGACATGTTCTCCCGAATCAAAACCTTGACTACCGTCGTCGCAATCGCCGCCGTTGCCGGTCTTGGCGCACTGGTCGCCAACAGCGGCGCCGCGACAGCCGTTCCTGCCGAAGCCAATCGCGTAGCACCGGAATTCGCTGGAATCGATCAATGGCTGAATTCACCGCCTCTGACCATGCAGCAACTGCGCGGGAAAGTCGTGCTCGTCGATTTCTGGACATACACGTGCGTCAACTGCGTCAATACGCTGCCGCATGTCGAGAAGCTGTATCAGAAGTACAAGGATCAAGGCCTTGTCGTGGTCGGCGTGCATACGCCTGAATACGCGTTCGAGCGCGAGACGAAAAAGGTCAAGGCGGCGATTGCCGAATACGGGCTGCATTACCCCGTCGCGCAGGACAACCAGTACGCGACGTGGAACGCCTATGGCAATCAATACTGGCCGGCCGTCTATCTGATCGACAAGCAGGGGCACATCGTCTATAGCCATTTCGGCGAAGGCGATTACGACAAGACGGAAGCAGCCGTCCGCGAGCAACTGGCGCGCGCGGGTTGATCTTGGCTGATGTCGCTAAAGCGCGGCGGGTGCGCCGCGCCATCCGGTCAAAATGCGCTGCGATACGCGTACAGTCCCGGCAGTCCGCCCGTCATCAGGAACACGACCTTCGAGCCTGGCGCGAACGTTTTGCTTCTGATGTCGTGCAGCAGGCCGGCGAACGCTTTCCCGCTATATACGGGGTCCAGAAACAGGCCCTCGACGCTCGCCAGAAGCCGCACGGCTTCACGCATCGCGTCGGTGGGGATGCCGTAGCCTTCGCCGCGCTGTCCGTCCTGAACGATCACGCTAGCGTCGGAAAGCACCGCGTTGGGCCGCAGCAGCGCAAGCGTCTCCTTCGCCTTCAATCGCGTATTGGACAAGGTGTTCTCATGCGTCGCCAGCACGTTATGCGAGACAACACGCGTCGGGTCCTCGCCCATCGCCAGCAAGCCGGCGACAAGACCCGCCTGCGTGCCGCCGCTGCCGTTCGGCACGGCAATCCGGTCGAACGAAACGCCCAGCGCGCGCGACTGTTCGAGAATTTCCGCCGCGCACGCCGCATAACCAAGATTGCCGACAGCAGACGATCCGCCCAGCGGCGCGAGATACACCTTGTGTCCGGCCTTGCGCAGCTCGTCCGCGCGATTCTGCGCGAACGCCATCGCGTCGGCACTGCCGGGCAGATCGTGAATGCGCGCGCCGAGCAGCGAGTCGAGCAGCACGTTGCCATTGTGGACGTAATCGTCGTCTTCGCGCGGCACCATGCGCGTCAGCACGACCTCGCACGCAACGCCCGCGCGCGCTGCCGCCGCGGCCGTGAGCCGCGCGTGATTCGACTGGCGCGCGCCCACCGTGATGACCGTGTCCGCGCCCTGCGCGAGCGCTTCGCCCAACAGGAACTCGAGCTTCCTGAGCTTGCTGCCGCCACCGCCGAGGCCCGTGACGTCGTCGCGCTTGACGTAGATGTCCACGTCGCCGAGCAGCTTGCTCAAGCGGCTGAGATGCTGGATCGGCGTGGGCCCTTCGATCAATGCGTAACGAGGAAAGGCGGTGAGATCGAGAGCGGGTGCGTTCGACATGCGGAAATCTCCAGGTGTTCGGCGTACTTTGTCGCGCAGATGTTAACGCATCGTCGCGCGCTTCGCATGCGCCGTTCAACAGCCATCAATCCCCGAAAATATTGAACATCAGGAAACAATCGATGAACACATTATTCGCGTTTGCACGCGCTTTTGCGGGCTCATGGCCCGGCTTTCCGCTCTCGCTCTCCCAATCCAGCGAGATTATCGAGTATCACGCCATTCCGTTTTTACATATATATCGCACGCGATTTACTCGTAACCGATTGACAAATTCCAAGACCTCAGTATCATCTCGCATCTGATTCTATCGCATACGATTTAATTACCACTGACCACCTGACGGTCACATCACCGGAGATGAATATGAAAAGCACTCGCGCAGCACTCGCCGCCTCTTTCGCCCTTTCGCTCACTGTCCTCGCCACCAGCGCACATGCCGGCTCCGAACAGGCCAAGCCTCAAGAGAAATGCTTCGGCGTGTCGCTCGCCGGCAAGAACGATTGCGCAGCCGGCCCCGGTACGAGCTGCGCAGGCACGTCGAAGGTCGACTATCAGGGTGACGCGTTCGTCATGGTCGACAAGGGCACCTGCACGACGATCAAGACGCCGAAGGGCTACGGTGCGCTGAAGGCGAAGTCATGATGCTGCACTCCCAAACCCGCGACGCGCGCGTTTCCCGCTCGTCCCTCGCGAATCAAGGGGGCGTGGGGGCACTCCGCGCAGCCGTCACCGAACGCCTGTCGCGCGCGCTGTCGCCCTCGCTGTTGTTGCTGGTGGCGCGCTTCGGTATCGCAGCAACCTTCTTTCTGTCGGGACGCACGAAAGTAACGGGCCTGCTGACGATCAAGCCGTCGACGTACGCCCTGTTCAGCTCGGAATACGCATTGCCGCTGATTCCGCCGGAGCTGGCCGCGCACCTCGCCACGTATGCGGAACACCTGTGCCCGATCCTGCTCGTGCTCGGCTTGTGTACGCGCTCCGCCGCGTTGGTGCTGCTTGGCATGACGGCCGTGATCGAGATCTTCGTCTATCCCGACGCATGGCCGACGCATCTGACGTGGGCAGGTCTGCTTCTTCCGCTGATCGCGCATGGCGCAGGCAAATGGTCGGTCGATCATCTGCTGGGCCGCTCGCGCACCGCGGACTAACCGAACTCTCGTCACCCGATATCCACAACACGGCCCGCGTGGCCTCCATTCGAAAACACTATGCGCATTCTTTCGACTTTGACCCTCGCCGCAGCAGCGCTCGCCGTTTCAGGCGCAGCATTCGCCGCAACGCCGGACGGACCGGCTGGCGTGAAGAACATCGTGATCGTTCACGGTGCGTTCACCGACGGCTCCGGCTGGCGCGCGGTGCATGACATCCTGATCCACAAGGGCTACAACGTCCGCATCGTCCAGCAGCCGATGACGACGCTCGAAGAAGACGTCGCCGCGACCAACAACGCCGTCATCGCACAGACGGGCCCCGTGGTGCTCGTCGGCCATGGCTACGGCGGCTCGGTCATCACAGAAGCGGGCGCGCGTCCCAAGGTGAAGGCGCTGGTCTACGTCGCCGCGTTTCAGCCCGACGTCGGCGAAAGCGTGAATCAGCTGGCGAGCTCGATGCCGAAGCTCACCGACGGCGTGCAGAAGACCATCGACGGTCACTACTACTTCGACCCCGCCAAATACGGCACGGACTACGCCGGCGATCTCGTGTCGAACCGCACCGACTTCATGGCCGTTTCGCAAGTGCCCGCCACCGTCGCCGACTTTGCCTCCGCGCCGTTCACGGTCGCATGGCACAACAAGCCGACCTACGGCATCGTCGCGACCGACGACCGCGTGATCAACCCCGACCTGCAACGCTGGATGTACAAGCGTGCGGGCTCGAAGGTCACGGAAGTAAAGGCAAGCCATGCCATCGAGATCTCGCAGCCTGAAGCGGTCGCGAAGGTCATCGAAGAAGCCGCGCTGCACGCGAAATAAACGCAAAGCCATTTTCCAATCGCATTTCACTCAACCCACCATGGAGCAACCATGAACAGCAACGTCAAATCCCGCGTCAGCTTCGCTGCAGCCGCAGCCCTCCTCGCCATCGCATCGGCCACCGTCGCGACCTCCGCGAGCGCCGCCACGGGCGAACAACCCGGCCGCTGCTACGGCGTCAACGCATGCAAGGGCCAGGCGCTGTGCGCGACGGCTCACAACGACTGCAAGGGCCTCAACAGCTGCAAGGGCAAGGGTGTAGTCGTGAAGACGCCGAGCGAATGCCTGTCGCTGGGCGGCACGCTGACCGAGCCAAAGTAAGTCACGCTAGCGCTGGCCCGGCTATGCGTCGCCGGGCCAGCCCATTCACCGACATTCCGCAGCCGGGTACGCCTCATGCTCTCTCCCAATCCCCGCTTTGCAGGCTATGGCCTTGGCCTGCGCAAGGAACACTATCGCGACTTCCTGGAAACGAATGTTTCCGTCGATTTCGTCGAAGTCATTTCCGAGAACTTCATGGTCGAAGGCGGCCAGCCGCGCGACATTCTGCGGCGCGTGCGCGAGAAGCATCCCGTCGTGCTGCATGGCGTGTCGATGTCGATCGGCTCGGCGGATGGCATCGACCGCGATTATTTACGGCGCCTGAAGTCGCTCGTCGACGAGATCGAACCGCTGTTCGTGTCCGATCATCTAAGCTGGTCGCGTATCGGCGGCTTCAATTCACACGACCTGTTGCCCGTCCCCTATACCGACGAAGCGCTCGATACCGTCTGCGCGAATATCGACGTCGCGCAGAATGTACTCGGCCGCCAGATGCTGTTCGAGAATCCGTCCAGTTATCTCGCGTTCGACGGCGCCACGATGACCGAGTGGGAATTCATTTCCGCGATGTCGAAGCGCACCGACTGCGGCCTGCTGCTCGACGTGAACAATATCTTCGTGAGCGCGACGAATCACGGTTTCGATGCGCTCGCCTATCTCGACGGACTGCCCGTCGATCGCGTGCATCAGATCCATCTCGCGGGACACTCGCAAGGCCGCGATCTGCTGATCGACACGCACGATAGCCCCGTGTGCGATGAAGTCTGGGCACTCTATGAGAACGCGATGGCGCGGCTCGGTCCCGTCGCGACGATGATCGAGCGCGACGGCAACGTGCCGCCGTTGAAAGAGCTGCTGAGGGAACTGTGGATCGCGCGCAAGCTCGGCGCTCATGCGCAACAGGATGGACAGGTCAGACACGACACACGCATTGCGGAGGCCGCATGACCCTCGCTGCGTGGCAACAGGACTTCCGCTCGTGGCTCACGGATGCGTCGGAAGAAGCCGCCCGCCGCGTCGGCGGCGATGCATCACGCGGCCTGTCGGTCTACCAGAACAACTATCGCGGGCAACTGATCGAATGCCTCGAGCATTCGTTTCCACAGGTACGGACGTTGCTTGGCGAGGATGCGTTTCTGCATGCAGCCGTGACGCATATCAACCACCATCCGCCGCACGCATGGACACTCGACGCGTACGCATACGGTTTCGGCGACACGCTCAGCGTGCTGTTCCCGCACAACCCCGACGTGTACGAACTCGCATGGATCGAAAATGCGCTGGCTGAAGCCTTCGTTGCGCATGACGCGCAGCCGCTGCCGCTCGACGCGCTCGCTTCCGTCGACTGGGACGCAGCGCGGCTACGCTTTACGCCGTCGCTCAGGCATCGCCCCGCCACGACGAATGCGGACAGCATCTGGTCCGCCCTATCCGCCAACACCGAGGCGCCCGAAAGTGAAATGCTCGACGAGCCGGGCGGCCTGATCGTCTGGCGTCGGCAGTTCGTGTCGTGCCTCAAGCGCGTCGATGCCGCCGAGTACGAAGCGCTCCTTCATCTGCAGGAAAATGAAAGCTTTGCAACACTATGCGATCTGCTCGTCGAGCGTCTGGGTGACGCGGATGGCGTGGCGAAAGCGGGTGCGCTGCTGGCGGGATGGCTGGGCAGCGAACTCATCGTGGGTGTGGAGAGCGTCTGACAGTGGCTAGCTCTACGCCCATTCCTCAACTACGATCGAGGGGAGCAAGATGCCGATTGTCACAATTCAGGTTACGCGAGAAGGGACGAAACCCGGCGCGGATTGCGTGACGGCCGAAGAAAAGGCGCGACTCATCAAGGGCGTGAGCCAGGTGTTGCTCGACGTGCTGAACAAGCCGCTCGAGTCCACCTTCGTTGTGATCGAGGAAGTGCCGACGGACAATTGGGGCTGGGGCGGTCTGCCTGCCCTCGAGTATCGAAAGCTCAAAGCAGCGAAATCAGCCTGACCTGCAGTCTTCCAACAACGCGTAGCTCTTCAACGAAGGAGTTTGCCATGTCGCTCGAAAAGGCGCTTTACACTGCTCACGCAACCGCAACGGGAGGCCGCGACGGCCGCGCGACGGTGCCTGAAGCCAACCTTGAATTCAAGCTCACCACGCCGAAGGAACTGGGCGGAAAAGGCGGTGACGGCGCGAATCCGGAACAACTGTTCGCCGCCGGTTACAGCGCATGCTTTATCGGTGCGATGAAATTCGTTGCCGCACGCGATAAGATCGCGATCCCCGCAGATGCGTCGATCGACAGCAGCGTCGGGATCGGGCCGATTCCGAATGGGTTCGGCATCGAAGTCGAGATGAAAATATCATTGCCGGGTATGGAGCGCGGTGCCGCTCAAGATCTGGTCAACAAGGCTCACATCGTGTGCCCGTATTCGAATGCGACGCGTAATAACATCGACGTGAAACTCACGCTCGTCTGACGCATCGATTCGTTCTTTAAATTGCTGGCCGCCGTTTAATCGCGCGGCCAGCAATACGCTATTGCGAATTTCAACGGCAATTCGCAATACGCATTCAGTCCACCAACTCCGTCACCACAGACGGGCTATGCGAGTCCATCCAGTCGTATGAATCGCTGAAATGCGCCCATGCCCAATTGCGCGGCACAGCGGCGGCTTGTGCATTCTCGCTCGACACTGCTTCGATGCGCGTGCGTACGCCTGCGCCGCTATGGTCGTCGATATTCCGGAAGTTAAAAGATTCGCGCTTCATTGTCTGATCCTCGGTAGAGCCTGTCGCGACGTCGATTGTGAAACGTCGGCCTATGAACGTAGGGTAAACCTCCTGACGCAATCATCAACCGGGCTGCGCAGAATTCACAGTTTTCAAATCGGGAACAATGCGTGCTATCGCGTCGATTGACTGCATCGTCAAACATCAGATCAAAGCGCACAAATGAAAACAGCCCTTGTAAAAAGGGCTGTCTGGCTTGGGTTGAAGCGTGTTACTTCGCGGTCGGCATCGCGAATTCGGCGCCCTTCTCGATGCTCTCCGACCAGCGCTGCATGATCGACTTCTGCTTCGTATAGAAACGCACGCCTTCTTCACCGTATGCATGCGTGTCGCCGAACAGGCTGCGCTTCCAGCCGCCGAAGCCATGCCACGCCATCGGCACCGGAATCGGCACGTTGATACCGACCATGCCGACTTCGATACGGCGGCCGAATTCGCGCGCAACATGGCCATCGCTCGTGAAGCACGCCACGCCGTTACCGAATTCGTGCGCGTTGATCAGTTCGACGGCTTCCGTGAAGTCCTTCACGCGCACGCAAGCAAGCACCGGCCCGAAAATCTCTTCCTTGTAGATGCGCATTTCCGGCGTCACGTTGTCGAACAGCGTACCGCCCGTAAAGAAGCCGTCTTCATGACCGGCAACCTTCAGACCGCGGCCATCGACGACCAGCGTCGCGCCTTCCTTCACGCCCTCGGCGATATACCCTTCGATACGCTCCAGCGCCTGCCGCGTGACGATCGGGCCCATTTCCGCGTCCGGCTCCATGCCGTTCTTCACGATCAGGCTGCGGGCGCGCTCGGCGAGCCGCGGCACGATCTTGTCGGCCACGTCGCCAACCAGCAGCGCAACCGAGATCGCCATGCAACGCTCGCCTGCCGAACCGTAGCCAGCGCCGATCAGCGCATCGACTGCCTTGTCGAGATCGGCGTCGGGCATCACCACCATATGGTTCTTCGCGCCGCCCAGTGCCTGCACGCGCTTGCCGTGCTTCGCGCCCGTTTCGTAGATGTAGTTCGCAATCGGCGTCGAGCCGACGAAGCTCACAGCCTTCACGTCCCGATGCGTGAGCAATGCATCGACGACGACCTTGTCGCCCTGTACGACATTGAAGACGCCGTCGGGCAAGCCTGCCTCTTTCAGCAGTCCGGCCATGAACAGCGCCGCCGACGGATCACGCTCGCTCGGCTTGAGAATGAACGTATTGCCGGCCGCGATCGCGACGGGGAACATCCAGCACGGCACCATGCACGGAAAGTTGAACGGCGTGATGCCCGCGACGACGCCCAGCGGTTGACGCATCGTCCAGTTGTCGATACCCGTCGAAACCTGTTCCGTGTAGTCGCCCTTGAGCAGTTGCGGAATGCCGCACGCAAATTCGATCACGTCGATGCCCCGCGCAACTTCGCCTTGGGCATCGGAAAACACCTTGCCGTGCTCGGCCGTGATGATCGCCGCGAGTTCGTTGTGGTGGCGGTTCATCAGTTCGAGAAAACGCAGCATGACGCGTGCGCGCTTGATGGGCGGCGTGTCGGCCCACTTCGGAAACGCTGCCTTCGCGCTCGCGACGGCGGCATCGACATCGGCAGCCTCGCCGAGCAGCAGCTTGCGGGCCCTGGCACCCGTGGCAGGATTGAAGACGGCCTGGCTACGGCTTCCCGTTCCGCTGACGCGCTCCCCGTGAATGAAATGTCCCACGTCTGCGCTGTCGGTATAGGCTTGCATGTCTCGGCTCCTTCGTGATTGGCTTGAGACGCAGTGTAGGAAGGTGCGGACGCGCTGGAAAGAGGCTAACATTGAAATCAATGTTTGCCACCGTGAACAATGAGTGTATGGATACGCAAAATATCGAAGAACTCTGGACGCATCTGCACTGGCTCACCATGCTCGCCGAACAGGGAACGTACACGGCGGCCGCCGCGCGCCTCGGCGTCAGCAAAGCGGCAATGAGCCAGCGCATCTCCGAACTGGAGCGCGCCGCGGGGATTTCGCTGGTGCAGCGCACGACGCGCAGCGTCCGGCTGACGGAAGCCGGCCAGCAGCTCGTCGACAGCACGCGCGGTCAATATGCGCAGATCGCCGCCAGCTTTGCGCAAGTCCGCGAGCTGTCGGGCGTGCCGCGCGGGCTCGTGCGCGTGACGGCGCCTGTGGCGTTCGCGCGGCAGCAACTGGTGCCGAAGGTGCCCGAGTTTCTGGTGGCCAATCCCGAGGTTCGGGTGCAGCTGGAGGTGTCGGACAGGATCGTATCGCTTGCCACAGAAGGCTTCGATCTCGCGATCCGTCACAGCGCCGAACCGCCCGATACGCACGTCGCGTGGAAACTTTGCGACACGCATTCCGTGATCGTCGCGACGCGCGCCTATCTGCGAAAGCGCGGCACGCCGAAGTCACCGGAAGAACTCTCTTCTCACGATTGCCTTTTTTATCCGCGCTCGTCGGGCGAACCGATGTGGTCGTTCGAGCGCAAGGCGGCGCGAAAGGCAGGCACGCGTCCGGTCACCCTGCCCGTCAACGGACAGTTCTCCGCGAACAACAGTGAGACGCTGCGCGACGCGGCGCTCGAAAGCCTGGGCATTGCGCTGCTGCCGGACTTCACCGCGCAAGCCGCCGTGCAGGCGGGCAAGCTGGTCGTCGTGCTGCCGGACTGGCGCGTGACGGGTGCGTTCGCCGAGCAGCTTTATATCGTGCGGCCTTATGCGTCGCATGTGCCGCGCGCGGTCGGGCTGTTCGTCGGCTATTTGCGCGAGCGCTTTGCAAACGGATTTCCCGTTTGAATCAGCATTGATCCGCAAATAAACGATATGGGCCATTCTTTGGCCCATATCGCCCACTCAAAACATAGTGGGAAAAGTGCTGGCGGTGGAGACGCCTGCAAAACGAAACCCGCTTATCGGTACTTTCCCGCGAGCGCCGACACCTTCTCGATGTTCTGCGGCGTGATGAAGCCCGGTCCCGAACTGATGTTGCGCGCCTCGTAGACAGGCTTCAGTCCATAGTCCTGCAGCCGCTTGATGAACTTCGGGTCCTTCTCCAGTTCATTGCGAGCCTGCGCGACGTCCGTGTTGTGATTCTTGTGCATGATCGCGAGCATCGCGACGGGAATATAGCCCTGCAAATAGGGCTGCTGGTCGGTGCAGAACTTGATCGTGCCGTCCTTGATTCCCTTGGCGACGTCAGAGTCGATATCGAAAGTTGCGAACCAGATCTTGCCCGCGAGCCCCATCTTCGTGACGGCGCGAATGGTCGGATCGGCGGAAGTGGGCCCGAGCGTCAGCACGGCCTGCGTGTTCGGATGCGCGCGCAGATAAGCGCTGACTTTCGATTCGATATCCGTCGGGTCCGTGCCCGCGTCCAGAACCGATGTTTTCATATCTGCGCCGATCGCTTCGGCGAACCCACGGCAGCGCTCGAACGACAGCGGATTCGTCGCATAGTGGTTCACGCACAGAAACGTCTTGATGCCGTCGGCCTTGGCGCGCTGCCCCGCCTCCTTGCCCGCCAGATACTCGGGCTGTCCCACATGCAGCAATGCGCCGAGATCGGCGCTCTGCTTCTCCGTGCCCGTGTTGGCCGTGACGAACGGAATGTTCTTTGCCTTCAGACGCGAGACGGAGCCCTTGAGCAGATCGAAGTCGGCGATGGTCGTCACTACGCCGTCGTAGTTGCGCGCCGCAGCCTGATTCACGAGCTGGACCATATCGGCGATATCGCCATTCGGCGGGTTGCGATAGTCGGTCTGCACGTTGAAATCTTCATCGGCCTGCTTGATGCCATTCTTGACCGTGTTCCACCATGCATCCGAATCCGGCGCATGCGTGATGAAATCGAAATGCGCTACAGGCCCCGCATTCGCATCGACATACAGGGCCATGCTCAGGACGGCTGCGGCGACGCAAAGCGCCTTCATGACGGGTAATCTCATCGCTGTCTCCATGTTTGTGGCTGCCGGCGTCTCGCGCCGGCAGTTTGCTGCGTTGCCTTGCTCGATCAGTCGGCGGCGAGGCCGATGAATACGTTGCCTTCTTCCGTTTTGACGGGATGCGTAACGAGGTTCACGCACACGGGCGCGCCCTTCGCGGCGCCCGTCGGGATGTGAAAGCGCCCCATGTGCATCGGGCACTCGATCACCTCGCCGAACACAAAGCCATCGGCGAGGCGCGCCGTTTCATGCGTGCAGAGTCCCGCCGTGGCGTAGAACCCCGTGGCCGTGTGATAGACCGCGTACAGCTTGCCTTCGTGTTCGAACTCCATCACGTCTTCTTCGTCGATGTCGTCGCAGGCGCAGACCTGATGCCATTGCAGAATGTTCATTGCGTACTCCGTTCGTGTTCAGCGTGGCTGGGCGGCGAGTGCTTCGTCGCCAGAGGGTTGCGCTTGCGCAGCGGGCGTCTTGCCCGGCACGCGCGGCGTGATCATGTATTCCGGGTCGCGCTGCTGCATGCGCAGAAACTGCAGAATCTCGCGCCAGGCGCTGAACAGTCCGTCGTAAGCAGGTGGCAGGTCCGCCTCGATCGCTTTGCGCAATTTCGGCAGCGCGTGAAACGGTACGTTCGGGAACATGTGATGCTCGACGTGATAGTTCATGTTCCAGTACAGCAACTGGAGCACGGGATTGAGCCGGATGGTTCGCGTCGAGAAGCGGTGGTCGCGTTCGTTCTCGCGCAGCCCCGTGTGCTGCGTGATGGCCAGCAGTTCATGCAGCCATGCGCCATACGCACGCGGCAAAAGAAGAAACACGACAGGCAGCCAGCTATGCGCGACGATCGCCCACGCAATCACGCCGACATAAAGCGCGAGAACGATCCGCGAATTCCGGCACATCGCGCGATATTCGATTGGCGGCACGACGGCTTTCGCGCTGCGCGACACGATGCCGAGGCTGTGCAACACGATGTTGCCGAGATGATGAATACCGTGTGAGACGCGCAGAAAATCGGTTGCGAGCTTCAGATAGTTCGGCGGCCGCTTCACGGCGATTTCGACATCGGCGGGCACGGTTGCCGTCAGATGCGTGTACGTGTGATGTTGGGCATGCGACCAGCGGCTGTAGATCTGCTCGCGCCACGTCATGAAGCAGATCAGCCAATGCACCGACGCATTCAGCCATTCGCTGCGAAACGGCGTGCGATGGCGCAGTTCGTGTTCCATCGCTTCGGCGAATGCGTAGATCGTCCCGTAGAGCAGGAACGCAGGCACGCACCACCACGTGCCGAGCGACAGCCACGCGAGCACGCCGCTGCCTGCGACCATCGCGAGAAAGCCGCCGAGGTGCAGGAGCGCGTCGCGGTCGTTGCGGCGCGTGAGTTCCTTGAGCACCTTGCGGTCGAGCGGGCATTTGTACCAGTCGTCCATCGTGATCGGTTTCGAGTTGTCTTGCTGTGCGGACATGCATGGCTCCTGATGCTGAGGCAGTGATCATCGTTGAGTGCATTAAAGACTCGTTATGAGCACCCGTCAAAGCCGTTTATGCCTCATTTTGAGTTATCAAGGGTAATCCATGACGTGGAGGGCGTGACAATTGCGGCGGCGCTAGTTGAAACCTCACACAAACGCCTCAAAATGAGTCACAATCGAACCAATGCAATCACTCGATCCGCCGCGCGGGGACCCACGATGAAAAGCAAACCGACGCTCAAGCAACTCATGGAGATCACTCAGCTCAGCCGCGCGACGATCGATCGCGCGCTGAACGACAGGCCTGGCGTCCACCCGCGCACGCGCCACGCGGTCGAGGCGGCGTTGAAGCAGCTAGGCACAGGTTCATCCGCGAGGTCAGCCGTTCGCGCGAAGCAGGCCGCCTATGATTTCCGGCTGCTCGCGCAAGCAGGTGATGCGTTCACCGACGAGTTGATCCGAACGGCAATAGCGCTCGAAGCGGAGTTCGACGCCAACGGTGTGCGGCTCGAAGTAGAGAAATGTGTCGGGGCATCCGACGAAGAAGTCGCGGCCCGCATCCAGCAGGCGACGGCGGAAGTGGACGGCATCGGCATCATCTGCACGAACACCGCGACGACGTCGTCGGCGTTGCGCGAATGCATGGCGGCGGGCAAACCCGTCGTCACGCTGATCACGGATGTTGACGCCGACGCGCGTCACACATACATTGGCGTCAACAACCGCGCGGCCGGACAGTCGGCGGCCTTTTTACTCGGACGGCATCTGCAGGCGCATGCGTCGCCCGATGTCGCCGTGATCGTCGCGACGTTTTCGTACACCTGCCACGAGGATCGCGAGATCGGCTTCCGTTCGCTATTGCGTCAACGGTTCCCGCATGTGAATCTGGTCGAGGTGATCAAGGGCGCCGATTCGGGGGCGGCGACCTACGAAGCAACCACCCGCTTCCTGAAGGCGCACGGCAAGCTCGACGGCATCTACAACGTCGCGGGCGGCAACGAGGGGCTTGCTGCCGCGCTGCGCGAGCACAATCTGACGGGCCGCACGCTCTATGTGACGCACGAGGTCAACCGGATCACGGAGCCGCTACTGCGTTCCGACGCGATCGACTATCTGCTGACGCAGGATATGCGACTCATGCTGCGCACCACCGTCGATCATCTGAAGGCCGCGCGCGAAGGCGCGGCCGTGCCTTCACAAGCCATCATTCCGATCGAGACGTACTCGCGCTATTCGCTGTATTGAATGCAGGCGCGAGACCGAGGTGCTCGAGCATGCGTCCAAACGTTTCGAGCCGCTCTTTCACATACAGGTCGACATCGACATTGCGATAATCATAGAAGCCCGTCTCATCGCGCAAGCCTTTGCGTGATGCCGCCATGTTGCCGCTGACGATCTCCGCGGGCAGGAACCGATCGCCCTTCTCCCTCGCGAGGTAATGCGACGCGTAGTAGAGAATGTCGCAGCCGCCCCAATCGATAAACTCCAGCAAGCCCAGCACAGCAAAGCGCAGGCCGAAGCCTGTCCGTATCGCCGTGTCGATATCTTCGGCGCTCGCGACGCCTTCTTCGACCATGCGCGCCGCCTCGTTCATCGCCAGTGCCTGAATGCGCGGCACGATGTAGCCCGCCGACGGCGCGCACACAACCGGTTTCTTGCCGATGCGCGTGAGCAACTCGACCACTTGCGCGACGACTGCGGCATCCGTGGTCTCGCTGCGGCTGACTTCGACCAGCGGCATCAGATGCGCCGGATTCAGCCAGTGCGCGTTCAACAGCCGCTGCGGATGCGTGACGATCCGCTGCAACTCGGTGACGAGAAAAGTCGACGTCGTCGATGCGATCACGGTGCGCGCATCGGCATGTTCACCGAGCCACGCGAACACTTCCTTCTTCGCATCGAGCACTTCGGGCACCGCTTCGAATACGATCCGCGATGTGGCCAGCACCCGTTGTGCTTCTTCGCGATCGACGATATCAACGCGTTGCATCGCCTCATCCGCCTGCTGCTGCGTGATACGCCCAAGCGCCGCTTGCACCTGCAACTGTCTCGCGATGTCAGCGAGCGCCGTTCGGGCGAACGCTTCACGCGCGGCCGGATCGCGAACCTTGAAATCGATCAGCGTCGCGCGCAAACCGGCGAATGCGAACGCGAGCGCGATGCCCTGCCCCATGCGCCCCGCGCCGACGATATGCACATGCCGCACCGGCGTCAGCATCGTGTCAGTCATGACGCGATCCCGTTCGCCAGCAACGCGGACATCTCCGCGCGCGACAACGTCGCAAGTCCGAGCCGCTCCAGCGTGCGCCCCTCGCCGTACAGATCGCGCCCGACAGCCGCGCCCGCGATGCTCAGCAGCCCCTGCGCGACGGGCGTCGGCACGCCGGCCCAGCGTCCACACGACACGATGAACGACAGTCCCAGCCGCGTGTCTTCGAGCATGTACCGATGCGTGCGCAGATCGATATGCTCGCGCCAGTCGCCGCTGTCGGTCAGCTTGCCGTGCGCGCCGCGACCGTACATCCATTCGTCGCCCTCGCTCGCATAGTGATCGGCAAGCGGAAAATGTGGCGCGCGATAACCGAGCGCTTCGCGCACCGCCATGCGTTCCGCGTCGAGCGCGTTGGTCACGCTGCGGATGGACGGCTGCGTGCCTTCGTTGTGAATGTCCCACGACGCGAAGTGTTCGAGCGGTCCCGCGTTCATCATGATGAGCGGCGGATGAATCACGGGGCCGGCGTTCATCAGCGCACCCGACAACGCGTCTTCGATCGGCTCGATGGACGGATACGCGTCCTTCAGCAGCGGCATCGCCCACCGCGCCGCAGACGCGGGAAACACGCCCGTCGGCAGACGCGTGGCGTAGGCGCTGATCACGACATCGTTCTCGCCATGCTTGCGCACCAGATAAGGCAGCGTGCCTGTTTCGGCGAACGCGACGCGGCTCGTGTTGTTCGCATCGGTCATCGCCTTCGCGAACACATAGCTGCCGAACGTGCCGGGCGGAAGATAGACGACCTGCCCGTCCGTCAGCAGCGGCGCAAGCTGCACAGCCAGCGCTTCGTGCGTGATCGCGGGCAGCGGAATCACGATGAGCTGCGCCGTGCGCGTCGCGTCGGCCAGTTCGTCGACGATGCGAATCATCCCCGCGCCGTCGCCAATGGGAACGCGCCGTTGTCCGTGAAAGTCCGTCACATGTAACGCGCCCAGTTCGCGCAGCCGCGCCGACGCCGCGCCATCGCGGCGCCACCATGTCACTTCATGGCCTTTCTCGATCATGTCGATCACGGCTGCATAGCAACCGTGGCCGCCGCCCAATACGCTGACTTTCATCGTGAGCCTCCTTGTGCAATGACATCGAGACTACGCGGCATGGAGCAGCGCGGCGCGTCAATACGCGCAACGGACATTCAAAACCGGCAACGTCGTCACCGTCGCACACAATGCTTCACATGCAATACGGGTCATTCCGTCCTTGCGCGGACAATTTGTCTCCTCCATCATCAGCGGCGGCGCAATGTACTAGCCGTCAGGCAAACCTCATGGAAATCGCGATCTCCCGCACTCATCGCAACCGGCTCGATGCTTCGCATGCGTGTGAAGACATCGAACGCGAAGTGTCGCAACTGCTGTGTCCGCACCGCATGGAAGTGGCCGGGCGAGGTCCGCTGCGCGCCGAACTGTACGGCGTCGCGCTGCATCGCGCGAGCCTGCTGGAGCTGTGCTACGGGCGCGAGACGTCGATCGAAGCGGGCGATCTCGCCGGTCAATACCTGTTTCGCTCAACGCTCGCGGGCCACTGTGAACTGCATTCGGGCAGCGAGCGCGCGTCGGTAAGCGCGGGCGGCATGAGCGTATCGTCGCCGACGCGCGCGGTACGCATTCGCACCGACCGCGATTGCCGCAACCTGCTGTTGCGCATCGATCGCGCCGCGCTTGAAGTGAAGCTCGCCGAGATGCTGCAAACCACGCTGCGCGAGCCGCTCGTATTCGATCTGGCAGTCGATCCTTCGCACACGGGCGCAGGCGTGTTCCAGGGCACGTTGCGCTATCTGTGTACGCTGTCGGGCCAGATCGATGCAAGCGCGCGAGCGAACGTGCTCGGCGCCGATCTGACCCAGTGGCTGATGACCGTGCTGCTCACGCAATTGCCGCATAGCTATTCGGACGCGCTCGTGCGTGGCGCACAGTCGCCGCTGCCCACCCATGTGCGCCGGGCGCGCGACTATATCGACGCGCATCTCGGCGATCCGTTGCCGATGACGACGCTCGCGCACGAAGCCGGCGTATCGCCGCGCACGTTGCAAAACGGCTTTCGCGATTTTCTCGATACGACGCCTGCCGCGTATATCCGCGAACGGCGTCTGGAAGCCGTGCATGCCGCGTTGCGGCGCGATCCGACGCGTGCGGTGACGGACGTGCTGATCGAATACGGCGTGAACAGCTTTGGACATTTCGCGAAGGCGTACGCGCGGCGCTACGGCTGCCTGCCATCCGCGACCGCAAGGCGCGGCGCATGAGCCGCCCCGCCTCCGCGTTGCCCGAAGCGGACGATTTTCCTGCGTCGAATGGCGAGCCCGGCCAAGGCGACGCGCTGCGCGTGCAGGACCTCGACCTCAATCTGCTCAAGACCTTTCACGCCGTCTTCATCGAGAAACACGTCGGGCGCGCGGCGTTGCGCCTCGGCGTCACACAGCCGTCGGTGAGCCATGCATTGGGCCGCTTGCGCCTGATGTTCCGCGACGCGCTGTTCGTGCGCACGGGCGGCGGTGTCGAGCCGACGCCGCGCGCGCAGCGCCTCGCCGCGTCCGTCGACAGGGCGCTTACTATCCTGCAAGACGTGCTGGACGAAGGCGCGCAGTTCTCGCCCGCGAGCGCGCGCCGCATCTTCCGGCTGCACATGAGCGACTTTGCCGAAAGCGCGTTTCTGCCCACGCTGCTGCGTGAACTCGACGAGCGTGCGCCAGGTGTCGTCATCGAAACCCAGCATGTCGATGAAGCCCAGTTCAATGTCGCGCTCGAATCCGGCCGCATCGATTTCGCGCTCGGTCATTTTCCGCACGCGTCGCCGCACTTTCATCGCAGCGAGCTGCTGCAAGAACGCTACATGCTGCTGATGCCGCGCCGCGTCGCGGACAGGCTCGGACTCGACGATGCCTTCGTGCTCGAACGCAACGTGCCGCCCGCGCTGCGTTTTATCGCCGTCACGTCGCATCCGCAAGCGATGGCGCTGCTCGAGCGACACGGCCTGACCTCGCGGATTCGCGCGGCCGTGCCCGACTTCATGGTCGTACCCGCCATCCTGCAGCGCTGCGACTATGCGCTGATCCTGCCGCGCACCGTCGCGCAGGCATTCTCGGCGCCTGGCGAAACGGCGTCTTTCGAAATCGCCGATGCGGCCACATGGTCGGTCAACGCCTACTGGCATCGGCGCTTCGACGCCGACCCCGGCCACCGCTGGCTGCGCGCGCTGTTGATGGAATTGTTCCGGATCGGCTCGCGCGAGCCGTTCGACAGTTGGCTCGCGGTGCCACCCGACGCCCAAGCCTGACCTGTCAGAACGCCGTCATCACGCCCGCGACAATCGAACTCGCGGTCGCGCCCGGCTTCGCCACCGGCACGCCGCCGCCCGCTGCACCATTGATCGTAAAGCTCGCGTGCGCGTTGTTGCGGACCATCGCCGCGCCCGTGTAAAGCACGGTGCGCTTCGACAAAGGGTAATCGAGCCGCACGCCATACGAGTCGGCGTTGCCGTCACTGTCCGCAATCTTGCGATAGTGACCATAGCTCAGTAACAGCGAAGCGCGCCCGATGGGCACCGTCGCGTTCAGCTCGTACAGGTCGTTGTGCGGGTTCGCGCTGGTGGCGGGCACCATCGACGCGACGTCGGGCCCGCCGCGATGACGCAGATAGATCAATGACGGCTTGATCACGCCGAAGTCGTACGAGATCGCGCCGAGCAGATAGTTGCCCGTTCCCGTCGGACTGCTCGCCGTCAGCGCGCCCGCGCTCGATGTGCTGAACTTCTGCTGCATGTAATCGACGTCAACCGAGAGCAGCCCGTTCCCGTAGTTCAGCCCTGCGCCGTAGGTGTCGCCGAGCGTCGACGGCTGGTTGGCCGCGCCATTCGCGCCGCGTGCTGCCATCGCGCGCAACAGAAAGCCCGCGAAGCGCGGTGACGTATAACGCAACGAATTGCTCACGCGCAGATACGACGGACCGACGAAATTGTTCGACGCGTTGCCCCACGCGAGACCCGCGCCATAACCGGGCAAGCTGTACGTGACGAACGACGTGTGCAGAATCGTATAGGTGTTGCCTGCCTGCAATCCGCCGAACGGCCCGGTCAGGCCGACCCATGCCTCACGGCCGAACAACGCGCCATTGTTGTTGATCGTGCCGTTTGCCGAATTGAAGCCGTTTTCCAGCTTGAAGATCGCAGCGTAGCCGCCGCCCAGGTCTTCCGCGCCCTTGAAGCCCCAGCTCGTCGCGAAGATATTGCCGCTGCCCATGCGGATCACGTGATTGGGTCCGAAGTTCGCGACCTCGATCGCGGTGTCGATTCGTCCGTAGAGCGTCACGCTCGATTGCGCAAATGCAGGCAGTGCCGCCAACCCCAGCAGCGATGCACACCACTTCCAGTTCGTCATGTCTTGTTTTCCCGGCATTGGTCATTTGAACCGGGCCGAGTCTAGGAAGCGCAAATTCGAGCGTCGATCAAACGCGCCGTATAACACTTATAGATTCGATGCATGAGCGCTGTCACAAGCGCATTTGCAGCACCGCGCGGCTTGTTGCGCACGGGTTTGCTGCACGTGACCTGGGAATTCCTTTAGACGCATGGGTGAACGCGCCGATATGGACGCGCCATTTGCACCTTTGTCGGCGAAATTTGTTTACGTACCCTGCTTTCCGACCAGTGCGTCCCATCGCGAAGAGACGCCTGCTCCTCATCGATACACTGGAACACTGGAGAACCGGCATGACTGCCTCATCGGGAAATAACCTCGCGGGAAACAAGCTCGCCCGCAAACGCTACACATACGAGTGGTACGTCGTCGTGATCTGCATGCTGGCGTATGTCTTTTCATTCGTCGACCGTCAGGTGCTCGCGCTGATGATCGAGCCGATCAAGCGCGATCTGCATCTCACCGACACGCAGTTCAGCCTGTTGCACGGCTTTGCGTTTTCGCTCTTCTATGCGGTGATGGGCATGCCGCTCGCGTATCTCGCCGACCGCTTTGCGCGCCCGCGCATCATTTCGATCGGCGTCGCGCTATGGAGCGTCGCAACGGCCGCCTGCGGACTCAGCCAGAACTTCCTGCACATGTTCTTTGCGCGCATGAGCGTGGGCGTCGGCGAAGCGGCGCTTTCGCCCGGAACGTATTCGATGCTTGCCGACTACTTCCCGAAAGAGAAGCTTGGCCGCGCGGTCGCCATCTATTCGCTCGGGTCGTTTATCGGCGGTGGCATTGCGTTTCTGATCGGCGGCTATGTGATCGCGCTGCTCAAGCACACGCCGACGCTCACGCTGCCCGTGCTGGGCGACATGCACGCGTGGCAGCTGACGTTCTTCATTGTCGGCCTGCCCGGTTTGCTCGTTGCGCTGATCTTCGCGTTGACGGTGCGCGATCCGCAGCGCAAGGGACTCGTGCAGGACAGCTCGGGAGAAGTGAAGCGCGTGTCGATGCCCGACGCGCTGCGCTTTATCGCCGCGCACGGCAAGACGTTCTTTTGCCACTACATCGGCTTCTCGTTCTACGCGATGACGCTGTTCTGTCTGATGAGCTGGACGCCCGCTTTCTATATCCGCCGCTTTGGCCTCACGCCAGTCGAAGCGGGCTACACGCTCGGCACCGTGCTGTTGATCGCCAACACGACGGGTGTGTTTTGCGGCGGCTGGTTCAACGACTGGCTGCTGCGCAAAGGCCGCAGCGACGCGCCGATGCGCGCGGGCTGCATCGGCGCAGTGTGCATGCTGATTCCGTCCGTCGCGTTCACGCAGGTTGGCAGCCTCGGTGGATCGCTTGCGTTGCTGGTGCTGGCGATGTTCTTCGCGTCTTTCCCGATGCCGACCTCGACGGCCGCGATGCAGACGCTCGCGCCGAATCAGATGCGCGCGCAGATCTCCGCGGTGTTTCTGCTTGTGTCGAATCTGATTGCGCTCGGTGCGGGCACGACCATCGTCGCGCTGATCACCGACAAGGTGTTCGCGTCGCCGCTCGCGGTCGGCCATTCGATGGCAATCGTGAACCTCGTCGCGTCCGGGCTCGCGGCTGTTCTGTTGTGGATCGGCTGCAAGCAGTTCCGGGCGAGTCTCGCACGCGAGGCGTCGAATCGCCGTGCGAATGAACCCGCCGCAGAACCCAGCACGGCGGACGTTGCCGCGCCTGTGCTCGGCGTGTCGGTGCGCTGAGCCGCACGCGTATCAACGGGCAATCGATGCTCGATTGCCCGCTGCTTCCCGCGTGACCGTCATCAAGACGCTGTCGCCGACTTCAACCGGAACGCCGCCACCGATTCATCGAGTTGCCGCCCCTGATCTTCGAGCGAGCGCGACGCGGCGGCCGCCTGCTCGACCAGCGCGGCGTTCTGTTGGGTGACGTCGTCCATCTGCGTGATCGCGAGGTTCACTTGCGCGATGCCGCGGCTCTGTTCTTCCGAAGCCGCCGCGATCTCGCTCATGATCGCCGTCACCTGGCCGACGGCCCGCGTCACTTCCGTCATCGTCTCGCCTGCCTCGCCCGCCAACGACGAGCCATCTCTGATGCGATCGACCGACGCGCCGATCAGTTCCTTGATCTCCTTCGCGGCACTCGACGAGCGCTGCGCGAGGCTGCGCACTTCACTCGCGACGACCGCGAAACCGCGCCCATGCTCACCGGCGCGTGCCGATTCGACCGCGGCGTTGAGCGCGAGAATATTTGTCTGGAACGCGATGCCTTCGATGATGCCCGTGATATCGGCGATCCGGTTCGAGCTCTGGCTGATGTCGGTCATCGTCGACACGACGCGTTCGACGGCCTCGTGGCTGCGGCGCGCGACGTCGGAAGCGTCGCTGGCGAGCGTGCTCGCCTGGCGCGCGCTTTCGGCGTTCTGCTTGACGGCGGCCGTCAGCTCTTCCATGCTCGCCGCCGTTTCTTCGAGCGCGGCCGCCTGCTGCTCGGTGCGCGCGGACAGATCGGCGTTGCCCGTCGATATCTCGCCCGTCGCCGTGCGCAGCAGTGCGCTACTGTCGCGGATATCGAGCAGCACGCCGTTCAGCTTCTCGACGAACGCGTTGAACTGCTCGGCGAGCACGCCGACTTCGTCGTTGCTGCCTACGGGCAAACGCCGCGTGAGGTCGCCGTCGCCCGATGCGATGTCCTGCATGCTGTTCGACAGCTGGCGCAGCGGCGCCGTCAGACGACTGCCGAGCGCCGTCGTCAGCGCGAGCGCGACCAGCAGCACGACGAGACCCACGACAATCAGCATCGCGCTCAGGCGATTGGCCGACGCCATCATCTCCGCGTGCGGAATCAGGCCGATGTATTTCCAGCCCAGTTCCGGCGACGTATAGACGACGGTGTCATACCGCGCGCCGCCGATATCGACGGACAGCGTGCCGTTCCCCATCGCCGCGAGATCGCGATAACCGTCGCCGAGATCCTTCAACGCCTTGAAGTTGTGTGCGGCGTCGTGCGGGTCCACCAGAACGGTGCCGCTGTCTTCGACGACCATCAGGTAGCCCGTTTCGCCGAAACGCACCTGGCCGATCATCTTCGCGAAGCCATCCAGCGAGATATCCATGCCGAGCACGCCGACCGGCTTGCCCTGGGCGTTCTGGATCGAGCGCACGAAGCTGATGATCACGTTGTTGTCGCCGCCCGTGTTCGCATACGCGGCCGTGCGCCGCACGCCGCCCGCTGCCTGCATGCCCTGCACGTACCATGGACGCTCGCGCGGGTCGTAGTGATCGCTCGTGAACTTGCCTTTCGGCCATTGCACGTAGCCGCCCCATTGGGTGCCGACGTAGACGTAGCGGAGATCGGGATGGCTGTCGCCGAAGCGTTGCAGCAGATGAAAGATATCCGTCTCGACGCCGCCGTTCGTGTCGGGCGTCATCTGCCCGCCGTGCGTCAGGTAGTTGGTGACCGACGTGTCCGCGGATTGCACGAGCGGCAGGTCCGACAGGAACACGACGTTGTCGTGGATGCGCTTGAAGGTCTCGCGCAGGCTGCTGTCGATCTGGCGGATCTGGCCCAGGCCCGCGTCATTGAAGTTTTCGATGGCCTGGCGGCGCACGTTGAGCGTCGCGTATAGCGTGATGGCCAGTATCGTGGCCGCGAGCGCCGCGCCGAATATGAGGCTCAGTTTGACTGCTATGGAGCGCATGCCCATGCGGGGTTCCCTGTGCGAATGAATTGATCGATCAATCGCCTATTACGGAACGGCCGCGCATATTCTGAACAGAGTGCATTTTTTATAATTGACTCGATCGGGGGGTGTTTCTTTTGTTTGCAACGGCTTTTGATTTGGGTTTTGGCTGATATTTGCGGTTTGCCTTTGCGGTTTGGCTTTGCGGCGTGGGCGGTTTGGTTTGCTTGTGTTTTCGCTGGCATCCGCGATTCGTTAGCGTGCTTCAAGCGTCGCCCCTGTGCGGGGCGGCACCTACTTTTCTTTGCCGCCGCAAAGAAACGTAGGCAAAAGAAAGCGGCTAACACCGCCAGTTTTTGTTTTTGCCTGAGGGCCCCCAAAGGGTCTTACGCTTCACACGGCAGCCTTTCTGTTCGCGTGCGTTGCCAACGCTATAAATGAGCGCCTCACCCGCTTCGAATACCCGTGCATGGGCAAGCGGCAGCGAATGGTTTGCGCCGCCCAGGTGGCAAACTGTGTGTAGGTTGTCGCGGCGTATAGCTCGGCGCTCTTACAGGGTGGAACGCATGCGCTATTGGTTCGAAGTGAGGCGTGTGTGGCACAAGGGCCGACACACAGTTTCCCACCTGGGCGGCGGTGGACTATCTGGCACGGCATGGTGAAGCGCGGGTGCGTGAAGCGGGTGAGGCGCAGTGCAAGAGCGTTGGCAACGAACATGGGTCACATGATTGCCGTGTGAAGCGTAAGACCGTTTGGGGGCCCTCAGGCAATGAGAAATGTTGGCGGTGTTAGCCGCTTTCTTTTGCCTACTTTTCTTTGCGGCGGCAAAGAAAAGTAGGTGCCGCCCCGCACAGGGGCGACGCCTGAAGCACGCTAACAAAACGCGGATGCCAGCACAAAGGCTAATACACCGAACGGCAACACGTGAAGCACGAACGCAAAGCGCGGATGCCAGCGCAAAGGTAAAGGCAAAAAGCAAAAAGCAAAGGCAAAAACCAGAAAATCGCGCCCTTGAGCGAGCCCCCCGCATGCGTGTATAACCCTTGAAACAGCGATTCGCGCATCCATGCAGCATGCATAGGCACACCACCTACGCAGCACAAGCAAATCAGCAAATCGCGCCTGCACACGTCACCGGCATCGAACGGAGCTGATCACGATGAACGCCAGCCAGGACCGACAAATCGACACCAGCGACACCGCCACCCAACTCGAGCGCCTGGCAAACGCACGCTTAAGAAAACTGATCGACGCGCACTCCAGAATCGCCGCTGCAAAACTCGACCTCGACCGCTTTCTGTCGCTCGTCACCGACTCGCTGCTCGAACTCGTGCCTGCCGCGCATGCCTCCGTAGTCGAATGGGTCGATGGCGACGAGATGGTGTATCGCGCGTGCAGCGGCACCATCGCGCATCACATCGGCTTGCGCCTCAAACGCGTCGGCAGCCTGTCGGGACTGTGCTCGCTCGAAAAGCACTTGCTGTACAGCAGCGACACATCGGACGATCCACGCGTGGATGCCGCCGCGTGCAAGCGCGTGGGCGCGACGTCGATGGTCGTCGCGCCGCTGCTCTATCAGTCCGAAGTAGCGGGCGTCGTGAAGCTGATGGCGAGCCGCACCGACGCATTTTCCGCCGACGACATCGAGACGCTCGAACGCATCACGTCGCTCGTCGCGTCAGGCATGGCGCATCAGCGCGTGTTCGCGGAGAACCGCGCGCTGATCGAGCAGAACACCATCACGATCGCCCGGCTGCGCACCGAGATCAGCCTGCGCGAAGCCGCCGACAGCAAGCTCGAAGCATCGCTGCGCCGCCGCCGTCTCGTGCTCGACACGACGCACGATGCGTTCGTGTGTACGGACGCCGACGGCGTCATCATCGAATGGAACGATGCCGCGACGCGCACCTTCGGCTATGCGCGTGACGCGGTGATGGGACGCCCAATACTCGACGCGCTGTTTCCGGCGCGCTGCAAGGCCCGCTATGCCGAACTGGACGTGTTCAAAAGCGCACCGGAACAGAGCGCGGACACGCCCTTGCATCGCAGCCGCACGGAACTGATCGCGCGGCGCATCGACGGCAACGAGTTTCCTGCTGAACTCTCCGTGTGTCCCGTGCAGTTCGACGGACATACCGAGCTCGCGTATTTCATTCGCGACGTCACCGAGCGTTTCAACGCGCGGGAACTCGACAAGCGCTTTCGCGTGCTGGTCGATGCGATCAAGGACTATGCGATCACGATGCTCGACTCGCACGGTCACATCATGACGTGGAGCGCGGGTTCCACGCAGGTGATGGGCTACATGCCGCATGAAGTGATCGGCCAGCCGGCCTCCCTCTTCTACACGCCCGAAGACATCGCGGCGGGCCGCCCGCAACGCGATCTCGAACTCGCCGCGCGCGAAGGCCGCGTCGAAATGGAAGAGTGGCGCGTGCGCAAGAACGGCACGATCTTCTGGGCGAACATCATCACGACGGCCTTGCGCGATCCGAACGGCGCGCTGCAAGGCTTCGCGAAAATCACACGCGACATGTCGCGGCGGCGGCGTCTCGAAGAACTCGAAGCGTCGAGCCAGCGCATGAGCCAGTTCCTCGCGCTGCTCGGACACGAACTGCGCAATCCGCTCGCGCCACTGCGCAACGCCGTCAGCATGCTGCAACTGAAGACGGCCGATCATCACGCGTTCGTACCCGAGCATGAACTGATCGACCGGCAGTTGTCACATCTCACACGCCTCGTCGACGACCTGCTCGACGCCGGCCGCGTCACGCTGGGACGCGTGCAGATCGAGCCGAAGCCGGTGTCGATGCAGGCCATCGCGCAACTGAGCATCGAAGGCAGCGCGCCCTTGCTCGCGGCACGCGAACAGACGCTCGATGTGGTGCTGCCCGACACGCCGATGACGATCAAAGGCGATCTCACGCGGATGGTGCAGGTCGTGCAGAACCTGCTGAACAATGCATCGAAATTCAGTCCGGCGGGTGCGTCGATCAGCTTGCAGGTGTTCCGCTCGGGCCGTCTGCTCGCGATCCGCATTCACGATTCCGGGCGCGGCATCGATCCCGATGCGATCGACGCGATCTTCAATCTGTTCGTGCAGGAAACGCCGACGGAAGAACAGGCTGACAAGAGCGGTCTCGGCATCGGGCTGACGCTTGCGCGCGCCATCGTCGATCTGCACGGCGGTCATATCGAAGCCCACAGCGAAGGTCGCGGCAAAGGCAGCGTGTTCACCGTGTGGCTGCCCGAGTTCAGTCATGCGATCGTCACCGAAGCCGTGCGCGAAGAAGCGCTTGCGCCCTCGCAGCCCGTCGATCTGAAGGTGATGGTGGTCGACGACAACGTCGATTCCGCCGACAGCATGGCGACGCTCGTGCAGGTGCTCGGCCACGAAGCGCACGCGGTGTATGACGGCGCGGCCGCCATCGAGCTGGCGCAGACGCTGCAGCCGCATCTCGTGCTACTCGATCTGTCGATGCCGAAGATGACGGGCTTCGAAGCGTTGCCGCATATCCGCAAGGCGCTTGCGGCACCGGGCGCCGTCATCGCCGCGATGACAGGGCTCGGCACCAGTGAAGACCGCGCGAAGACGGAAGCGGCGGGCTTCGATCTGCACCTGACCAAGCCCGTCGATCTGCCGGAACTGGAGAGCGTGTTGCAGATTGCGGTCACGCATGTGCGCGACTGATGTAGACGACCAGCCGCACGCTTACCGATCCTTCCGAAAACTCAAGAAGCAAATCCTGGGGACGTTAGCGAAGACAGTAACTTCATTCGAGGATCGTACGTGGATACAGTCAACCCTGAACTCATTGCGCGGCTCGTGCGGATCAATCCTGTCGTCATCGTCAATGGCGAGACGTCGCGCTCGCTGCGTTATCACGGCAAGCGCAACGTGCGCGCGCTGATGGGCTTTCTCGGCACGCATCGCGATATGCGTGCGCTCGTCTACAGTCATTCGGCAAGCGGCCGGCAGATGTGGCTCGACGTGCAGACGGGACGCGTGTCGCAGTTACCTGTTTTGCTGCCGAACTGAGCGGCGCCCGGCGGACGCTGTCCGCCGAGCGATACGCCGTCGCGTCATAAACCGCGCACGACGGCGTGCCACCGCCTCCATCCGAGTCTTAGTGGCGGCTGGCTACCGGTGCTCCTGGCGGATGCCTGGTTACGCAGGGGTGAAGACGATTGCACCCCGGTTGTCCGCTTGGGCAAACACTCTCGTGAAACGGTACGTCTGCCCGTCGATACTGAGATTATTGAGGCCTGACTGCGTCGCCACCAGTATCGCGTCCGACAGTTCACGGTGAATGGTCCCACAGCTCGCCCATTCCTCTTTCGGCGCGCTCACGTCACCGAGATACAGCCTTGCGTCTTCGACGCCCGTGCGCAGCATGATCAGGCTGAGCGCCTTATCGAGCGCACGCTCGAGATATTCAGACAACGTCGATAGTGCTTCCACGTCTGGCGGGAGTTTGGCGGAGTTCGTAGTCATTTTTTGCCCCATTGCTTTAGCGTGGTTGCGCTTTTACAGCATACAGCCCTCGTTCTCCCCTGCACAGTCCACGCAGTGATGCGAAAGATACCGGCATCCGCCTCTGAGCGCCTGAATCGAGTCTACTGAGGCAGCAAACGCCCCATCGAGGTGCGCTTTTCTGATGCATGCATACGCGGGACACCCTCGGCCAGCACGCTGGACTCTCACTTTCTACCCACCTTGTAGAAAACGATTAACTACCGGAACATCAATCTGCCCCCCACAGAAAACGCCATCCCGCCGTATATCCCGGAAAACACGTACTAGCCAAGCAGCAACAAACCGCCTATTCTTGGAAAAACGTTTTCCCAACGTGACGGAAAAATGCCCGCGCCGCCGCCCAGCGCGCGACGCATCCCGCACCGGCGCTCGTCGCCGGCCATGAATAAAGACGCGGCGCGACGAGCGATGCCGCGAACGGAGACATACATGCAATCTGCCGTCGTCGGCGTCGTGCGATCTGCCAGCCGCTTCCGCTGGACCGTCTGCGCGCTGCTCTTCTTCGCGACCGTCATCAACTACATGGACCGGCAGATTCTCGGTCTGCTCGCCCCCGTGCTCCAGCACGAAATCGGCTGGACGCAGGTGCAGTACGGCCGCATCGTGATCGCCTTCTCCGCGTTCTATGCAATCGGCCTGCTGGGCTTCGGGCGCATCGTCGACTGGCTTGGCACGCGCATTTCCTATGCGGCCGCGATGCTGGTGTGGAGCATCGCCGCGATGCTGCACGCGGCCGTCGGCTCGGTAATGGGCTTCGCGATGGTGCGCGCGCTGCTCGGCATCGGCGAAGGCGGCAACTTCCCGTCCGCGATCAAGACCACGGCTGAATGGTTTCCGCGCCGCGAGCGCGCGCTCGCCACGGGCATCTTCAACTCGGGCGCGAACATCGGCGCGGTGTTCGCGCCTGCGATCATTCCGCCCCTTGCCGTGCTGTACGGCTGGCGCGCGGCGTTCATCATCATCGGCGCGATCGGCATCGTGTGGCTGGCCGTGTGGCTCGTCGTCTACCGTCCCGCCGATCGTAGCGACCAGGAGGAAGCGTTCGACGATACGCGCGACGACGCCGACGCGCTCGACGCCCGCAACGCAAACGCCCCCGCTCCGGGCTGGGGCCAGTTGATCCGCAAACGCGAAACGTGGGCGTTCCTGATCGGCAAGTTCCTGACCGATCCCGTCTGGTGGTTCTACCTGTTCTGGCTGCCGAAGTGGCTCAACGAGTCGCGCGGCATGGACATGCAGCACATCGGCTTGCCGCTCGTTGTCATCTATGCGATCACGACGGTCGGCAGCATCGGCGGCGGCTGGATTTCGTCGACGCTGCTGCGCAAGGGTTGGACCGTGAACGCGGCGCGCAAGACGGCGATGCTGATCTGCGCGTGCTGCGTGCTGCCCATCGCGTTCGTGTCGCAAGTGGACAATCTGTGGGTCGCCGTCGGCATCGTTGGCCTTGCAGCGGCGGCGCACCAGGGCTGGTCGGCGAATCTGTTCACGACGGCATCCGACCTGTTCCCGCGCCGCGCGCTCGGCGCCGTGGTCGGTATCGGCGGGATGGCGGGTTCGATCGGCGGCGTGCTGTTCTCCGAAGTGATCGGCCAGGTGCTGCAACGCACGGGTCACTACTGGGTGCTGTTCGCAATCGGCGCGCTCGCTTACCTCATCGCGCTCGTCGTCATGCACCTGCTGACGCCGCGCATGACGCCCGCGAAGCTCGATGCGTAATCAGGCATGCCGCGCGGCGACGCGCGGCGCGCGTGCCATCGCTGGTGGCGCGAGTCGATCTTCAGCCGCAAGCGGCCGTCGACTCGCGCACGATCAACCGCGGCTCGAACATCGAATGCTCGGCCTCTGCGTGGCCCGCGAGACCGTCGATCAGCTTCTGCATCGCCAGTTCGCCCATCTTCTCGCTTTGAATATCAACGGTAGTCAGCGCGGGCGCGGCGTACTCGCCATACGGCACGTTGTCGATGCCCGTCACGGAGACGTCGCGCGGCAGCTTGAAACCGAGCGACGCGGCCTCTTTCATGAAGCCGAGCGCGATCAGATCGTTGTAGCAGATCACCGCCTGCGGCCGCTGCGGCCCGAGCATCACGCGCGAGCAGGCCTGCTCGCCAGCTTGCGCAGTGGGCGCATGCGCGTCGTGTACGGCGAGAGTGAGGCCGGCTTCGTCGAGACATTCGCGCGCGCCGCGAATCCGCTCGTCGTTGATGCGGGCCTGGCCAAAGCCGAGATACGCGATATGCCGATGCCCGAGGTTCAGCAGATGACGCGCGAGCATGTAAGTGGCAAGCCGGTTGTCGATACCGACGCTCGGTATCGGCAGACCCGGACTGCGCCGCAACAGCACGAGCGGCTTGTTGAGTTCGAGCATCCACTGCGATTCTTCGTCGGGCATCCGCGAGTTGACGATCAAACCGTCGACACGTTGCGCCAGCGCCTCGATCAGCGAACGCTCGCGCGCCTGGTTCTCTTCGGTATCGACCAGCAGCAGCGTGTAATCGTGCTGCAGCGCGACGCGGTTCGCGCCCTTCACGACGTTCGTGAAGTGCGGATTGCTGATGTCGAGGATCGCGAGCCCGATGGTGCGCGTGCGGCCCGTGATCATCGAGCGCGCAAGCGGGTTCGAGCGATAGCCGAGCCGCTCGATCGCTTCCTTGAGCCGTGCTTCGACGGCGGGAGAGAAACGCTGCGCGCCGTTCATGTACTTGGAAACGGTCGCGACCGACACGCCCGCGTCGCCAGCGACATCGCGAATGGTTGGGGAAACTTTTTTCATCCGGAAGGTAACGTTTTCGTTTGCCGTAACCGAATTGTCGCAGAAAACGCCTGTAGTGAAACCAGTTCGCCGACCTCTCGCGGCTTGATAAATCTGGCGATTGACGCACAGCCGGCGTCGCCTTTATAGTTGGAAAACGTTTTCCTTATTTCAGGTTATTTCGAAGGATTAGCAATGAACGAGACATCTGCTGGGTCGCGCAAGCCATTCCGCCGCCTGCTGCTGACGGGCGCGAGCGGCAATCTGGGCCGCCAGCTGCGCGATGCGCTGGCCGCCTGGGCCGACATCGTGCGCGTGAGCGACATCGCCCCCATGAGCGCCGCTGCTGCGCACGAGGAAGCGAGCGTCGTCGATCTGGCGGACCGCGAGGCCGTGATGCACATGGTCGAAGGCGTCGATGCGATCGTGCATCTGGGCGGCATTTCGATCGACGCACCGTTCGACGATCTGATCGAAGCGAACATCCGCGGCACGTACAACCTGTACGAAGCCGCGCGCAAACATGGCGTGAAGCGCGTCGTGTTCGCCAGCTCGAATCATGCCATCGGCTTTCATCCCGTCACCGAAGTGCTCGACGCCGACGCGCCGCAACGTCCCGACAGCCTGTACGGCGTGACGAAGTGCTTCGGCGAATCGCTGTCGCGCTACTACTTCGACCGCTTCGGCATCGAGACCGTGTGCCTGCGCATCGGCTCGTCGTTCGAAGAACCGAAGAATCCGCGCATGCTCGTCACGTACCTGAGCTATCGCGACTTCATCGAACTGGTGCGCTGCTCGCTGTTTACGAACCGTGTCGGCCATGCCGTCGTGTATGGCGCGTCGGACAACCCCATCAAGTGGTGGGACAACACGAAGGCGAATTTTCTCGGCTTCCGTCCGCGCGACAGCTCCACGCAGTTCTCGGACCGCTTCCCCGTCACGTCGCCGACAGCCGAATACGACGACCCGGCGCAACGCTTCCAGGGCGGCATGTTCGTACTCGGCGAACCGATGGAGCGCAGCGCTTAAGCAGGCGCTTCACGCCGCATAGCGCGGCAGGAGCAGCAAAAACGCTCCACATCACGCGCGATGCAGCCCCATTGCCTGCATCGCGCGTGACGCCAGCGCATCCGCTGGCGAATTTTTTTTCGCAGCCGCAATGAATTGCCGGCACAGTTTCGCAACGTGTACCATGTGACCTAGGGCAAAACCCTTGGAGATGATCATGGACAGGCATGCAGTACATTACCGGCGCCACGTCATCATCCCACTTGCGTCCGTGGGCACTCGCGGATACGCGGCCAGCGTGTTCGTCACCGGCCCGAACGGACGGCGTAAAGCCTTTGGCATCCTCGGCTACTTTTCTTCCGAGGAAGAGGCGATCGAGTACGCGACGTCGTGCGCAAAAGCCCGCATCGAAGGCAATCGGATGCCGGGTCTGCCACGCAAGCTCAGCGCTGTCAGGCACTGGTTTCTGCGTCATGGCATGCGCCGCCCACAGGGACTGTTCGCACCCAATCCCTGGGAATGATCAGACGTTAGTTGTGCATTCAACGCGCCGTCAGTAGCGCGCGTTCTCGACACGCAAACTAAACCGAAGCGTTCGATAATCGGAGAAGCTTCGACTCGCCGCGTTTCATGCGCCTGGCGGTCATCGTCCCCTTTTGGGGAGCACGATTCTCTGCTTATTGCTCGCCTGTCTCCACTCGTCAGGCGTGCCAATTGCTGGCATTTGTCTGATGTAAACCCGCGAGCCGTCGTGATCGACGCTCGCGTCGATCGAACGACCGTCAGTATGATGACCACCCGAAAGATTTTGATGATTATCGCCGGGCTCGTGCTCGGCGCTGCCTTGACCACGTACCTGATGCTGCTTCAGGCGGACCGCCGTGCAACGGCCGAAGCCAAGGCCGGCATGGATGAAACCGTGCGCCCTGCCGCCGTCGATTCGCGCGTCAGCGAAAGTCATATGACAGAAGGCAGTATCGGCCAGTCGACGCCGCCGCGCGCGATCACGAAGAGCGCCGCCGTCGCGCAGCAGTCGATTGTTCCGGCTCCCGTTCCCGCTCCAGTTCCGGCAGCACCCGCGCCGACGAAGCCCGCGCCCAGCGCTGCCGTCACGCAGAGCACCGAGCAGGTGAAACCGGCGCCGTCGACGGCCGTCGCATCGGTGAACGTGCAGGACGCGGGCGCACCGAAAGTGGTGCCAGCACCGGCACCCCGCGCCCAACGCGGACGCGAAAGTCTGGACCGACGCGCAGCAGCGAATCAGGGCGCGACGCCGGAAACGGATGAACTCGTCCGGCAATCGGCGAAACTCGATCCTTCGTTGCCGCCTCCCACGTCGATGCCGACTCAAACGCCTTCCACGCCGAGTACGGACTCGCGCAGCGCGTCTCGCGGTGCGTATCAAACGGGGGCTGCGCAAACAGACCAGTTAGTGCGCGATTCGGCGAAGCTCGATCCTTCACTGCCGCCGCCGAACATGTCGGCCGTTCGCGCTGCGACGGAACAGCAGCAACGGGCGATGAAACCCGGCGCCGGTTCGAACCCTATCGCCGCAGCGGCGACGGATCAACTGGTCCGCGATTCCGCCAAACTTGATCCCTCGCTGCCGCCGCCGAAATAACGCGGGTTATTCACGCAAAGCACAACGGCGCCGCTGCACTCGCAGCGGCGCCGTTGCTTTTGCTTTTGTCCGATCAATACCTGCTTAGACGGGGAAGTCCGTGGATGCCGACAGCGTCTTCCAGGCTTCCGTTTCCGTCGTCACGTATTCGTTCTTGTCCGCGATCGCCTTCAGCGTATCGGTGCCGAGCGGAAGACGCAGCGGCGGCGTTTGCGCATCGACGAGCGTGACGAGCGCGGTCGCCAGTTTCTGCGGGTCGCCGGGCTGGTTGTGATTCATGCCGACCGCGAAGCGGCGCACGTTGCCCGACGTCTCATCGTAGTCGTCGATGATGTCCTTGCCGACCAGCAGCGACGACCCATCCAGAAAGTCCGTGCGGAAATAGCCCGGCTCGACCACAGTTGCGTGAATGCCGAGCGGCTTCAACTCCGCATGCAGCGCTTCCGTGATGCCTTCGACAGCGAACTTCGTCGAGCAATACACGCCAAAACCCGCCCCCGAGCGATAACCACCGATCGACGACATGTTGATCACGTGCCCCGAGCGCTGCTTGCGCATCACGGGCAGCACGGCGCGCGTCACATTCAGCAGACCAAAGACGTTGGTGTCGTACATGCGGCGCACGTCGGCGTCGCTCGATTCCTCGACAGCCGCCAGCAGGCCGAAACCGGCATTGTTGATCAGCACGTCGATCCGGCCGAACTTCTCGACGGCGGCCTCGACGGCCGCTTGCGCCTGCGCTTCGCTGGTTACGTCGAGCGCGACGGGCAGCAAGGCCGGCGACTCGCCGAGCCGCTCGACGATCGCGGCGGCATTGCGGCCCGCAGCGACGACGGCGTTGCCGTCCGCCAGCGCCGCTTCGGCCATCAGCGCGCCCAGACCGCGCGAAGCGCCCGTGATGAACCAGACGCGCTTGAACTGTTGTTTCGTGACGTTGCTCATGATCGTGTTCCTACGTTCGTGGTGAGAGTGAAACGAAGAATAGGACGTCCGATTCGCACAAACTAGCCGTCAATTGCTAGACTGATAATCAACTTTTATTTGCTAATCGGGAACAGCCGATGAACGAGGTTCGCGCCATCTCGATCTTTGTCCGCGCCGCCGCCGTCGGCAGCCTGCGCAAGGCCGCTGTCGATCAGGGCATCTCGCCTCAGGCGGCCAGCCACGCCGTGATGCAGCTGGAAAAGTCGCTCGGCGTGCGGCTGTTTCATCGGACCACGCGCAAGCTGAGCCTGACGGAGGAAGGACAGCGGCTGCTGCAAAGCGTCGAGCCGGCGCTCGCCACGCTGTCGTCGGCAATCGACGATGCGCGCCGCGCGAAAGACGAAGTGGCGGGCCCGCTGCGTGTGAGCGCGCCGATGGCGCTGGGCCGCGCGGTGCTGTGGCCGTCCGTGCTCGAATTCGCCGCGCTCTATCCTGAGGTGCAACTGGACGTGCGCTTCGACGATCACTTCACCGATCTCGTCAGCGATCGCGCCGACGTCGGCTTTCGAGGCGGATCGCCGCCATCGGGCGGCACGATTGCGCGGCGGCTGCTGCCTATTCAGTTGATCGTGTGCGCGTCGCCGGCGTATATCGAACGTCACGGCAAACCGTCGACGGTCGATGAACTCGACGCGCATCGCTGCACGGGATACCGGCGCGCGAACACCGGCAAGCAGGCGCCGTGGGAATTTCTGATCGGCGATGAAATCATCTATCGCGACGTCGCCGCGACACTGTGCGCGAACGATATCGACGCAGAGACGGACGCGGTGCTGGCAGGTCTCGCAATTGGCCAGTTGGGCAGCTTCTCGGCCGTCTCGCATATTCGTGGCGAACGGCTCGTGCCGTTGCTGACGCAACACATGACGCAGCGCGAATCGATCTACATCTACTATCGCCATCGCACCGAACAGCCGTTGCGCGTGAGGACTTTCATCGACTTCATGATCGAGCGGCTCGCGGATAACAAGGCCTTCTTTCTCGAGCCTGCGGAATTGCGTGGGTGACGCGTGGACTGCGCGTGACAATCGAGCGCAAAAAAATTACGCGCCCGTCCGCATGATGCGGACGGGCGCGCGCCGTCAAACGGGAATGACGTTACTCCGTCTTGTTACGCGGCTTCAGCTTGCCCTGATAACGCAGCGTCGGACGAACCGTTTCTGCCTGCGGCGTCACCAGCACCTGACGGCGCGCCATCGCGCTGACAGGTGGCGTGATCGAGCCGATCGTCGTGGCGCGTGAAGGGTCGGCGAGGCCCGAATTCACGAGCATCTTCGCTTCCATCTGCAGGTTGGTCAGCAACACGGGATCAGTCAACGCACTGCTCTGCGCGAGCAACTGGCTCCACGCGTTGTCGCCGTAGTTCGTCACGTAGTAATCGAGCCCGCTCGGGTCGGCGACGACAGCCGAGCAACCGTTGACCCGCACCTGCATCTGCGTGTCCTTCAGCGCAACCGTCTTGCGCCGCGCGAGACCCTCACCATAAGCGAGCGTCAACGGCACCGTCCATTGAATGCCCGGATACAGATTCTGGTTCGGATACGGCGACTGCTTGAGCGTGACGACCGTCTGATTGCTCGTCAGATCGCATTGCGTATCGAGCGATACCAGCGGCACCCCCGTTTGCCGTACGAAGCTGTCGCCGATCGCGACCATCGGCTCACCGCTCACCTTCGCAAGCTCGTCCCACAGACGCTTCGGCGTCGAGTTGCCAAGCGAGTAGTCGGCCAGATACGACTGCAGGCCGCGGCGCATCACGCCATCGCCGAGATAGTTCTCGAGCATCTTCAGCACGATGCCGCCCTTGTCGTACGTGAACGGGCTGGCGCTCAACACGAAATCATTCGATGCCCAGTCGTTGAAGTTCGGCTGCACCGGGAACGACGTGTTGCGCAGGTCGCGCGACATCACCGCGTACTTGGTCTTCACCTCGTCGACCCAGCTGAAGCGATCGGGGAAGAACAGAATCTTCGTCTTGTTCTCGAAGTACGTCGCGAACGATTCGTTCATCCACACGTCGTCCCACCAGTCGAGCGTCACGAGATCGCCGAACCACTGGTGCGCGGCCTCGTGCGTCAGCACCACCACGCCATAGTCGGACATCGGCGTGCCGGGCGGCGGAAGAATGTCGTCGGCGAATTCGAGAATGGCGCCCCAGTTCTCCATCCCGCCGAAGTTCAGGTCCTTCTGCTCCTTGAACGCATCGTTCGCGGCGATCGTGTCGAACTTCGTCAGCGGCAGCGGGATGCCCGTATAGCGGTAGTAATAGTCGAGCGCCTGCTTGGTCTGCTGCATCGCGGGCACGGCCCAGTCGCGCATGCCGGGCGGCGTGAAGATCCGCAGATGCAGATTCTTGCCGTCCTTCAGCGGGCTCGTGAAGTCGTCTTCGAGCGTGTCGAACATACCGCCGCCGAAGAACAGCAGGTATTGCGGCATCGGCGGCGTCTTGTCGAACGTGACGCGCTTGTAGCCGCTGTCCACATTGACGGACGGTTTCTCCGCGGCATTCGACACGACGCGCCAGTTCTGCGGCACTTCCGCCGACACCTCATACGTCATCCGGAAAGCCGGCTCGTCCCAGCCCGGGAACCATTGGCGCGCGAGGTTGGTTTCGCCTTGCGTGAGAATCGCGCCGCTCGTCGTGCCGTCCGTCGACTTCAGATCGACGCGGAACACGCCTTCCGCTGCGGAGCAGCCCGGATACGGATCGTCGCCGCAACTGCCGCCTGTTTTCGTGGCGGGATCGTCGTAGGTCTTGAAGTTGATGATGCCCGACCACTCCATATGCAGCGAGTAATTGCCGGGATGAATCTGGCCGCTGACGGGACGCAGCTGGTAGAAGTCACCGTCGTCCTGTGGCGTCGCGATCAGCTGGATGTTGCCAGGCTGCAGCGTCGTCTTGCCGTTGACGAACTTGATGCGATGCCCGGCAATGACGATCTGATTGATGTTCTTCGTGACCTGGATCTCGACATCGGCGCGGCCGTCGAACGCGTTCAGAGCCGGATTAGGCCGGAACCACAACTTGTAGTTGATCGGCTTCACGGTGTCGGGCAACTCGACGGGCGGCACCGATTTGTTGATCGACGTATCGGCGACGATAGGTGACTCCGGCGCCGCGAGCGCAGGTTGCGACGCCGGCGCCGTCGCGCCCACCTGGGCGGACTTGCTCGAAGCCAGACCTCCATCGTCTCCACCACCACATGCACTCAACGCCAGTGTCGCAGCCAGCAACAGGCACTGCGCCTTTAACCGAAAATATGGTCGCATGGTTCGTCCTATCGGATAAAGCAGCTCTGGAAATGTGTGGTTATGCGTCTCTTTTTATTATTAAAAATCGCGGAAAAAGGTCTCCCCCACGCGCTTTAAGGCGAATGAAAGAATTGCAATAAACAGTCGAAAACAGGCCTCAGCCCAATTCGCTGATATTTACATTATTAGAACGTGAACTAGAGAAAAAATTACGGCATGACAACGCCGCGTGGCGGACGCCACGCGCACAGACTCGCAGGGCTGACCACGCGCGCGATAGTAATTTGATGCGCCCGCTTGAATGACTGTCAGCTTACGATGGACGGTAGATTAGTTGGGCAAACGTCAGCGTGTCAACTTCCATTACAAAATATTTCTCGAATATTTCTACTATGCATGATGAATAAAATCGATTCGGAACGAACTCTCATCTTTGAATTTATTTCGCATATGTGGACATACGGGTTTTCCATAAAAGACATGAATATATTCTCGCCTTATTTCGTGATCCACTAATTCGGCGAAATAGCCATTAAACAAATGCATTCCAACGAAGAGCATGCAAATCAATTGATCAGTAATGCCATTCGAACGGCAATGCCCGCTGACGTTTCGGAGCGCCGTTCGCGAATGGCTCGCATGCTATATTTATCCGACGATTACATCGGACCACGATGTGAACAGGTTTTCATCCATCCACCAATCTGCTGTCGTGGGGCGCGGCTTCACCCCGATGCTCGCGCTCGTCGTCGCGGTGCTGTGTGGAGCGTGTGTGCTCGCCACCGCTGCCTTATGGGCGCGTCACGAAGATCAGGCCGCCATTCGCGAACGCGAAAGCCTGATCGCCAGCGACATGGTCGAATCCATCGACCGCATTCTCGACAACGTCACGTCACGCCGGCAGCAAGAACTGTCGGCACTGCCAGGACAGCCCTGCTCCAACGTCGAGCTTCGCCTCTCCGAACTGGAGACCTACGTTCAATACGTGCGCAGCGTGAACCTCGTCGAAAACCAGCGGCTTTATTGCTCTTCGGTGATCGGACGTGTCGATGTTCCGCTTTCCGCCTATCTGACGCCCGCGCCTGCCGGCAGCACGCTCGAACTGATTGCAGGGACGCCGTATCAACCGCAATCACCCGTGATGCCGCTATATGTTCCGACGGGCAAGAACACCGGCCTGCTCTACGTCGTCGAGGCCACGTATCTGGCCGATACGCTCGCGCACGGCGTGCGCTACGAAGCGGGCCAGGTGGTGCTCGTCGTATCGAACGCGCAAGCATTGAACGACCGTGGCGAGATGATTTCCGCCGACAGCGCCGCCGCATTGCACGGCACACGCGCGTCGTCGGCACGCTGGTCGTTCTCGATCGTCGTGGCAGCCGCGCCGACATTCGTCACGCAAACACACTGGAAATACGGCTTGCTCGCAGGCGCCGGGGCTATTCTCGTGAATCTGCTGATCGGCGCCGGATATCTGATCGTCTTTGCGCCGCGCCGCCTGCTGCTGTCAGCCGTGCGCCGCGCGCTCAGGCATGGGCAACTGCATATCGCGTATCAACCCGTGGTCGAGATCGCCACGCGCCGCATGACGGGCGTCGAGGCGCTGATACGCTGGACACATCCGAAATGGGGACCCGTGAGCCCCGGTGCATTCATGACGGAAGTGGAAAGCAGCAGCCTGCTGGCGAGCGTCACCCGCTTTGCGCTGCAACGCGCGACACAGGACATCGCGCAAAAGACAGACATCCGCCCATTGCGCGTCGCCGTCAACATTGCGCCAATGGATCTGGAGCGCAAGGAATTCGTCGCAGACGTACTAGCCGCAAACGACAAGCTTCCCGACGACATCACGCTCGTGCTCGAAGTCACCGAACGCTTTCTGCTGCAGAAGCATCCACGCATCGAGGCGATCTTCAACAGCCTGAAAGCGCACGGCGTTCAATTCGCGATCGACGATTTCGGCACGCAGCACAGCAACCTCGATCTGCTCGGCCGCTTCCCGTTCGACTACGTGAAAATCGATGGCCAGTTCGTGCGGCAAGTCGACCGGCAAGGCCGCGAACTGATACGCGCGATCGCCGCCGTGTCGAAGCATTATGGGATGGAAGTCGTTGCCGAAGGCGTCGAAACGGAATCGCAGCACGAAGCGCTGCGCAGCCTGGGCATCCCGTTCGGTCAAGGCTATTTCTACCAGCGCCCCGTGCCCATTTCTCAACTCTTCGTCGATACCAGCCGCAACCCGCTCACGACGAAAACACGCGTCACGCCGTGAGCATGTCAGGCGTAACGCGTGCGCTTCGCGTTCAAAGGCCGAGGTCGCTCAAGCTGGGGTGATCGTCGGGACGACGGCCCAGGGGCCAATGGAACTTGCGCTCCGACTCCTTGATCGGCATGTCGTTGATGCACGCAAAGCGGCGTTGCATCAGACCGTCTTCGCCGAATTCCCAGTTCTCGTTGCCATACGAACGGAACCAGTTGCCCGCGTCATCGCGCCATTCATACGCATAGCGCACCGCGATGCGATTGCCGCCGAACGCCCACAACTCCTTGATCAGCCGATACTCGAACTCCTTGCGCCATTTGCGCTCCAGAAACGCTTGCGCCTCGGCGCGATTGTTTGCGAACTCCGCGCGATTGCGCCACTTCGTATCGAGCGAATAGGCAAGCGCGACTTTCGCCGCATCGCGCGAATTCCAGCCGTCTTCCGCGAGACGCACTTTCTCTTTGGCCGTTTCCAGCGTGAACGGAGGAAGCGGCGGACGAATTTCCTGTTGTTGCGTAGACATGTCGACTCTCCTTTTACGAGGTCAGTTGCCGTGCTTTGGTTCGTGCGGGACTGAGGAAATCAGAACGGCTTGGTCGGCAAATACTTGCCGTTGAGCGTGATGATTGCGCGCTCGCCGCCTTCGGGGTCCGGCACCTTCTGAATATCGAGCTTGAAGTTGATCGCGCTGATGATGCCGTCGCCGAACTGCTCGTGAACCAGCGCCTTCAACGTCGTGCCGTACACCTGCACCATTTCGTAGAAGCGGTAGATGGTCGGATCGGTCGGCACGCCTCCGGGAATGCTGCCACGCACGGGAATGGTCTGCAGCAGACGGACCGCGTCGTCGTCGAGACCGAGACGCTCGGCAACCAGCTTCGCCGCCTTCTCAGGCAGTGCGTGCTGGCCGAGCAACGCGGCCGTCGTGTACGCGACGCTCAGGCCCGTGCCTTCGTTGATCGCTTCGAACGTCAGGTTCTTGCGCGTCTTCGCGTCGATGATGATTTCGGTCAGGGCTTCGCGTGCGTGCGGGGTGGTTTGCGATTGGGTCATGGTGTTGCTCCTTGGATGAGTGAGGCTGGGAATAACGACGAGGCGAAAATCAAAACGCTGCGACACATTCCTCATGCGTCGCGTTGACATCCGGATGCTCGGCCAGCGAAACGAACTGACGTGTCGTGCTGTCGAGTGCATCGATGGAACCGGATTCGATGTCGTAGACCCAGCCATGCAGCTTCAGGCGGCCCTGCGCGAGCGCCAGCGCCACGGACGGATGAGTCTTGAGATTGTTGAGTTGCGCGATCACGTTCTCACGCACCATCGAGTCGATGCGTTCGCGCTCGCTTGCATGATCGCGTGATTCGTTGACGAGCTTCGCCGAATCGGCGTAGCGCAGCCAGTTCGCGACGGCGGGCATGTGATCGAGGCACTTGCACGTTGCAACGGCCGTCATCGCGCCGCAATCCGAATGGCCGCAAATCACGACGTCGGTGACGCCTAGCGCGGCCACCGCATATTCGACCGTGGCCGACACGCCGCCCGGCTCCGGCCCGAACGAAGGCACGATGTTGCCCGCATTGCGGATCACGAACAGGTCGCCCGGTTCGCGCTGCGTAACCAGTTCGGGCACCATCCGGCTGTCCGAACACGAAATAAACAGGGTTCGCGGCGTCTGGCTGGTGGCCAGCTTGCGGAACAACTCTTTGCGCGCCGGAAAGACGTCGCGCTGAAACTTCAGAAAACCGTCGATGATCTCTTGCATGATTCGCTCCATTCAGTCGCTAAGTGCATTGGGTTGCGTTGCGCTGCGTTGAACAAAGAATGGACGCGATCAGTCATAGTGTCCAAGACCGGTTTATGATTGTGGCTATAGGCATAACCAATAGTTACCCGACAGAGGCAGACATGCTGCTACGTCATATCCGCTACTTTCTGGCCGTCGCGGAGCACCACAATTTCACGCGCGCCGCTGAAGCGCTGCACGTTTCGCAGCCCACGCTGTCGCAACAGATCAGGCAACTGGAAGACACGCTGCGCACACAGTTGCTCGACCGCTCGGGCCGAACCGTGCAGCTGACGGATGCGGGCATGGCATGGATGCGCTATGCAAAGCTCGCGCTACAGGATCTCGATGCGGGCGTGAGAGCCATTCACGATGTCGGCGAACTGAGCCGCGGCAATCTCCGTCTTGCTGTCACGCCGACGTTCACGGCATATCTGGTGGGGCCCGTCATCGATCGCTTCTATGCGTCGCATCCCGGCATCGCGATCGAGATTCAGGAAATGACGCAGGATCAGATCGAAGCACAACTAGCCGATGACAAGCTCGATGCCGGCATCGCGTTCGAGCCGGTGTACGCAGCGGAAATCGAAAGCCAGCCGCTGTTTCAGGAGACGTTGAGCCTCGTGGTCGGCGGCGGCCATGCGCGCGCGTCGCGCCGCAAGGCGCTTTCCGCGCAGGACTTCGCGAAAGAGCCGCTAGTGCTGCTGAACAAGGCATTCGCGACGCGCCGCTATATCGACGAGTATTGCGCGCGGCATCGCGTTCGCCCGCAGGTTGCCATCGAGGTGAATTCGATTAGCGCGATCGTCGAGATCGTGCGACACGGCCAGCTTGCGACCGTGCTGCCCGACGGCATCGCGCGCGAGCATGCCGAACTGCGGCCCGTGCCGCTCGATCCGCCGCTGCCCGCGCGCACGGCCGCGCTGCTGCAGCGTAAGGACGCGTATCGCACGGCGGCGAGCAAGGCGTTCGTGCAGGTGTTGATGGAGAGTCTGAAGCGCTGAGAGCGCCTGATAAAACGCTACGTGTCGATCTCGTCGCCCTGCGCATCGCGCGCAGCGATCTTCAACTGGCGAAGCTTGTGATACAGCGTCTTCTTCGGCATGCCGAGTGCCTCGCTCGCTTCCGCCACGTTGCCGTGATGACGCCGCAGCATGTCCTCGATCAGCCTGCGCTCGAAGTACGCAAGCTGATCGGCGAGCGTGCCACCCTTGACTGTCGTGCTACCGCCCTCGGCCAGCAGGCTATCGCCCGTGAGACCGAGCACGAAGCGGTCAGCGACGTTCTGCAATTCGCGCACGTTGCCGGGCCACGCGTGCGTCATCAGTTCCGAAACCTGCGACGCCGAAACAACGGGCGCCGGTTGTCCAAAGCGGCGCGCGGCCGCCAGCACGAAATGCTCGAACAGCAACGGCACGTCTTCGCGACGCTCGCGCAACGGCGGCAGTTCGATCTGCGCGACGTTGAGCCGGTACAGCAGGTCCGAGCGAAAGCGCCCATCGGCGGAAAGCGCCGTCAGATCGGCCTTGGACGCGGCGATCACCCGACAATCGACGGAGATCGACTCGTTCGCCCCGAGCCGCTCCAGCGTGCGTTCCTGCAGCACGCGCAGCATCTTGATCTGCAGCGCGACGGGCATGGTTTCGATTTCGTCGAGAAAGAGCGTGCCTCCGTGCGCCCATTCGATCTTGCCGACACGCTTCTTGATCGCACCCGTGAACGCGCCCACTTCGTGTCCGAACAACTCGCTTTCGAAAATCTGTTCCGGCAGGCCGCCGCAATTGAGCGCGACGAAGTGCTTGTCACGCCGTCCGCCAAAGTCGTGCAGGCTGCGCGCGATCAGTTCCTTGCCCGTGCCCGTCTCGCCCGTGATCAGCACCGACACCGACGTGTCGGCGAGCCGCAAAATCTTCTTGCGCACTTCGGCGATCGCCGGCGACTTGCCGAGCACCAGCGCCTCGATGCCTTGCCAGTTGTCGAGCGCAGCCCGCAAGCCCTGCACTTCGAGCGTCAGGCGCCGCTTCTCGACCGCGCGCGCGACACGTCCCGCGATATGGTCGGACGAAAAAGGCTTCTCTATGAAGTCGTACGCGCCCACCTGCATCGCGCCCACGGCCGTCGAGATGTCGGCATGCCCGCTGATCAGCACGACGGGGATCTGCGAATCGATCGCCATCACCTTGTCGAGCAGTTGCAATCCGTCGATGCCCGGCATCCGCACATCCGACACGATCACAAGCGGCGCACCCGGCGCGACTTCAGCCAGCGCCTGCGCCGCCGATTCGAACGCGCTGACGGGAAAGCCCGCCAACGCCACGGCCTGCTCGACGCCGAAGCGAACGTTCTCATCGTCCTCGACGACGAGCACGCGAATATCATCTCCCATGAACCACCCTCTGCGACGTTGCCGCCGCGAACTCGATAGTGAATTGTGCGCCGCCGTCCGCGCCGCTGTCTGCAAGATTCGCGGCGGAAATCTTCGCACCGAAGCCTTCGACAATGCGCGACGAGATGGCGAGCCCCAGGCCTAAGCCTTGCCCGCGCGGCTTGGTCGTCACGAACGGCTCGAACAGATGCGCGAGCACGTCGGGCGCGATGCCGGGGCCGCTGTCGGCGATCGTGAACAGCACGCGCTCGCGCGCGTCGGGATCGGCGGCGGCAATCGTGATCACGCGCTTCGATTCGTTGCGCACGGCGTCGAGCGCGTTGCCCAGCAGATTGACGATCACCTGCTGCAACTGGCTCGATTCCGCCCAGACCATCGTGCCCGTCGGGATCTTCACGTCGAGCCGCACGCCTTCGTCGCGGATGCGCGCTTCATAGATGAGCCGCGCGTGGGCGACGGCTTCGCTCAGCGATACCGCAACCCGCTCGACATCCGGCTTGCGCGCGAAGGTCTTCAACTCGCCCGTCAACACGGCCATGCTGTCGACGAGTTTCGCCACGCGCTCCAGATTCGCCACCGCCTGCGCGGGCTGATTGCGCTCGAAGAACGTGCGCGCGTTGTCGCACAGCGTGCGGATCGCGACGAGCGGCTGGTTCAGCTCATGCGTGAGGCCCGCGGCCATCTGCCCGAGCACGGCGAGCTTGCCCGCATGCACGACTTCCTGCTGCGAGTCGCGCAGACGCTGCTCGGTCCGCTTGCGCTCGACGATCTCCTGCTTCATCCGCTCATTGGTTTCGACGAGCGCCGCCGTGCGTTGCGCGACAGTCATCTCCAGCCTGTCGTTCGCGAGACGCAACGCGTCCTGCGCCTTTAGCTTTTCGGCAATCGTGCGGCGCCGCTGGGTCGCGTACAACGCATACAGCCCGGCGATCAGAAACGCGCCCGTCACGAACGCGAGCGCAATCTGCTGCTGACGCCGCGCGGCGGCAACGTCGAGCAGCACCATGATCGAGTCGCCCGCTTGCGGCGCGCTCCGCGACATCACGAGAAACTGCGTGGTGTGACCCGCGCGCCGCCAGTCGGGAAAGCGCCCGAGCCACGCCGTGCCGTCCCAGTCGGCGACCCGGCGATACAGCAACGCGTCGACGTTGCGGCCCGCGTATTGCCGCGAAGCCTGAATATCGCGCTGCTGCTGCGCGGTGATCGGGCGGAACGCGGTGAACTTCCACGCGGGCACCGTCGAGATGACGATCACACCATTGCTGTCGATCACCATCGCCGCTTCGCCAGGCGTGCGCCATGCCGCCTCGAGCGCATCGACGCTCAGCTTCACGGCCGCCGCGCCGATCGGCTTGCCTGCGTCGCGCACGGCGCTCGAAAAGTACAGGCCCGGCATGCCCGTGTTCGTGCCGATGCCGAAGAAGCGCCCCGCGCCGTGCGCGAGCGCGTCCTTGAAGTACGGCCGATAGGAAACATTGGTGCCGACGAAGCTGAACGACTGGTTCCAGTTGCTCGCGGCGATCACCTCGCCTTGCAGGTCGATCACGTCGACGGCGAGACTGCCTGCGTCGTCGCTGACGGCTTCGAGATACGTGTTGACTTCGTGCAGCAGTTCCGGCGAAGCGCGCGAGCCCGCGCCCAGCAGCGCGCGCACGCTATCTTGCCGCGCGACGATGGCGGGCATCATCTCGAAGCGGCCCAGCTCGCTTTTCAGGCTGGCGGCGTACAGGTCCAGCCGATGCGCGCCGACTTGCGCGAGCGCATCGATGGCGCGGTCCCACGCAAATTCAACGGCCGCGGCCGCCGCGCCGAGATACAGCGCGCCAGCAGCGGCCCAAGCCCACAACGGTATGCCTCTTATTCTCACGCGCACATTCAACCTCATCGATGCCCGACGCCGGATGCCCGCTTGCGCGGGACTCGCGCACCGCACCTTATACGAAAACGGGCGGCGCAAACCGATCGCGCCGCCCGCCGCCGCGCCGCATCGGGCGCGGACGCGTCAGCCGAAATGCGCGAGCAGGATCAGCGTCAGCGTCACCACGATCGCGCCGCCGATACGCGTGGCGATCTGCGCGAACGGCATCAGCGTCATGCGGTTCGCCGCCGTCAGGATCGCGACGTCGCCCGTGCCGCCCTGGCCGCTGTGGCAGGCGTTCACGATCGCGGTGTCGATAGGGTACATCTTCAGGAAGCGCCCAACCACAAAGCCCGTGCCCATCAGCGTCGCGACCGTCACGACGATGGTCACGATATTGGCGAACGTGAACGCGGCAATCAGCTTGTCCCACGGCGTCATCGCAACGCCGATCGCGAACAGCAGCGGATACGTGACGGCCGTCGAGAAGAACTTGTAGACGACGAACGCGCCTTCCTGCAACTGCGGCGACACCGCGCGCGCGAGCTTCACGAGCACCGCGAGGAACAGCATCGCGACGGGCGCAGGCAGACCGAACAGATTGCGGCACATCAGGCCGAGCAGGTAGAGCGTGATCGCGGTGATGCCGGCGGCGGCAATGTGCGTGACGTCGATATGACCGGTGATTTCTTCCTTCACGGGGTCCATTTCATCCTTCTCGCCGACCTGCAGACGCCCGTTGCCCGTCAGATGCGGAAGGCGCTTGCCGAGCATGTCGAGTGCGCCGGCCAGCACGATCGCCGTCAGGCTGCCGAGCATCACAGGCGGCAGCACCTGCGCGAACAGCTCGCCCTGCGGCAGATGCATGATTTCCGAGTAGCCGATGGACAGCGGAATCGCGCCCTCGCCGACGCCGCCCGCCATGATGGGCACGACGATATACAGCAGCGTATGGCGCACGCCGAGTCCGAACATCGCGCCGACCGCCGTGCCGACGATGGCGGCCGCAATCGAACCGACCGCCAGCGGCACGAAGATCTTGATGAACCCCTGAATCAGCACGCGCCGATCCATGCTCAAAATGCTGCCGACGATGATCGACGCGATGAACAGGTACAGGAAGTTCGTCTGCTTGGTGAACTCCGTCGTCAGGTTGAGGACGGGCTTCGGCAGCAGGTGGTAGTACGTGAGCGCCGACGGCACGAAGGTCGCGCAGATCGCGGCAGCACCGATGTTGCGCAGGATGGGCAGACGCTTGCCCAGCTCGGCGCAGGTGAAGCCGAAGAACGCCAGCACGGCGATCGCCATCGAAATTTCGCCGGGCACCTTGCCGGTTACGGCGAAGCCCGTGATCAGCGCCAGCAGGATGAAGTAGACGGGCAACGGAATGATGCCGATCCGGTATTCCATCAGCTTCCACCAGCCTTCCGGCCAGAAGCGTGTTTTGGCGACGGGTTGCTGCGCGGGCGCCGGCTGCGAAGGGCCGTGGGCGTGAGAAGTGGTTTGCAAAGCATGTCTCCTTGATCTGGATGCGCGGGTGGCATCGCTTGTCTATGGCCGTGGCCAGTGGACGCCTATATCGCAAGGGCTATGCCAGTTTTTCGTCAAGGAGAGAATCTGTAATCCATTGATTTTTATAAGATTTTTTGGCTCGCAAAATGGCCGCAGACGGTGCCGTTCTGAGACCTCAGAATCGGTACGGATGCGCAGGCTGAGAGTTCAGCCATTCGCCAGAATCGCGGCCTCGCTCGATCGGGGAAAACCATGCAGGACACATGGCAGTTCCAGATCCCTTTTGCCTGGGAGATTCGGAGAGCTTGCTCCGCCGGCGTCGCCGCTGCGGACGACCTGTCCCGTACCGCGTGGCAGAACAGTGCGACCTTACTGAAGCAAAAGGCGCTGGCAAGCCCCGCTTGCAGGCGCTTCGGCTTTGACGAACCGCTACTGCACACTCTGCAAATCAGCAATCGTCGCGGCCAGGAAGCGCGCCGCCTCGCCGCCAGTGACGACGCGGTGATCGAACGTCAGGCTGAGCGGCAAGATCCTGTGAACAGCAGGTACGCCGTCTGCCGCCACGACCTCTTCATGGATGCGCCCCGCGCCGAGTATCGCAACCGTCGGCGGCACGACAATGGGGGCCGCGTATTTCCCCGCGATCATCCCGAAGTTCGACAGCGTGATCGTGTTGCCGCGCATTTCCTCCGGTGGAATCTTCCGCGCGCGGATGTCGGCGCGCATCCGGTCGAGACCGCCGCGCAGATCCGCTGCATCGCGATGCGCGACGTTGCGCAACACCGGGACGAAGAGCCCGTCAGGCAGATCGACGGCGATGCCGAGATCGATCTTCTCCAGCACGTGGCGCCGCCCCGTATGCCCGTCGAACCACGCGTTCAGCCCCGGCTCCGCGCGGCAGCCCGCGACCAGCGCGCGTATCAACCGGATCGTGACGTCGGTGTGCGGCGGCCATGCGTGGATGTCGGCATCGTCGATCACGGTGGCCGCGGCGACTTCGCTCTGCGCGCGTGCCATGTTCTGTGCCATCGCACGCCGCACGCCGCGCAGCACTTCAGGCGGCCCGAGTTCGCCGAGTATCTTCGCGACGCGCTGCACGTCCGCCGCCGTGATGACGCCTTCCGGTCCCGATGGCGTCACCATCGACAGATCGACGTCCAGCTTGCGCGCAAGCGCCCGCGCCGCGGGAATCGCCTTGATCACGCCACCCGCGCCCATGCCCGTGCCGAGCGCCGCGGGCGTTTCATGCACGACGTGCTGGCCGACTTCCATATGGCCGACCACGGTGCCCGCGTCGGCATCGCCGCCCTCGCCTTCGAACGCGACGAGCGGCGCGCCCAGATGCACGATGTCGCCCGTCTGGCCGAACAGCTTCGCGATGCGGCCCGATTGCGGCGACGGAATATCGACGATCGCCTTCGCCGTTTCGACCGACAGCAGCGGTTGATCCGCGCTCACCTCGTCGCCGCTCTTGACGTGCCACTCGACGATCTCCGCTTCCTGCAAGCCCTCGCCAAGGTCGGGCAGTTTGAAGATTTTCATGGCTTCACGACGCCTCCAGAGCTTGCCTGACCGCGGCGACGATGCGCGCGGCGCTGGGCATGTATTGATTCTCGAGCCGGTACAGCGGCACGACGACGTCGTAGCCCGTCACGCGCTGCACGGGCGCCAGCAGCGAGTAAAGCCCGCGCTCGGCGATGTTGGCGGCGATCTCCGCGCCGACGCCGCCCGTGCGCGAGCCCTCGTGGACGATCACACAGCGGCCCGTCTTCGCCACCGACGCCAGTATCGTGTTCATGTCGATCGGCTTGAGCGTCGCCACGTCAATCACTTCGGCCATCACGCCGTCCTGCGCCAGCAGATCGGCGGCCGCCTGCGCATCCTGCACCGCGCCGCCCCAGCTCACCAGCGTGACATCGGAGCCGTCGCGCAACGTGAAGCAGGTGTCGAGCGGCAACGCTTCGCCGTTGTCATCCACCGTCTGCCGGAACAGACGATACAGGCGCGTCGGCTCGAAGAAGATCACTGGGTCGGGGTCGCGAATCGCGGCAAGCAGCAGACCGTAAGCGCGCGCGGGCGACGATGGCGTGACGACGCGCAAGCCGGGAATATGCGCGAACAGCGCCTCGGGACTTTCGGAATGATGCTCAGGTGCGTGTATGCCTGCGCCGCACGGCGCGCGGATCACGAGCGGGCATGAGAGACGTCCGCGCGTCCGGTGCCTCAGACGCGACGCGTGGTTGAGCACATGATCGATCGTCGGATACAGGAACCCGCTGAACTGGATCTCGGCGACGGGTTTCAGGCCCATTGCCGCCATGCCGATTGCCGTGCCCGCAATCGCCGTTTCGGCAAGCGGCGTATCGATTACGCGTTGCGCGCCGAAGCGCGCCTGCAATCCGGCCGTCGCGCGAAACACGCCGCCGTTCACGCCGATGTCTTCGCCGAGCAGCACGACGGCGGAATCGTGCTCGAGTTCGTAGGCCATCGCCTGATTGAGCGCGTCCACCATGTTGAGATCAGCCATGGCCGTTCTCCTGACGGCTCGCCGCAGCGGGCGCGAAGCGCTGCGCGTTCTTCCGTTGCTCGCGCAGCGCGTGCGGCAGCGTCTCGTACAGATGATCGAACATCGCGGCAGTCTCGGGCGGCGCAACGGCGAGATAGGCTTCGACCGCCTGTTCGACCTGCTCATGACATGTCTTGCCGAGTTGCTCGTCCTGCGCCTTGTCCCAGACGTTCATGCGCATCAGATACGTGCGCAGACGCAGCAGCGGTTCGTGTTCCCACTGCTTGCGGATCAGTTCGGAATCGCGATAGCGCGTTGCGTCGTCGGCTGTCGTGTGGTCGCCCAGGCGATAGCTGAGCGCCTCGACAAGCGTCGGGCCGTCGCCGCGCCGCGCTTTCGCCAGCGCCGCATGCATCACCTGATGCACGGCAATCACGTCATTGCCGTCGACCTGCAGTCCGTCGATGCCCGCAGCGATCGCTTTCTGCGCAAGCGTCTGCGCCGCGCTCTGCGAGCTGCGCGGCACCGAGATCGCCCACTGGTTGTTATTGATGACGAGCACAAGCGGCGCCTGCCAGATACCCGCCATGTTCATCGCCTCGTAGAAGTCGCCCTTGGACGTGCTGCCGTCGCCGAAGATCGCAACGGCGACGCGCGGCTCGCCGCGCAGTCTGAACGCGTAGGCCGCGCCAGCGGCATGACACACCTGTGTGCCGATCGGCACGCAATTCGGAAAATCGTGGCGCGGTACGGCGAAGTCGCTGCCGCGCTCGTCGCCGCCCCAATACAGCAAGCTTTCCGTCATCGTGACGCCGCGCAGCAATTGCGCCGCGTGATCGCGATACGAAGGAAACAGGGTGTCTTCGGCCCGCATCGCACTGGCGACGCCCACGCCGATCGCCTCCTGTCCCACCGACGAAGCAAACGTACCGAGCTTGCCTGTACGTTGCAGTGCAACCGCTTTGCTGTCGAACGCGCGGGTGAGGACCATCGCGCGATAGAGGGGAATCAGCGCCGCCGGGTCCCGCGCGAAGGCGGGCAACGACTGGACGGGGACGCCGTCGGGGCCGAGGTATTGCGTGTACCCGATGTGGAAACTGGCAGCCGTGGTCATGACCGCCTCCTTGTTCTTTCAGATGTCGAATACGTGCAGGCGTTCGCGCGCAACGCGCAACTGCTCACGCTCAAGCCTGATCAGCAAACTCTATGCTTGGACATGGGAAACACGCAGATGGTGCTGGCTTTCGGCGTTGACGTTTACACGGGGTAATCACGCAACGTGCGGCCGCGTTGTCGCGATGCAATAAAAGCGTCGACGAGCGCGGCACAATACGTTTATATGCCGCGTTCACGGCGTCAACAGTCGTCGCCCCGGCGTGTCATCCGTCGAAGCCGCACGTGATGATCGCTGCAACGGGATCTCTCCCCCGCCTGGAACAGCGAGGCTAAATCCACTATCGTTTCAGTTGAGGTGTAATGCACACGCGCGTGATCGCCGTGCGAGATGTCTCGCCCGATTCCGCCGGCGACGATCGCAACACAGAAGGTGTCCTCTGGAGGAGAGCACGGGCTGTGCGGCGCTGCTGGCTTGTTAGCGTCGACGGACTGCACGCTCGGTGCGTGTACGGTCGGTCGATCACGAATGGAGGTGTCTCATGGACACTAAAGGGCTGCTCGTCAGGTTGGAAGTCAAAACCGGCAAGGACGACGCCATGGCGGAAGACGTCCTGCGCTCGGCCCTCGCGATGGGCCGCGCGGAAGCCGCAACAACCACGTGGTTCGCGATCAGATTCGGGCGATCGGAGTACGGCATCTTCGACGTGTTCCCAGACGATGTCGCCCGCGAGGCGCATCTGTCGGGGCCGGTTACACAAGCACTGCTGGATGCCGACGGCAGCGTTTTTGCCGCGGCGCCGCTGATTCAGGAGTTCGACGTCCTGGCCGGCAAGTTGCCTGCAACAACATCGGCCGAGTCCGTCACGAAGGCGCTGCTCCTCACGTTCAAGCCAAAGGCTGGCCATGAGACACAGGTCGCGCAGTTCCTTCGCGACGCGCAAGCGCTCGTGGAGCAGGAACCCAAGACCATTGCCTGGTTTGCCATCCGCCTCGACGATGGCCACTTCGGCATCTTTGACGTCTTCCCCGACAACGGAGCGCGGTTTGCGCACTTGACGGGTCATGTTCCCCGGGAACTCGCCAAGCACTCGCTGTCATTGCTGGGCAGCGTGCCGGATATCGGAATGCTCGACGTGGTCGACACAAAATGGGCCGACCGGTCTATGGAATTGCGCTGAACGTTCAAGCGACGGCGAATGAGCTTCAGTGCGTTATTTCGCATTTGACCATTGCGAACGCTGGTCGAAAACCGGCACTAAACGATGGCGTTGTGGGATTGAGCCGTCGACCTGCCGACTTTCGATACCCGCGTCGCACCTGAGCAAAATCGCGAGTGACGAGCCGGCAAGGGAGGGACGATGCCGCCGCAAGTGATATCACGCGCGCGCGTCAGACGCACCGCGATCACCGTTGCAACGGGCATCGTCTGCCTGGTTGTTATCGGGCGCGTCACGCGTGTCCTGGTCGACTGGCTGTGGTTCTCTTCGGTTGGACATGTCGGCGTTTTCTGGACAATTCTTGACGCCAGGGTCCTCCTGTTCGTCGCCGTGTTCGCCGCCTCGGCAGTCGCCATCGGGGTATCCGGGTTTCTTGCGCATCGTTATGCAAGACGCTTCGGTCTCGTCCATGCAGGGCCGGTTTCTTCGACGGCCACGCTTGAAGTCATCGACGAACTGGCCAATGAGGTCGCACCTCGTATTCCATGGCGCTACGCCATCGCCGGCGTCGCCGTCCTGCTCGCGCTGTTGATCGCAGCCGGCGAAGTCTCGAACTGGGACATCGTGCTTCGCTTCCTTTATCAAGTGCCGTTTGGGGAACGCGATCCTGTCTTTGGCAAGGACATCGGCTTCTATCTTTTCTCACTGCCCGTCTACGTGGCGCTCAAGAATTGGCTGCTGCAAGTGCTTTTGGGCAGCGCAGTCGTTGCGGGAGCCGTCTATGGGCTGCGCGGCGACCTGACGACCGGGAAGCCGCCGCACGTTCTCTCACGAGCCGCCGCCACGCATGGTTCTGCACTGCTCGGGCTGTTCTTCCTGGTTAAGGCCGGGTCCTACTGGCTCGACCGTTTTCTGCTGCTCTACGGCGACAACGGTGTCGTGGTCGGTGCCAGCTATACCGACGTCCACGTCGAGTTGCCGGTATTGTGGCTGCTCATCGGTCTTGCTATCGGCGCATCCGTCGTTTCGTGGGCCAACATGCGCTGGCGGAGCTATCGTATTCCCGCTGCCGCAGTGCTACTGGTGTTCGGCAGTTCGGTTGTGTTCGCCGTCATCTACCCGGCGATGTTCCAGCGGTTCTATGTCAAGCCGAGCGAGCTGAGGCTGGAGACGCCTTACATCGAACACAATATCGCGCTGACCCGAAAGGCCTATGGCCTCGCGCAAATTGCGGTCAGGCCATTCGCTGCCCAGCAGGGACTGAATCTGGCCTCGCTGCAGTCCAATCGCGCGACCATCGAAAACATTCGCCTATGGGATCTACAGCCGTTGATGGATACCTATGCGCAGTTGCAGGAAATCAGAACCTACTACCGATTTCTCTCCGTGGACATCGACCGCTACTGGCTCGACGCCGGTTACAGGCAGGTGATGCTCTCCGCGCGCGAACTCGACACGGCGATGCTTCCGGCCAATGCGCAGACCTGGGTGAACCTGCACCTCCTGTTCACGCACGGCAATGGTGTCGTCATGTCGCCCGTCACCGAGAAATCCGCGGAGGGTTTGCCGTCGCTCTACCTGCAGGACATTCCACCTGTCTCCAACGGCGGCCCGGCCATTCGCGAGCCGCGCCTCTATTTTGGTCAAGGCGTTCAAGGCTACGTCATCGTAATGGGCAGCGTACCGGAATTCGACTACCCTCAAGGAAAGGAAAACGTCTACGCGGCTTATAGCGGGCACGACGGAATCGGCATCGGCAGTACCGCACGACGCATCCTCTTCGCGTGGCAACTCGGCGACCCCAACATTCTGCTAACCAGCTATATCACGGACGCAAGCCGGATCTTGCTTCACCGTAATATCGAGGAACGGGTCCGAACGGTCGCGCCGTTCCTCGATTTCGATCACGATCCGTATCTTGTCGTGAGCGGCGGCCGCCTGTTCTGGATACTGGACGCCTATACCACGAGCCGCTGGTTCCCGTACTCCCAGCCTGCCACTGGTGACGGCACGAACTACATCCGGAATGCGGTAAAGGTAGTAGTGGATGCGTATAACGGCACGGTCGAGTTCTTTGTCAGTGATCCTGTCGATCCAATCTTACGGACTTACCAGCGCATCTTCCCAGGCCTGTTCAGGCCTCTCGATGCCATGCCACAAGACCTGCGTCAGCATATCCGCTATCCCGAAGATCTCTTTCTGATCCAGGCGCAACTCTATCGCACCTACCATATGGAGGCGCCGGAAGTCTTCTACAACCGTGAGGACCTCTGGCAGTTCCCACGGGAACTGGCCGGCATCGATGCCGGGAACACGCCCGGCGCGCAAATGACGCCGTACTACATGATCATGCGATTGCCCGGCGAGCAGCGCGCCGAGTTCGTGCTCCTGCTGCCGATGGTGCCCAGTCAGCGTGAAAACATGATCGCGTGGCTCGCGGCACGTTGCGATCCGTCCGAGTACGGCAAGCTCATCGTCTACACGTTCCCGAAGGACAAGCTGGTCTACGGACCATTCCAGATCGAGGCGCGCATCCAGCAAAATACCGAGATCTCACAACAGATTTCACTATGGAACCAGATGGGCTCGCGTGTCATCCGCGGCCATCTCGTGGTGGTGCCGATCGAGAATTCGATTCTCTACGTTTCGCCGCTCTACCTGCGCGCAGCGTCCGGGCAGTTGCCGGAGTTGAAGCGGGTTATCGCCGCGTATGGTGAGCGTGTCGTGATGCAGGAGACCCTGGCGCAAGCCCTTGCAGCCCTCTTCGAGGAAAGCTCCCCGGCCTCATCGAAGTCGTCAGGCACAGCGGACGCGCGTGCCCGCGAGGCGCTCGCGCACTATAACCGCGCGCTCGAACGGCTGAAAGCAGGAGACTGGAGCGGCTTCGGCCTGGAACTCGATGCGCTTCGGCCACTTCTAGAATCGCTGGGCGACGGACGTTCGCAGAATAAAGAGTGACCAGAGAGAATTGCCGGGCGTACGCAAGCGACGAGGATGAATCGCGAAGCGGCGCAATCGCAGCGCCCTGTCCTGCTTCAGCTACCTCACTTGCTGATTACATAAGGATTCCGTACTTTAAGGCGAAAGCCCGGAGTCTTGCATGCTGTCATGCACAGTGGCGGGCGCCACGGACTCGTTCAAATGAGGTATCAGCAAGACGCGTGTAAACTCGCGAATACGGTTCGGATATGGACTGGAAAACTGCCGATTGCAACTCCCCACGCTACTGCGGTACTTTTCCGACAAGGTCGTTGGTGGGTATTTTGGCTGTCCAGCCCCGCTCAGGAGGGGAGGATGCAACTGCGAATGACGATGAGTTGCCCGATTTGCGCGGGCGTCCTCTCAGGGCTGCTCGCACTGCTTTGCGCCGACTCGACAGTCGTTGCGAAACGGGATCGCGCGCAGTGGTCGCCTCCCTTGCAACAGTCACCAAGGTACGCCCACGTTACGCCACCCGATGTTCCGGTTCTGGTCCAGCGTGTGGATTTTGTTCTCGACCAGGCGGCCCAGGCTGAAGCAGATGCGAAAAAGAAGCGCAAAGCTGATCAACACCATGCCTTAGCATCCGCGACGAAGCCGAATGCAAAGGCGGCTTCCGTACCTGCCGCGTCCGAACCAAAGCCATCAGGAGCCGTCGCGTCAGCACCGTCTGCTGTCCCACTTGCGCCTGCGTCTTCCGCTGTTGGGGCCGCGCCAGCACCCGCAGGGCAGCAGCAGGGAAAACCGGGTGAATCCGCGAACGCAAGCGCCGCAGCAATGGCCAACCCCATCGCCCAGGGCAACGCACCGCACCCGGGCAGCGGCCGCCCTCTGCCACTGACCAGAGACCAGCTGATTGCGTTGATGCCGGGCGCCACCATGCTGAGAACGAATACGGCAGGCGCCCTGCGAGAATGGGTCAACGTCCCCAACGGGACACTGACTGTCTACTGGGGGGGCGGTGGTTTTGCCCAGTCGCACAGCGCAAGCGGCAAGTGGAGCGTAACCAATGATGGCCGCTTTTGCCTCCAGATCGATTGGGAAGACAAGCCCGAAAACTGGTGCCGCTTTCTGGAGTCGACGTCCAAAAAAGGCACGTATCAACCGATCCCCGACATCGCAGACGATAAATGGACTCCGCCGACGGATCAGACCGATTGGCGCCCGCTAACCATTCGTCATTAGTCCATTCGAACCGCACGCTTTCATACGCGGGCATTCAGGAACCGGCCGCTGACGGGACTTGCGTCATTCCTCCCAGCGGCGGCTCGCGGTGCGGGTTGATCAGCATTCGCCTTTTTTCGCGTGGCCCGGCGGACAGTGACCGTGCCCGTGATGGTGGTGATGCTCCTCCCATTCGTCGCGGTCCCAATAGCGGTGTCCATCCCAGTAACGCTCCCCGTGCCATCCGGGCGACACGACGACCACCGGTGCCGGTGCAACGACGACGGGCGGCGGTACGCCAATATTGATGCCAACCCCAACGTCGGCGGCATTCGCAAGTCCTGACGCCCCGATTCCAATACCCGCTAGCGCAGCGGCAATGAAGAGATGTTTCATCTTATCCCCCGAAAAAGTAGCAACAAGTTGCTGATCGGCCCGCTCACACGTAGCCGTCATAGTTCGATCTCACGCAGTGTGCAGCGTTGTCATGTCCGCTTCAACGCGAACTTGTAACGGTTTTCTCTACTGCTAGCGAGGGCATTATCCAGGCACATCAGAATGGCCAGAACAGGAAGTGGCGGTGATGCCGCGCGCGGACCGTGCGAGGCGGGCGCGTTTCCGGCCCGAGCTGAGCCCGGGAATCGATGACTCGCGCGCGCAGCGCCATGTCGTAAAATGCGCCCACCATCGGCAACGCGCTGTGGGCCCCCTCACCCCAATAGTCGTTGCCGAGCGTCACACGCGCATCGTCGAAACCAACCCACGCGCCAGCGACCAGTTGCGGATGCATCAGGATGAACCAGCTATCGGTGTTGCCCTGCGTCGTGCCCGTCTTGCCGGCCACGTCGGCGCGAATCCCGAAGCGGGTTCGGATGTCCGAGCCGGTGCCCCGGCTGACGACGTCGCGCATCACGTCGACGAGCGTTTGCGCTGCGCTCGCCGGTAGCGCCGCTTCTGGCGATGCACTCGGGAATTCTGCCAGCACCTTGCCGTTGTGATCCTCGATACGCGTGACCATGCGCGGTTCGATATAGGCGCCGCGATTTGCGATCGTGCAATACGCCGAGACCATTTCTTTCAGCGTGACCGGGCTCGTGCCCAGCGCGAGCGACGGCACCGCTTCGAGCGGACTTTCGCGCACACCCATCGCGCGCGCGAGCCGCACGACCTTCTCGGGGCCTTCCCTTTGCATAAGCTGAGCGGTGACGCGGTTGCGCGAATACGCGAGTGCGTCGCGCAGCGTCATGGGTCCGCCAGTGGGCGGTTCCGCGTCGGTCGGCCGCCAGATCGCATGTCCGCTTAGCGGAATGGCGACGTTCCGGTCGACGATCGTATCGCCCGGCCGCGCGCCGTCCGCAAAGGCCGCGCCGTAGACGAACGGCTTGAACGTCGAGCCCGGCTGGCGCCGCGCCTGCTGCACGTGATCGAACGGCTCGTCAGCGAAATCGCGACTGCCGACCCATGCCTTGATGTCTCCGTTGCGTGGATCGATGGCGACAAAGCCCGCCTGGATCTGCGCCTTGCTCCGGCACAGCGCACGGACGAACGTGGGGTCCGTGGCGAGCTTCCTGAGCGCGGCCTGATCCGATTGACCCGCGTCGCGCGCGGCGCGGTAGTCGGGTGTCTGCCGGATGAACGTCTGGAACAGATCGTTGCCCGGCCAACAGCCCGTGCGCTCGTTCCATGTGTCGTTCGCGATCGATTGCAACTGGTTCGTCTGCCAGTTCATCGCCTGCGTCGCCATTGCCTGCAGACGGGAATCGATGGTCGTGCGCACGACGAGCCCGTCGGCATAGATGTTGTAGCCGTTGCGATCGGCCCATCCGATCAGCCACTTGCGCAATTGCACCGCAAAATGCGGTGCGGGTCCCGGCGATGCGGTCTGGAGTTCGAAATCGACGTTCAGCGGTTGACGCTTCAACCATTCATACTCGCCGGGCTTGAGCTTCCCGTACTTGTTCATCTGCCCTAGCACCGTGTTGCGCCGCTGCAATGCACGCTCGGGATTGAGCACGGGGTTGTAGGTGCTGTTGGCCTTCAGCATGCCGACCAGCGTCGCACTTTCAAGGATGTCGAGCTGGGCTGCCGATTTGCTGAAATAGGTGCGCGCGGCCATTTCCACGCCGTATGCGTTATACAGGAACGGCACCGTGTTCAGGTACGTCTCGAGGATCTGGTCCTTGCTGTAGACGGCTTCGATCTTGAACGCCGTGATGGCTTCCTTAACCTTGCGCGTGAGGGTGGGCGCGCGGCCGATTTCGTCGGGATACAGATTGCGCGCGAGTTGCTGCGTGATCGTCGAGCCGCCTTGCCGGTCACCGGAGAACGTATGCAGCGCGGCCGACGCGGTGCGCTTCAAGTCGATGCCGTGATGCTCGTAGAAGCGACGGTCTTCGGTCGCGATCAAGGCATCCACCATGTACGGCGAAATCTGCTTGAGCGACACCCATTCGCGATTGACCGGCTTGAAGTCCGCGAGCAGTTTGCCGTCGGCGGACACGATCAACGCTGGGCGGTCGATACGGACTTTGCGGATGTCACCGATGCCTGGTGTGAATGGCACGAGCGCGAGCACGTACAGCAGGAACAGCGCTGGGACCGCGCCGAGTGCCAGCGCGAGACCCCGTCGCGTCGGGTGACGCAGGCCTCGCAGCGCGGCAATGAAGACGAGCCTGGCTTTCGTTCTGCTGGTAGCGGCCAGCGGTTCTATGCGGGCGAGCCACCTTGTGCAATGTTCACGAAACAAGGACAAATATCGGCGATTCACGGTGACGGCACGCAGGCGGAAAAGGCGGGATCGTACCAAAACGCATGGACGCTTCTGCCGTCAAAACAGGGCTGCCGCCCGCGCCATTAACAGACGATTACATTTGTTTCGAGTGGACGACGTTCGCCTGCGGGTCCCCGGCTTTTCCCTGGCCGTTTGCCTAGGATCGGGGCGCCGACGGCAATGGCCCCTTCGTGATATCCCCGCACTTGAATATTGCGTGCGTCATCACTCTCCGCCACGGTGTTCGGCCGCAGTGTGTCGCTGGAAATCAGATGCACGTTTTGTCCGGGTGAACGTCGTCTCTGTCCATTGAGGGGAACGCCCCTCAGGCTCTAAATTGGTGTCACCAAACCCACCGGGCGCTTGCGAGAAACAAGGCTACCTCGCGCGCCCGCCCCCGAACATACCGCCAGCGGAGCGGCATGTTCGGGTGGCTCTAGAGGAGACACCGCCATGGCCCATCAGATAACCCTCCGTTTTGAGGACGGAGTGACCCGCTTCATCGAATGCGAGGAGAGCGAGCGCGTCACCGATGCCGCCATTCGCGCCAGGATCAATATTCCACTCGATTGCCGTGATGGTGTGTGCGGCACCTGCAAAGCGGTCTGCGAGTCCGGCGAGTACGTTCTGGGCGACTGCGTCGAAGACGCGCTTAGCCCGGAGGAGGCGAGCGCCCGCAAGGTCCTCACCTGCCAGATGAGCCCACGTTCCGACTGCGTGATCCAGCTCGCCACGAACTCCGATGTCTCGGGTACGGGCCCGTCCTCCCACAGTGGACGGATCGTCGCCTGCCAACGAGCGTCGGACACCACGATCGCCTTCTCGGTCGAACTCGAGAACCGCGCAGATCTCAGCTTCCTTCCTGGGCAGTATGTCAACATCCGCGTACCCGGCACCGATCAGACACGGTCCTACTCCTTTAGCTCCGGGCCGTCCGAACCGCACCTGTCCTTCCTTGTGCGCAATGTGCGTCAAGGGATGATGTCGACCTGGCTCTGCGACACCGCCAAGGCAGGCGACCCAATCGAGTTTCGCGGCCCGATGGGAAGCTTCTACCTGCGCCCCATTGAGCGGCCGGTGCTGTTTCTGGCGGGTGGCACGGGTCTCGCGCCGTTCCTCTCGATGCTGGACAAGATCGTCGAAGACGGCGGCAGCCCGTATCCGATCCACATGATCCTGGGTGTGAACAGCGATGCTGATCTGGTCGGCATCGACCGGCTCGAAATCTATGCGCAGCGGCTGCCGAACTTCACCTATGCCTGCACCGTGGCCAGCCCCGACAGCGCCTATCCCAACAAGGGCTATGTGACCCACCACATCAGCGCCTCCCAGCTCAATGGCGGCGATGCGGACGTCTACCTCTGCGGCCCGCCGCCGATGGTCGATGCGGTACGCAGCTTCCTCTCGTCCGAAGGGCTGACGCCGCGCAATTTCTACTACGAGAAGTTCGCCGGCACCGGCCTGGTGGTCCAGACCGGCGAGGAGCGCATCGCGCCTGTCGATGTCGATGAAGCCTTCGACCTGCGCATGGTTCTCGAACTGGGGGCAGCACAGTTGACCATGGGCCGGCTGTCGAGCGAGCAATTGATCATCTTCCGCCAGCTCGCCGAGGCGACGGCGCAGTTCGTGTCCGGGCGACGCTTTACCGATGTTCCTCGCTACATCGAGGCAAACCACGCTTTCCACAAGTTCACGATCGAAGCTTCCGGAAACGCCCAGCTGATCGCGCTCTACCGGCAACTGACCGTGCAGGACTACATCGCTCGCGCGCTGACCGACCAGATCGAGATCGTCGGCGATATCGTCCAGCAGCACCGGGACATCGTCGCTGCCTTCGAACTGGGTGACCTGAACGCGGCGCGAGACGTGATCGCGCTGCATGCGCTCCATTCCAGGGCCACGATGAGCCGGGCGCTGGAGCATATGGCGATGGTCAAGACGACACCCGTGGTCGCAGCGCCCCCCTCTCTCCCGTCTGCTGTGCCGGAGAGCGCGCCGCAGGTCTGCCCGTTCACGGCCAAAACCCTTCCGTCCTATTCACACGAACTGGACTGGCCCGAGTGGCTGGAGCCGTTCAAGGTGGTCGACGACGGCTCGCAAGGCGACCCCTACGAGCACTACCGCTGGATGCGGGAGCATGCGCCGGTGCTGCGTTGCCAGTCGGCGACTTCGGACGTGTGGTTCCTCTCGCGCTATGACGACGTCTACCAGGCAATCCGCAACCCGAAGCTGTTTTCCTCCGAGGTCGTCAGCCCGCCACCGCTGACGTTCCTGACGCTGTTCGATGCGCCCGACCATTCGCGGTTGCGCAAGGTCGTCCAGCCGTCCTTCCTGCCGCTGGCGCTCGATCCTTTTATCGGGCAGATCGCGCAAAGGGCGGAGGATCTGCTCGACGCGATGATTGCCAAAGGCGGCGGTGATGTCGTCAACGATTTCGCCATCCCGCTCAGCATCTCGACCATCTCCACGATGATCGAGGTGCCGAACGAGGATGAGGAGAAGATGAAGTTCTGGTCGGACGAGACCTTTAGCTACTTCGGGCGCCTCGCCCGCAATGCGCCGGGGACGGGCACCGACGAGCAGAGCGCGCAGGCTTTCTTCGCTTACCTGAAGCAGGCGCTGGAGCGGCTTGCTCTCACCGACAGCCCGTCGATCGGCGGGCATATCGCGCGCATGTGGAAGGACGGGCTCCTTTCGGAAAAGGAAGCGAAGGAGTTGTGCGCCTTCGTCTTCATCGCCGGGCACGACACGACGACTATCCTTGTCGCCAACGCTTTTCGCATGTTCGCCGAACAGCCGGATCTGCTGGGACGTATCCGCGAAAACCCCGCCGACGCTGACCGTTTTGTCGAAGAGGTTGCGCGCTATCGTGGAACGGTCCAGCGCGTGAGCCGCATCACCACCGAGCCGACCACCGTCGCGGGCGTTGATCTGCCTAAGGGCGCGGTGGTGCGATTGCTGTTGTCGGCTGCGAATCGCGACAGCCGCAAGTTTGCCGGGGGTGAGACGTTCGACATCGACCGCGACTCCAGCGGCCACCTGGGTTTCGGCAACGGCATGCACAAATGCCTTGGCGCGCCGCTCGCCAAGCTGGAGACACTGATCGCGACGAAGGTTCTGGCCCGCAAGGTCGGCGACATAGCGTTCGATCCGGCAAAGCCGATCCAGTATGTGCGGGGCAACAATCTGACCAACTCCGGGCCCGAGCATATGTTCGTGAAGCTGGGTGGCTTGTCGGCCTGAATCGGATGTCGTGGGCGAGGTAGAGTCAGCCCGCTCTCCCCTTTTTAGACGGCAAGGATCGATCGTGAGCCGCAGAGCGGTATTCCGTTGGCCGGAGTCCCGTCTGCTTGCGAAAGAAACGACCGAAATAGGCCTCGTCCTGAAAGCCCAGTTCACTCGCGATCTGCTTCACGCTGAGCGTCGAATAACCGAGCAGCCTCTTGGCCTCATGGATCGAGCGTGCATCGATTGCCTCGATTGCCGAGACCCCGAAGGTGGCGCGGCAGATGCGGGAAAGCTGGCCGGTCGACACGCCCATCTCGTCGGCATAGCTGGCGACCGGCCGCCGCTCACGGCAATGGCGGTCAAGAAGCGCGCGGAACCGCTCGATCCGCGCGGCCATTGTCCGCTGCTCGGAACTGGCCGAAAGCCGGGCGCTCTCGCTGAGGCGCCCGATCTTGACGAACAGGGCGATCGTCAGTGCTGCGCCTGCGGTGAACTGCCAGCGCTCGTGGCTCTCGGCCTCGTGCCCGATCGACTGAAACAGGGTGTCCAGAGGTGTGCCGCGCTCGACGTCGGGATCGACCGACAGCACCGTCGGCGTGCGGATGAATTCCAGCAGTTCGGGCGCGGCCGTCATCGCCAGCGATTCCAGCGCAGACTGCGCGGCGGTGATGACGTGACCGTCGATGTCGCTCCGGAAGTGAAAGCCGTGGACCGAGCGCGCTGGCACGACGATCAGACATGGCGGTTCGACCGCCCAGGTCTTGCCGTCGATAAAGGTTTCGCCGCCCCCGGCAGTGACGTAGAGCACCTGGATCAGCGCATCGTGGACGTGCGGCTTGATGTCGAAGTCGAAACGGCCGGCACGCAGGGGAATGCGTTCGTAATGCACCATGTCGACCCAGGACTGGTCGGCTTCCGCGCCATAGAGCGCGAAATGCAGAACGGTCCGGCGGCGCTGTTGGTCATGGGCCATGATGCACGTTATGTCCTGCTATATGTGATCTCCAACCATTGTTTCACAGGCGCTTGAGGCGTTCAACGTACCGCTGTGACGCGTCGCTTCTGCCTCAAATCTCGCGTGAGTTAAACATTTCATTGTGTGGGTCCCTCTCATTCACCAGCCAGCGTCACGGCTTCATTGGTAGGGCTTTAGCGACGAACCTCAGGATCGTCAGACGGGATCGTTACTGTCGCATTGTGCTAACCGCCCGGCGGGTGCATGCTTGGTTTGGCCAGTGTGGTAGTACGCACATGACGGAACGCCTTCGCGATGCCACCTGTTGGCGTGGCGTTACAGAACACATCGAGCCTTGTCCATGATCACCCTCACCTGTTCCGAACTCGGGCTGTTACAACAAAGGCTCTGCGAGCGCCGTCGTGAGCTGCTGGCGACGCTGCGCGGCGAATACGGTGATCTCGCTGGAGCACGGCCGCCCGAAGAGTTGGGCCCCGAGTCGCATCCCGACGAGACCGCATCGCGCAAAGCGAGCGATCAGTTGCGCACTGCGCTCGCGCGGCACGAATTCGACGAACTGCAGCAGATCGACGCGGCGCTGGCTCGCGTCGCCGCCGGCCGCTACGGGGCATGCGTCGATTGCGGCGACCCGATCGGTTATGAACGCCTTGTCGCCGCGCCCTACACGGCCCGCTGCGTTTCATGCCAGACGGCATTCGAACAGCACCGCCCCATCCGTCAATAGGAAACACATCCGGTATGAAACGTCCGTTCAATCTCCGGGCCTGGTGCAACCCGGCATAGCCTGCGTGCGCAGACACTTCATTGGCATCCGGAAACCCGTCGGTGTGGTAAGTAAATGTCCTTAAGGTGAAGGACTAACGAACCTGAATGGCTTCGAACTCTTTGTCGTGCATGACCTCCGCGACGGAACGGCCGGTGCGCACTGCTGCAACCATGCCGTCCTGGCGACGCGCAATGCGCTCGCCAAGGTCCAGAACTTCGTCGATGCGGGCAGCGGGCGCAAAGACAGTGCCGCAACGGTCGGCAATCACGTAGTCATCTTCATGCACGGTCACACCCGCAATCTCGACGGGTCTTCCGGAGTCGACATGAACCACGCGGTGCGTGAAGATTTGCCGGCTTAGAAAGCAGTCTTCCGGGGCCACGTTTCCTTCGATGTCGACAAAGCTGATAACGCGCTCGTGCTCTTCGTGAGCAAGCATCAAGGACGTCAGTCCACCCATCGAATGACCCACGACGTGGAAGCGTTGCACCTGCAAGTGGTCGAGTACGGCACGCGCGGTCTCGACCAGAAACGGGATATCCTCGGCTGAGAGGTCGCTGCACACGCTCTCTCCACAACCCGGCGCATCGTAGGCGATGAACGGGCGCCCTGAAAACACCTTCAGACGCGCGATGTCCGCATAGTCTTCTTTGGTAGAGCCAAATCCGTGCAAGAAGAGAATTGGCTCTCTTGTGCCACTTCGGAAAATCGTCGAGATGCTCAAATTTGCGCCTCGAACGCGTAGTTCAAGCGTCTCTCTCTTTGTGTCGACCATGGATGCTCCAGAAGCTGCGAGAGCTGATTCTCGAGTTCTACAATTGCCACCGGACTGGGTTGGCATATGCATCATCGCTCGACACGGCTGATATTTGAATTCCCTAATTCGTATCGATGTGATACGAGCTATCTATTCGCGGAACGCGTTTTCAATCATCGGCCAGTCGCGGAACACTCGAAGAACTCGATAACGCGGTCGTTCGTCGCGTCCATCGAAGCAATCCTGCAATGCAACAAAGCCAATACGTGGATGGGTCTCATATGATCAATGACTTACAACCAGCGTACCAGTTCCAGATCAGGATCACCGTTTCCGAAGAACGGGCTGGCGCGCTACGCGGCGATCCGGCTGCGCAGTCTTACGCGCCGCTGCAGGACGTGTTGAAACGGCATCGCGCGGAATTGAAATGCCAGTTCGACGCATTCGCCGACTACGTCAAGGAAGCTGAAGAGGCCGGGACGGCTGCGTACCCGCTCTACGACTGGACGCGGCAGACCATCGAGAACCCGGAAAAGAAAGCGAAATACCTGCGCTCCTTCACCGTGTACGTGGAGGGCGAGCAGGTTTATGCAAGGGAGACAGCCGACTCGCTCGAAGCGGCGCTCTCATCGCTGGCGCTGGACGGCGCGTCGGGCATCGAGCGCGTCTTCAAGTACGACACGAATCCCGCCCATAACCCACAGCCGCCACAATCGGGCGGCAAGGCGCAATAGCCGGTCCGCCGCGTCCATCGTCTGAAGGACGCCAGCGAACCCGCCACCGCGGCCCGCACATCAAACCAGCGCGATTTCGACGTCGATATTGCCGCGCGTTGCCTTCGAATACGGGCACGTCTGGTGTGCCGCATCGACGATCTTCTGCGCGACATCAGCGCTCACGCCCGGCAGGCTCACGTTCAGACGCGCCTGCAAGAAGTAGCCGCCCTCGCCCGTGCCGAGGTCAACTTCAGCGTTGACATTGGTATCAGCGGGCAGCGTCACTTTCAGATCGCGCGCCGCCAGTCCCATTGCGCCGATGAAACACGCCGACCAGCCCGCCGCGAACAGTTGCTCGGGGTTCGTGCCCTTGCCGCTCGATCCCGGCGGCGAAAGCTGGATATCCAGCCGGCCGTCCGAGCTGCGCGCCGCGCCTTCGCGGCCGCCCGTGGTTTGCGTCTTGCCCGTGTACAGGACGTTGTCGATTCTTGCCATGACGTTCTCTCTCCTCTGCTCGCCGATTAGTGATGCTTGAAGGTGGACACGCCGAACTCGCTCGAAATGGTGCGGTGACCCGACTGAACGGTCTGGGTCGCTACGCCGCCCATGTCGTCGTTGACGGCGGCATTGCGGCCTGCGTCGGCGACGATGGCGCTCGGGCCTTGCTGTGAGACGGGCGCGCCTTGCAGCGGGTTGTAATGCGGCGCCGGGCCGTAGCCGCTCGCGAAGGCCGAAGTGGACGCTGCTACGCCAAGGGCAAACCAGACTGCGACTTTGAAGAACTTGTTCATGTTGAACTCCGCTAGGTGGAGGCACCCGCCTGAGGGCGCCATAACTTTAAAAATTCCGTGGATCACGTCTCTCCGACGTCACCCATCTCTTTTAACCGCACACGATTGCATCGCGTACGACACATTCTAGGCTCAAAATTTTTCCTGTCAAGCGCGATTTAATCGTGTGCGATGTATTTGTCGAGAAGAAAGCCGGGAATCCGGCTTGACGACGCGCCTGGCACGGAGCGTCAACGGGTGCGGCAAGCGCCGCCGCGCCCCGTCAGGCGTTGCTCAGTCCTGCTCGCTCACCGCCTTGATCAGGTTGTTGCGCAGCGTGACGATGGACTTTTGCATCTTCGAGAACTCGTCGGGCGCGAGGCCGCAAGCCTCCACCAGATCCATGCCGAACGCCTTTTCACGCAGCTTCCGGCCGGCCTTGGTCAGGCTGACGCGTACCTGGCGCTCGTCTTCCGGATCGCGCTGGCGCTCCAGATAGCCCATCCCTTCAAGCTTCTTGAGAATCGGCGTGAGCGTGTTCGATTCGAGAAACAGTTTTTCACCGAGACTGCTGACGGTCTGATGGTCCTCTTCCCACAGCGCAATCACGGTGATGTATTGCGTGTACGTGAGCCCCAGTTCTTCGAGAATCGGCTTGTAAGCCTTGCCGAATGCCAGGTTTGCCGAGTAAACGGCAAAGCACAGGAAGTCGGCGAGCTTCGGGTTCGTGTCTTCTGCCTTGGCGGTGGTCTTCATTTGCGTCCTCGTTGGCACGAGACGGATGTCTCTACAAGAACGCATTATACATCGTGTGCGATTTAATCGGAAATGCTTGACATGACACAAAGGTTGCGGGCTGGCGCCCGCCCGCTTCAATACACGTCCCGCACGTAGCGCCGGTCCTTGGTCATCGCGCCGACGTATTCTTCCGCGCGCTCCGCGCTCAGCCCGCCGTGCTGCGCGACCACTTCCTTCAACGCGGCATCGACGTCCTTCGCCATGCGGCTCGCGTCGCCGCACACGTAGAAGTGCGCGCCCTCTTCGAGCCACGCCCACAGTTGCGCGCCCTGCTCGCGCATCCGGTCCTGCACATAGACCTTGTCGGCCTGATCGCGCGAGAACGCCAGATCGAGGCGCGTCAGCAGACCGCTTTGCTGCATGCCTTCGAGTTCGTCGCGATAGTAGAAGTCGGTTGCCGCATGCTGTTCGCCGAAGAACAGCCAGTTGCGCCCTGTCGCGCCGCGTGCGCTGCGCTCGTGCAGGAAGCCGCGAAACGGCGCGACGCCCGTGCCCGGCCCGACCATGATCATCGGCGTGTCGCCGCTGCGCGGCGGACGGAAATGCGCGGACTTTTGCACGAAAACAGGCACGCTGACGTCGTGCGCGCGATCCGCGAGAAACGTCGACGACACGCCTTTGCGGTTGCGCCTGCCGTTGTTGTAGCGCACGGCGGCCACCGTCAGATGAACCTCGCCCGCATGCGCCTTCGGGCTCGATGCGATCGAATAAAGCCGCGGCTGCAGACGCTTGAGGACACCGAGCAACTCGCTAGCCGACAGATCGGCGGGAAACTCGTGGAGCACGTCGGCAAGCTGCTGGCCCCACAGCCATTGTTTCAGATCGGCTTTGCGCTCGTCGGCGAGCAGCTTCGCGAGCGCATCGTTACGGCTGCGCGATGCGATCAGTTGCAGCGCTTCCACGCTCGGCCGCGCGATTTCATAGTGCCGCGCCAATGCCTCGGCGATCCGCATGTCGCCGACGCCCGTCACATGCACCGACGCATCCGCCTTCACGCCCGACAGATCGATCAGTTCGTCGACGAGTTCAGGGCAGTTTTTCGGCCACACGCCGAGCGCATCGCCCGCTTCGTATTCGAGGTTCGAATCGCCGATTGCCAGCGAGAAGTAGCGCGTGTCCTTCGTGCCATTGCGATTGAGGCGCAGGTTGTCGACGAGCCGCGACTGGGCGGGACTCGCCTTCGACGGCGTCGCGCCCGGCAGCACGGCGGGAATCACGCCTTGCGCGGGCACTTCGTATAGCAACGCGTCGTCGGCCTTGATCTTCGCGATCACGGCTTCAAGCCACTTGTCGGCGGCCGGCTGAAAATCCGTGTCGCAATCGACGCGCGCATGCAGCCGCTTTGCGCCCAGCTCGGCGAAGCGATCGTCGAGCTTGCGGCCGTGGCCGCAGAACTGGTCGTAGCTGGGGTCGCCGAATCCGAGCACAGCGTATTGCTGATCGACGAGGCGCGGCGCGCTGTCGGCCTGCAATGCGTTCCAGAAGCTCTGGCCGTTGTCAGGCGCGTCGCCGTCGCCGAACGTGCTCGTCATCAGCAGCACGTACTTGCTCTGCGCGAGCGCGGCGACGGGCATGTCCGCCATGCACGACATGCGGATCTCGAAGCCGGATTCCATCAGTTGCGTTGCGTATTGCTCGGTCAGCGATTCGATGTTGCCCGTCTGCGATGCCCACAACAGCGCGACCTTGGGCCGTGCGTGCGCGATGCGCACGGCAGGCCCGCCGACTGCTGCGGGTTGCGTAACGGACGTCAGCGCCATGCCGGATTCCGGCGCACGACTGAAGAGACCCGCGAGCATGCCGTCGAACCAGAGCCGCGCATTCGCCGACAGCGGCGCATTTGCAGGCAACGCGGGCACGCCCCGTGCCTCGCCCTGCGACGAACGCAAGCCGCTGATAAAACCCGCCATGTAGAGCCGCGCCGTGTCGTCCAGCGTCGGCGCGGGCGTGTCGGTGATGCCGAGCATGGCGGCGAGAGCGTCGATACGGGACATATCCAGTTCCTGTGGCTGACTGCTCATCGCGATGGGCATTTCTTTCGCGACGGCGGGTGCTGCTTCACTATCGTGTGGCAGGGCTTCGACGACATCGGCTTCGACGCGCGCCAGCGCTACCGCGCAGAATTTCAGCTCGGGCTGCTGCGAGATCGCATCGATTGCGTCACTCGTTACCGCGTTGATGCACAGGTCGTCGCCGTACACGTCGTTCCAGTGCATCGGCGCAAAGCAGTTGCCGGGACGCACGCGCTCGGTGACCACGGCGGGCAGTACAGCGCGTCCCCGGCTCGAGCGTACTTCGACGCGGTCCTTGTCGCGCACGCCAAGCGACGCGGCATCTTCCGGATGCAGTTCGACGAAGGGCGCAGGGTTCAGCCGGTTGAGCATCGGCACCTTGCCCGTCTTCGTCATCGTGTGCCATTGATGTTGCAGGCGACCCGTGTTCAGCACGATGGGAAATTCCACTCCAGGCATCTCGGCGGGATCGACATGTGGGCGCGCGAAGAACATCGCCTTGCCGCTCGCGGTCGGAAACACGAGCGCGGGGCGCGTGCCGTCGGGCAGCACTTTCAGCGTCTGGCTCACGCCGTCGTTGAGATAGCGCAGCGGGTTGCGGTCGGATGCGGCATCGGGCGCGCACGGCCATTGCAGCGACGTTTCGCGCAGGCGCGCATGGCTCGCGCCGCGCAGGTCGTAGCCCGTTTTCGGATTCGACACGCGCGCGATTTCATCGAACACCTCGGCCGCCGACGCATACGTGAACGCATCCGCAAACCCCATCTCGCACGCGACGCGCGCAATGATCTGCCAGTCGGCGAGTGCGGCGCCGGGCGGATCGATGGCCTTCTGCATCAGCGTCAGGTTGCGCTCGGAGTTGATCATCACGCCTTCCGCCTCGGCCCACAGCGCGCCGGGCAGCAAGACGTCGGCGTAGCGGTTGGTCTCCGTGTCGAGGAACGCGTCCTGCGCGATCACCAATTCAGCAGCCTGCAATCCGGCAATCACGTTCTGCCGGTTTGCGACGCTCGCCACCGGGTTCGTGCAGATGATCCAGCACGCCTTGATGTCGCCTGCCGCCATGCGCGAGAACATGTCGACAGTGCCGCTGCCGAGCTTCGTCTTGAGCGTGCCGCGCGGCACTTGCCACAGGTCTTCGATGAACGCGCGGTCTTCTTCGACCAGCACCGAGCGCTGGCCCGGCAGGCCCGGACCCATGTAACCCATCTCACGCCCGCCCATCGCATTCGGCTGACCCGTCAGCGAGAACGGGCCGCTGCCGGGACGGCAGATCTTGCCCGTCGCCAGATGCAGATTGCAGATCGCGTTCGTGTTCCAGGTGCCATGCGTGCTCTGGTTCAGGCCCATCGTCCAGCAACTGATCCACTCGGGCGCATCGCCGATCCATTGCGCGGCCTGGCGGATGTCGGCCTCGGGAATGCCCGTGAGCGCGGCGACTTTCTCCGGCGTGTAGTCGTCGAGGAACGCGGGCATCGTGTCCCAGCCTTCCGTGAACTCGCCGATGAAGCCTGCGTCGGTACGGCCATTTTTATGCAGCAGATGCAGCAGGCCATTGAGCAGCGCGAGATCGGTGCCCGGCTTGATCTGCATGAACAGATTCGCCTTGTCCGCCGTCGTGTTGCGGCGCGGATCGACGACGATCAGCTTCGCGCCCGCCTTCACGCGATCCATCATGCGCAGAAAGAGGATCGGGTGACAGTCGGCCATGTTCGCGCCGATCACGAAGAACAGATTGGCCTTGTCGAAATCCTGATACGAGCCGGGCGGGCCGTCCGCGCCCAGCGACAGCTTGTAGCCGCTACCCGCGCTTGCCATGCACAGCCGCGAGTTCGACTCGATGTTGTTGGTGCCGATGAAGCCCTTCGCGAGCTTGTTCACGAGGTACTGCGCCTCGATCGACATCTGCCCCGACACGTAGAACGACAGCGCATCGGGACCGTGCTCGTCGAGAATCGCGCGCAGACGGCGGGCGGTGTCGGGAATCGCGAGATCGGCGGGAACGGGGATTGGATCGGCGTCGCGCGTGCGCCGCTCGAACGCGCTTTCAAGGCGGCCCGACTTGCGCAGCGCGACGTGCGCCGACTGACCTTTCGTGCAGAGACGCCCGTAGTTGGTCGGGTGATCCTTGTCGCCGGAAATCTTGACGACCTGCCCTTCCTCGACGTGCAGCACCATGCCGCAACCGACGCCGCAGTAAGGACAAACCGTCTTGATGTTCTCGCACGCCATCGTCAGAGCCCGTTCAGTAGATTACGCCGACACCCACACGTGTCCGTCTTCGACGCGCGCCGCGAACGCGCTGACCGACTTGTCGGGCGCTTCGAGGCATTCGCCCGTGCGCAGATCGAAGTGATGCTTGTAGATCGGCGAAGCGACCACGATGCGATCGCCGAGGCTGCCGATCAGTCCGCGCGACAGCACGGCCGCCTGTGATGCCGGGTCGAAGTTGTCGATGGCGTACACGCCGCCGCGCTCGCCTTCGACGCGAAACACGGCGACCTGCTCGCCATTGACGAGCGCGCAGACGCCCGTGTTCGGCACGATGTCGTCGAGCGTGCAGATGGACGTCCAGGTGGTCGGCAAACGGTCGTTGTTCATGTCGATCTCCGTTCTATCGTTGAGTGAATGGCGTGGGTGCCTGGATTAAACCGTTTCGGCCGGTTCTGTCGACTGCTCGACGACGACAGGAATGCGCACGGGCCGTTGGCGCTCTTCGGGCATGGCGGGCCGGATCTGGCCGCGCGTCGGGACGAAGCTGACGTTGTCGTCGGCGCTGTCGCTGTTGACGAAGTGACGGAAGCGCTTGCGCGTTTCGGGGTCCGTGACGGCTTTCTTCCACTCGCATTCGTACGTGTCGACCACGTGCTGCATTTCCTCTTCGAGTTCCGCCGCGATGCCGAGCTTGTCGTTGATGACAACATCGCGCAGATAATCCAGTCCGCCTTCGAGGTTCTCGCGCCACACGCTGGTGCGTTGCAGCCGGTCCGCCGTGCGCACGTAAAACATCAGGAAGCGGTCGATATAGCGGACCAGCGTTTCGCGGTCCAGATCCGAAGCGATCAGTTCGGCATGGCGCGGCTTCATCCCGCCGTTGCCGCACACGTAGAGATTCCAGCCCTTTTCCGTCGCGATGATGCCGACGTCCTTGCTTTGCGCCTCCGCGCACTCGCGCGTGCAGCCCGACACCGCGAACTTGATCTTGTGCGGCGAGCGCAGACCCTTGTAGCGGTTCTCGATATCGATCGCGAGGCCAACGGAGTCGTCCACGCCATAACGGCACCATGTCGAGCCCACGCACGATTTCACCGTGCGCAGCGACTTGCCGTACGCATGGCCCGATTCGAAACCGGCGGCGATCAGCTCTTCCCAGATCAACGGCAACTGCTCGACGCGCGCGCCGAACAGATCGACGCGCTGCCCGCCCGTGACCTTCGTATAAAGACCGTATTTCTTCGCCACCTGGCCGACGGCGATCAAACCGTCCGGCGTCACTTCGCCGCCCGGCATGCGCGGCACAACGGAATATGTGCCGTCGCGCTGGATGTTCGCGAGGTAATAGTCGTTCGTGTCCTGCAGGCTGGCGTGCTCTTTCTTCAGCACGAACTCGTTCCAGCACGACGCGAGAATGCCGGCGACGGCGGGCTTGCAGATATCGCAGCCAAGGCCGTGGCCATGCTTGTTCAGCAGCGCGCCGAAGGTCTCGATGCGCTCGACGCGAACGATGTGATACAGCTCCTGGCGCGAAAACGGAAAGTGCTCGCACAGATGATTGTTGACGGCGAGACCCTGCTTCTTCATCTCGGCCTTCATCACCTGCGTGACGAGCGGCACGCAGCCGCCGCATGCCGTGCCCGCCTTTGTCGCGCTCTTGACGTCGCCGATGGTCGTCGCGCCCGCGCAAACGGCTGCGCAGATCGCGCCCTTCGAGATGTTGTTGCACGAACAGATCTGCGCGCTCTCGGGCAACGCATCGACGCCGAGTGCGGGCTTCGCGTTGCCGTCCGCTTGCGGCAGGATCAGGAATTCCGGCGACTCCGGCAACTGAATGCGGTTCAGCATCATCTGCAGCAGCGTGCCGTATTCGCTCGCGTCACCGACCATCACGCCGCCGAGCAGAAACTTGCCACAGTCGGACACGACGAGTTTCTTGTAGACCTGCTTGCGCTCGTCGCTGAACTGATACGTGCGGCTGCCCGCCGTCGCCGCGTGCGCGTCGCCAAGGCTAGCCACATCGACGCCCATCAGCTTGAGCTTCGTGCTCATGTCGGCGCCCGCAAACGCGGCCTCCTGTTCGCCGAGCAACTGCTTCGCCGTCACGCGTGCCATCTCATAGCCCGGCGCAACGAGGCCAAAAATCTGGCCGTTCCACAGTGCGCATTCGCCGATCGCATAGATGTCGGCATCGCTCGTGCGACAGTGGTTGTCGATCACGATGCCGCCGCGCGGGCCGACCGCGAGGCCGCTGACGCGCGCGATCTCGTCGCGCGGACGGATGCCGGCGGAGAACACGATCATGTCGGTGTCGAGGTGGCTGCCGTCGGCGAACTGCATGCGGTGCGTGCCGTCTTCGCCGTCGACGATTTCCAGCGTGTTCTTCTGCGTATGCACGGTCACGCCGAGTTCTTCGATCTTGCCGCGCAACACTTTGCCGCCGCCGTCGTCGACCTGGACCGCCATCAGACGCGGTGCGAATTCGACGACATGCGTTTCGAGGCCCAGGTCGCGCAATGCTTTCGCGCATTCCAGACCGAGCAGACCGCCGCCGATCACGACACCCGTCTTCGAGCGCGCGCCGCATTCCTGCATCGCTTCGAGGTCTTCGATCGTGCGATAGACGAAGCAGTCCTTGCGGTCCTTACCCGGCACGGGCGGCACGAACGCATACGAGCCGCTGGCGATCACGAGCTTGTCGTACGAAAGCGTTTCGCCCGTCGAGGTCGTCACCGTGTGCGCGTCGCGATCGATCGATACGGCCTTCGCGTTCAGGCGCAGCACCATGTCGTCGCGATCGAAGAAGCCGGGCGCGACCAGCGACAGGTCGTCGGCGGACTTGCCCGAGAAAAACTCCGACAGATGCACGCGATCGTAGGCGGGACGCGGCTCTTCGCACAGCACGGTGATGTCGAGGCGCGCCGTGGCTTGTTCCGCGAGGCATTCGAGCAGTTTGTGGCCGACCATGCCGTGGCCGATAACGATGACTTTCATGTCGCCGATCCTGTCAGAGAGGGGATTCATTGATTTAATTCGTTGCGCCGAGTGCGGCATCGCGTGTGGTGTGTTCGGCGGAGAAGCGCACGGCGATCGCGCAGATCGCGGACGCGCTGACGAAGCCGCCGAGCGTCAACAGCGTTTGATGCAGGTCGCCCATGCCCTTAGCCAGAAAGCCCGCTGCCACTGCGCCGACATTGCCGCCCGCGCCGACGATTCCCGCCACGCCGCCGAGCGCCTTGCGATCGATGAACGGCACGAGCGCGTAGGTCGCGCCGCACGCCATGTGCGTGAAGAGGCCGAACAGCAACATCGCGATCACCGCGAGCGCCGCGTGGTTTGCCTGCGAGAACAGCAGCAGGCCGACGCCTTCGCCGGCGATCAGCGCGAATAGCAGCATCGAGCGCGCCGACAGTCCACGGCGCTTCGCGCCCCAGTCCGACAACAGGCCGCCGAGCGGACGCGCGAAGATTGCGAGCAAACCGAAGCTACCCGCCGCGAGGCCGGCGTCGCGCAGCGACAGCTGGAAGTGATCGACGTAGTAGATGGCCGCGACGTTGTGGATGAACACCTCGACGCCGAAGCATGCGGCGTAGGTGACGAACAGCATCCACACGCGATAGTTGCGCGAAGCCGCGAGCAGGCTCGCCCAGCCGCCTTTCTTGCCGCTATCGATGACTATGCCGCGTGCGCGCAGTTCCGTGAAATTGCCTTGCGGGCAGTCCTGCGTGAAGCGCCAGTAGAGCGCGGCCATGATGGGCATCGCGATGCCCGGCAGCACGAGCGTCAGACGCCAGGCGTCGGAGTTGCTCGCGCCCAGCGCGACGGCGCCGGCGAGCAGCAGCGGCACGAGCATCTGTGCGGCGCCTGCACCTGCATTGCCCCAGCCTGCGCTCGTCGCGTTCGCCGTGCCGACTACGTTAGGCGCGAACATCACCGACGTGTGATATTGCGTGATCACGAAGCTCGCGCCGACTGCGCCGATGCCGAGCCGGCACAACAGGAACGCGGTATAGCTATGCGCGAGCGCCGCGCCAAGCACGGGCAGCGCGCCGACCATCATCAACGCGACGTAGACCTTGCGCGGGCCGAAACGGTCACACATCGGACCGACGATCAGACGCACGAGAATCGTGATTGCGACGGCGGCGATGTTGATGTTCGCGACCTGATCCGCCGTGAGGTGGAACTCCTGCTTGATGAGCGGCATCAACGGCGCGCACGCGAACCACGCGAAAAAGCAGACGAAGAACGCCATCCACGCGAAGTGGAAGGCGCGCATGGCGGGCGTGCGCCAGTTCAGCAGATCGATCGATGTGGCTTTGTCGGTCATGTTCCAGGCCTGTAAACGACTACGGCGTCCCGCGAATCGGGTGCGAGACCAGATTCAGGGGACGCCGTTGTCCAAAATTCATCGGTACTTGGGGGATGCTGCTTTGCGGCTCGTCGTTGAGCCGCGATGTGGGGTTTACCGCAAGGTGTGTGCCATGCGGGCTATTGATGGCGCGGAGGCTTTGCTGGCTTGGGTTTGCGGGTGGTTTACGGGTTGTATCGCGAGCTTGTCCGCTGATTCATGGTGAGGCTCGCCGGCACTTTGCTGGTGCAGCGCAGCACTGTGGGCGTGCGTGGGTGTAGCGCGGATGTGGTGCGGATTTCGTCGGTTGCGGGACAACGGAGTGTCGCGTTGTTTGCGCTTCGTGAGCGCCGCGCGAGCATTTGCTGTTTGACAGATGCGTTGGCCACTGCTGCCAGTTTTCGTGCTCCGCAAACGAGGAACACGAACGAAGCGAAGAAAATCTTTCGCCGCGCGATAAGGGGATTGATGCGCTAGTCGCGCGGCAATAGAGGCCCGCTTGACAATCGCGCAATCGATGCTTGAACGGCACAAGAACTGGCTGCGCGAGCAGGGCGAGTTGATAAGCGCGGCCGTGCAACTGGATGATGTGCGAGTGCAATACAGGCAAAAACCAATGCATAGTGAGCTTGCCATGTAGCGAAGCGCTCTACGATCCGTCGCGCACATAGGGCTGGACGGAGCGGAATACGACCTCACGGCATGTCAGCCGTATGTCGAGACCAACGTTAGGCATCAGGTCGAGCTTGATCAGCCCATCGGATTCCCTGGTCAAGGTAATGTCCATGACGGAAGCTTCTTCGAGCATCGCATTCAGGTCGATTTGGGAACTTCTGATATCCAGAAAATCCACCACGACCAGATAGTCGCTCGCGCGCGGAGCACCATAGCGGTTGTGTTCTATTTCGAGCACAAGGTCGACCAATCCGCGCCGACGTCCGCCTGACAGAGATTTCCCTTCGACCGTCACCGATGATTGCCTGTTGCGTTCCATGGAAATGCTTCTTATCGCTGAATCATGGAAGGACGGATATTCTCCGAAGATCTTCAATAGCAGGTCGCTATTTGTTGCAAGTTCCCAACCCCAAGTCTTGATATCGCTAGTCATTGAGACGGCTGCCTGGCCGAATTCAAGGGCCGACATCTTGATCGGGGAGCGTCGACTGCTCCAGCTTCACCGTTACCAGTGGCTTTAACGCTGGATGATAAATCGCGAGAACGTTGAGCGCTGTGACCCCTAACCGGCGGGCTACCTCTTCGCCCAACTCGTCTCCGATGGCGGATAGTGGCCAGTCTGCAACGACTGTCGACTCTTTCAACGACTGAATGTCGGAATCCTTGACGACGAAGACTGATAGTTTTTTTTCCGCATCGTCATAAGACACAACGAAAGAACTTTTAGGGAGTGGATGTTGCATCAATGCCATCGACACTGGTTATAAATCACGAATGCGTTCGCCTTGCAAGATACATAGGTGTATGGATCACCCGTCATTGCCGCATAAAGTTTGCACTGCTCCAGACGCGCTTCGTATTCGGCAAAACATTCCGCCTCCTGTACTTCGCCTACACCGCGCCCTGCCATCGTCAATACGTTATCACTCTCAGGCAATACATCGAGTTTGAAGGACTGCGCATCGCTGAATCGAGTCGAACCGTCCGAGCCTTCTTCGTCAACGGCGAAATGGTCTGCCACGTTGTTGGCAGGTGCTGGCATGCCCTCGGCGTCACTATTCTTCGAGCAAATGCCGGCTGTGAGCGCCGCCATCTCCGCCCACGCCGCCTTCAGTTGCGCTTCCCGCGTAGCAGGATCGTATGGGCCTCTCAATACCGGCTCGCCGTTCAACACCAGCGGACCAGGGCCGGCATTCTCAAAAGCCGCCCATTTTCCCCGGCCGAATCCGCCACCGTTGCTGAACCCACTACCATTCGACGACCATCGCTCCGGCGCATAATCCGGACGCGTCACTCTCGGCAGAGCACGCCATTCCCGATCGATAACGGGCACGAGTCGCCCCGAGACAACTGCTTCCCGCAGCGCTCTCTCGATACCATTGTTATCGATCGGCAGGTTCCAATGCGCGACATCCAGCAGATCGCGCAGAAACGAACGTACGACATCAAGTTCACGGTTGCCCGTCGCCGTCCGCAGGTCCGAGCACGGCCGAAAGTAAAGATCGAAGTCGCGCTTATCCCGTTCGCGCTGTTTGCGCGCCTCTTCTTTCGCTTCGCATCCGGCGTCGATCCGGAATGAGGACGACCCGTCGCGCGTCCAGCTATTCCGTCTGCCTAAAGACGGCGAGGTTCGCAGTTCCCGCGAGAGCCGCCGATACTGCCACGCCGGATGCAGCGTACATTGCCACCCATGCTCCAGCGGTACCTCGAGCGTATTCCATTGCATAGATATCCGAATCAATATCTGCAGAAAGAGACGGTATATCTAGCATGAAACTCAAGCCACTCTGTAAAACAAGGTAAAGGCGCAACGGCCGCGCCGCAGCTCCCTACCCCTCCCGCGCCTCCCTCAACTCCCCCGCAATGAAATCGACAAACGTCCGAATCCGCGCGGACATCTGATGCCGTTGCGAATACACGGCAAAGATATCGGCGCCCGGCGTCTCGTACCCAGGCAGCACCTGCACAAGCCGCCCATCCGCAAGATACTCATTGATATCCCACTCCGCGCGCATCAGAACCCCGTGCCCTTCGAGCGCCCACTTCACCGCGATCTCCCCGTCGTTGGTCGTCAGATTGCCGTTGATGCGCACCGACTCCGTCTTGCGGGCAGCGCCACGCCCTGTCGCGAGCCGCCACACGCCGTACGCTTCGTCGCCCTGCCGTATGCCGATGCAGTTGTGCCTCACCAGTTCATGCGGCGTGACCGGCATCCCATACTCGGCGATGTACGACGGTGCCGCGCATAACAACCTGCGATTCGGCGCAAGCCGTCGCGCGACGACGCGCGTATCGGGCGGTTCGCCGAAGCGGATGCAGACGTCGAACGCGTCATCCGTAAGCGGCGGCGGCGTGACGGACAACTGCAACTGCACGGCAACCTGCGGATAACGGTTCACGAAACGTGAGATAGCCGGCGCGACATGACTGCGCCCGAACCCAAGCGTCGCGTTCACCCGCAGCAAGCCCTTCGGGCTCTTCTTCGCGCTACCCAGCAACTCGGACAATGCGTCGATCTCATCGAGTATCCGCCGCGCGTGCTCAAGGTAAACCTCGCCTTCGGGCGTCAGCATCATCCGGCGCGTCGTCCGGTTGACGAGCGGCACGCCCGCGCGCTGCTCCATCTGCGTCAGACGCTTGCTCACGGCGGCGGGCGTCAGCCCCAGTTCGCGCGCCGCCGCGCTCAGGCTACCTGACGCGGCGAGCGTCGAGAAAAAGCTCAAGTCGGTCGGTTGAACGGTCCCAGTCACGGCTCGATTTGTGAATTCAAGTTAAAGATGCTTTGAGTTTAGCACCGGTTACAACGCTTCCAGTTAGGTACAGTCAGTTCCATTCCAAATCAATTGAAGGAGCGAGACATGAACACCTATCGCATTGCGACGATCCCCGGCGATGGCATCGGCAAGGAAGTCGTGCCGGCGGGCAAGGAAGTGCTGGAAGCGCTGGCGCGCACCAGCAACAGCTTCAAATTCGAGTTCGAAAACTTCGACTGGGGCGCGGACTACTACCGCGAGCACGGCGTGATGATGCCCGCCGACGGCCTCGACGCAATCCGCAACAAGGACGCAATCCTGTTCGGCTCGGCAGGCGACCCCGACGTGCCCGATCACGTCACGCTGTGGGGCCTGCGCCTGAAGATTTGCCAGGGCTTCGATCAATACGCGAACGTGCGGCCGACGCGCATTCTCCCGGGCATCGACGCACCGCTGAAGCGCTGCACGCCCGAAGACCTGAACTGGGTGATCGTCCGCGAAAACTCGGAGGGCGAATATTCAGGTGTGGGTGGCCGCGTGCATCAGGGCCATCCGATCGAAGCCGCCACCGATGTCTCCATCATGACGCGCGCTGGCGTCGAACGCATCATGCGCTTCGCGTTCCGTCTCGCGCAGTCGCGCCCCCGCAAGCTGCTCACCGTCATCACGAAGAGCAACGCGCAACGCCACGCGATGGTGATGTGGGATGAAATCGCGTTGCAGATTTCGAAGGAGTTCCCGGACGTCAAATGGGACAAGGAACTCGTCGATGCGTCGACGGCCCGCATGATCAACCGCCCGGCATCGCTCGACACCATCGTCGCCACCAACCTGCACGCCGACATCCTGAGCGACCTCGCCGCCGCGCTGGCGGGCAGCCTCGGCATTGCGCCGACGGGCAACATCGACCCGGAGCGCCGTTATCCGTCGATGTTCGAACCGATCCACGGATCGGCGTTCGACATCATGGGCAAGGGCCTCGCGAATCCGATCGGCACGTTCTGGTCGGTCGTGATGCTGCTCGAGCATCTCGGCGAATTCGAAGCCGCGAAGCGCGTGATGAGCGCAGTCGAAACCGTCACCGCGGACCCGTCGCTGCATACGGGCGATCTCGGCGGCAAGGCGACGACGGCGCAAGTGACGGCAGCCGTGTGCGCGCTCGTCGAAAAGGTGCCCGTCGCCGCATAACGCGCATGCAAATCAGTTGTCGCGCGGCTGTCGCCGCCGCGACACCGGGCGCAGCGAAAAGCGCGCCCAAAGGCTTCACGCACACAACAACAACTGACCCGCAAACGGCAGACAACGCGTGAAGCCTGAATTGTCCGGCACAGTCCGGCTCAACCTCCAAGGAGGAGACACATGCAACCCGAACTCGAATCGCGAGTAGCGCGCAAGCTCATGTTACGGATCATTCCGTTCGTGATGCTGCTCTACTTCGTCAGCTTTCTCGATCGCGTCAACGTTGGCTTCGCCGCCATGACGATGAACAAGGCAATCGGTCTTTCGCCGACGGCATTCGGCTTCGGCGGCGGGCTGTTCTTCATCGGCTACTTTCTGTTCGAAGTGCCGTCGAATCTGATCTTGCATCGCGTCGGCGCACGGATCTGGATCGCGCGTGTGATGGTGACGTGGGGCATCGTGTCGGCGGCTTCGGCGTTCGTCACGGGACCGACCAGCTTCTACGTGTTGCGCTTCGTGCTGGGCGTCGCGGAAGCGGGCTTCTTTCCCGGCATCATCCTGTATCTGAGCCTGTGGTTTCCGGGCAAGCAGCGCGCGGCAGCCGCCGCATGGTTCATGGCTGCGGCGCCGATCTCGACGGCCATCGGCTCGCCGATCTCCGGCGCGATCATGCAGTTGCCGCCGATGTTCGGCCTCGCCGACTGGCAATTGCTCTACATCATCGAGGCCGTGCCCGCCGTCGTGCTCGGCTTCGTCGTGTTGAAGTTTCTGACCGACACGCCGTCGAAAGCGCACTGGCTGAAGGACGACGAGCGCGAATGGCTGATTGCGAAGCTCAAGACCGAAGCCGACGAGCGCAAAGGTCACTCGGGACATACGGCGGGCGCGCTGAGTGCGTTGCGCGATCCGCGTGTGCTGGCGCTTGCGCTCATCTACTTCGGCACGTCGGCGGGCTTGTATACGCTGGGTCTGTGGGCGCCGCTCATCATCCGGCAGTACGGGTTCAGCGCGCTGCAAACGGGCCTGCTGACGGGCATTCCGAGCGTGCTGGCCGTGATCGCGATGGTGTTGTGGGCGCGGCACTCCGACCGGACTGAAGAACGCACGTGGCACGTCGTCATTCCGTGTGCGCTGGCGTGCGTCGGCTTCATCTTCGCGGGTCAGGCAGGCACTGCGCTCTTGATCGTGCTCGCACTGGTGGTCGTCAATGTCGGCATCAGCGCGGCAAAAGCGCCGCTCTGGGCGATGCCGAGCATGTTCCTCTCAGGCGCAGGCGCCGCAGCGGGCATCGCGATGATCAATTCGGTCGGCAATCTGGGCGGCTTCGTCGGACCGTTCGCGATCGGCTGGCTCAAGAACGTGACGGGCGGATATGCAGCGGGTCTGTACGTGGTCGGCGCGACGCTGGCCGTGTCGGCGGCCGTCACGCTGATGCTGAGCCGCAAGGCCGCGCAGCAACCCGCGACGGCCTGCATGCGTCACGATCATTGATCGTTTTTAGATGAACACAGGCCGGTCCGACGGAAACGTCACCGGCCCATCCTTCTGATCTTCTCCTTCCCGTCGCCGAACGCCTTGCGGGCCGTCCCCGTAGCCTGCTGCAAATCGCCCTTCAGTTGCTGCGTGCGATTGCCCGTCACCTTGCCGACCACCTCGTTGACCTTGCCCTTCACCTGCTGCGCAACACCTTTGATCTGATCGCGGTTCATATCGCTCTCCCTATCGATTGGCGCACAGGCGCCATCGGAGTTACTGACATGCAATTCACGCGCCAACGCTTGCGGTAGCCGTGTAGCGCGTTTCAAGCCCGGCACGCAAGCGTCTTCATGACAACGCGCCGGTAACTTATACCAACGCATCATTCGACATCCGCCGCGACCCGCTGCGCCGCCCACGTCTCCAGTTCTTCAGCCGATATCGCCGGCGAATACAGGAATCCCTGCAATTCATCGCAACCGATGCTGCGCAGCGTATTCGCTTCGTCCTCGTTTTCGACGCCCTCCGCGACCACGCGCAGACCCAGCTCATGCCCAAGCTCGATGATCGCCTTGATGACAGCGAGATCCGCGGGCGCATCGAGCATGTCGCGAACGAACGCCCGGTCGATCTTCAATCGGTCCAGCGGAAAGCGGTTCAGATAACTAAGGCTCGAATAGCCCGTGCCGAAATCGTCGAGCGACAGCTTCACGCCGAGCGCGCGTATCGCGCGAATCGCATCGAGATAGTTCTCCGCGCTATCCATCAATACCGTTTCGGTGATTTCGAGTTCCAGCCGCTGCGGCGCGACGCCATGCATCGCGAGACTGCGCCGCAACGTATCGACGATATCCGCGTCGCGCAACTGGATCGCCGACAGATTGATCGACATGCGCAACTCGCCCATCTCGTCGTCGCGCCAGCGCGCGAGTTGCCGGCACGCTTCTTCGATCACCCATGCGCCGATCGGAATGATCAGCCGCGTCTCTTCGGCGATGGGAATGAACTGTGCCGGCGTCACCGCGCCGAGTTGCGGATGCGTCCAGCGCAGCAAGCCTTCGACACTGACGAGCGCGCCCGTTTGCGCATCGAGACACGGCTGAAAAGCGAGCCGCAGTTCGTGCCGCTCGATAGCTGTGCGCATGCAGGCTTCGAGCGCGAGCCGCTGACGCGCGCGCTCCGCCATATCCGGCGAGAAGAACTTCACGAGGTTGCGTCCCGCTGCCTTCGCCTGATACATCGCGGCATCGGCGTTCTGCATCAGTGTTTCGATGTCCGTGCCGTCGTCGGGATAGAGCGCCACGCCCGCGCTGCACGCAACCTGCAGCGTGACGCCGCCGATCGCATGCGGCTCGCGCACGAGCGGTAGCAGACGTTCGTCGATGGTGCGCGCGACATCGGCCGCGCTGCCCGCATCGGCGAGAATCATCGTGAACTCGTCGCCGCCCAGGCGGCTCACGGTGTCGCTGCTGCGCACGGCCTGCACGAGACGCCGCGAAACGGAACGCAGCAAGCCATCGCCGATATGATGGCCTAGCGAATCGTTGATGTCCTTGAACCTGTCGAGGTCGATGAAGAGCACGGCCACGCGTTGTTGAGCCTGCTTCGCGTGTTCGAGCGCCACGCCCAGCCGTTTCGTGAAGAGCGCACGGTTCGGCAATTCGGTCAGCACGTCGTGCTCGGCGAGAAACTCGATGCGCGCCTCGCTCTTCTTGCGATCCGTGATGTCGATCAGTGTGCAGATGTAGTGCGACACGCTGCCGCGTTTGTCGCGCACCGCGCTGATCATCAGCCACGCGGGATAATCGCCGCCTTGACGCCGTCTGATCTGCGCTTCGCCGTTCCATGAACTGGAGCGGTCGACGAGCGTCGCGAGCGCCGTGATCACCGCGCCGCCATTCGCGCCGGCGACGATGAACGCGGGCGGCTGGCCCGCGATATCTTCCGCACGGTAGCCCGTCGCGCGATAGAACGACGCATTGGCCGTCAGCAGACGCCGCTCCTGGTCGAGAATCAGGATCGCTTCGGATGAAGCCTCGAACACCTTCGCCCACAGTTCGAGCCGCTGCTCCATCAGCTTGATCTGGTTGATCGGCGTGAAGGCCGTCAGCACGGCGTCGCGGCCCTGGAAGTTGAGACGCCGCGCGGACAGCATCGCCCACGTCGGTTCGGTGCTCGCTTTCCAGCGCACTTCGAATTCGTCGACGGCATCGCGATCGGACAACTGCTGGAAAAACCGCGCGCGCACCGACGAATCGAGGCCGTACGCCCAGGGATCGGTCGTCACGCCATTGAGCCAGTATAGTGCGGGCTGGTTTGCGTGCAGCACTTCATGACCGGGCACGGCCGTCACCATCATCGGCACGGGCGTCGATTCGACAAGTGCATGCTGCGCAGCCGATGCGCGCGCCGTCGCCGCGAGTTCCTTCTGCACGTCGCGCTCACGGTCGAGCTGTTCGAGCATTTCGTTGAAGCCGCGCACCAGCTGGCCGATTTCATCCTGGCTGTGCCAACTCGCGCGCACGGTGTGATCGCCCGTTCTGCGCACCGTGTCCATCACGCGCGCAAGCTGGCGCAGTGGCCGCGAAATCTGCTGCGCGACGAAATACACCATGCCGAGAATGCTGCATAACAGAAAGAGCGCCGTGCCCAGATGCAGCCACATGCGCGAGAAGAGACCGCGCACGCGCGCGTGCAACAGGTCGTCGAGCTGATCCGCCGTGCTGCGCCACGTATCCTGCACGCTGGCTACGAGCGTCTGCTGCTGCACGTCGACGATCGACAGCAGCGTGGGGTCGACCTCGCCGTTGCTGTCGACGATGATGCGCGCCGCGTGCCGGTACGATTCGACGGCCGTGAGCATGCGCGCCATCGACGGCCCGAGCGTCGAATCGAGCGCGTGATTGGCGGCACCCGCTTCCGAGAAGTCAGAGCGCAGACCTTGCAGCACGGCATCGAGTTGCCCTTCGAGCACGAGATAGCGCGTGCGCAGTTCGTCGTGCGAGCGCACGGCATGCACGCCTTCGTGCCCTTCGTGCAACTGGCGGCCAATCCGGTTCACGGATTCGAGCAGCGCTGGATAACGCAGGATCGACAGCGACATCGCGTAGTAGCTGTCGAGGTCGGGATCGAGGATCAGGTTCGACTGATTGCCGACGCGAGTCACCAGTTCGCGGCATGCTTCGAGCGCTTCGTTGATTTGTGCGGCAGTGGGCTGCGCTTCGCGCGCCAGCACGTCCAGCGCGGCGCGCACGCGCGCGTTCAGCCCGGCGCTTTCCAGATGCGCGCCGTAGCGCGCTTCCGTGCTGGCGAGATCCGTTTGCGCACTCTTCAGGCGGGCAGCGGGCGGACGCTGTCCCGCGCCCGCCATCGCCACGTCGATCAAGGCATCGCGCACCGTGCCGATATACGCGTTGCCGACGATCTCCTTGTTCGAGAAGTCGATTGAAATGTATTTCTCGTGAATCAGGATGCCGCTGATGTACACCACAGCGGTTAAATCGAGCAGATAGATCAGCAGCAGCTTGCGGCCCACGCGCAGACGCGCAAGCAGACGGAAGAATGGATTGCGCTTCATGGCATGCGCGCCATCGCGTACGACATCGAACGAGTCACACATCACTCCCGGTCAGTGGAAGGTGAAAAACGGGCCCGCACGCCTCGATAAGGCCGCTCGCCACTACGGCATATCGGCGCATCGTATCGCGACTTTAGCGTTTGCTGAATAATCCCTTCGACGGTGCGCGAATGCTGCGCGCAGGTGCAGAAAACAAGGGGTTTTTAGTTGGCTCGCACCAAGGTATGTCACGCGTCGCGCGTATTGCTTAAGCCGCGTCGAGCCTATGCAAGAGGTGGTCCGTACACTCGACGGCAGAGGTCTTCGCCAACACATGAACCGCCAGGCGCAACGCGGGATAGATATGCATCAGCCGTTCATATTCGACTATTGCGTTCGTTAATTCACGACGGCGCAACGACCTACGCGCAAACGTGAAAACAGTTTTGGCGGCATGATATGTGTTCGCATGTGAGCAGATGCACCCGGCTGCGACAAGGAGACATCATGAACGAAGCGACGCACGCGCCGCGCGACTTCATCGTTCGCACGATGAACGCCGATGAAGTGAATCTCGCCATCGAATGGGCCGCGCATGAAGGATGGAATCCAGGCTTGCACGATGCGCACGTCTTTCGTGCCGCCGACCCGGACGGGTTCTTGATCGGCGAGTTGCAAGGCGAACCGGTCGGCTCGATTTCAGCTGTCGCCTATGACGCGCATTTCGGCTTCATTGGCCTGTATATTGTGAGGCCGGAGTTTCGCGGCAAGGGACTCGGCATGCGCATCTGGCAGCATGGCATCGCGTATCTCGGCAAGCGCAACGTTGGACTCGATGGCGTAGTCGCGCAGCAGCCGAACTACGGGAAGTCGGGATTTCAGCTCGCATACCGGAACATACGCTTTCAGGGTGTGGCCGAGACCGACGTGACGAACCACCCTTCACTCGTCGATGTGCGCCAGTTGCCTTTCGACAAGCTGGCATCGTATGACCAGCGGTTCTTTCCCGCGCCGCGCGAAGCCTTTCTGCGCGCGTGGATCGATCAACCAGATGCCGTCGCGCTCGCAAGCGTCAGCGAAGGCCATATCAGCGGCTATGGCGTGCTGCGTAGATGCCGCGAGGGACGCAAGATCGGACCGCTATTCGCCGACGACCCGCAAACAGCCGAAACCCTGTTCACCGCGCTCATCTCGCATTGCCCCAGCGAGACCGTCGCGCTCGACGTGCCCGAACTCAACACAGCCGCCGTCGCGCTCGCCGAACGGCATCGTTTGACGAGCGTGTTCGAAACGGCGCGCATGTACACGAAGCGCGCCCCGGACATACCGCTTGCGCGGCTTTATGGCGTCACGTCTTTCGAACTAGGTTGACGCTTCAATGCTTCGGATCGTAGCGATACACGCCGTGTCCCGTCTTGCGGCCCAGACGCCCGGCCGCCACGAGTTCGCGCAACAGCGGACACGCGCGATATTTCGAGTCGCCGAAATCCTTCAGGAACACATCCATCACCGACAGGCACACGTCCAACCCAATCAGATCCGCGAGCGCGAGCGGCCCGATCGGATGGTTCGCGCCCAGACGCATCCCCGCGTCGATCTCTTCCGCCGTCGCAATGCCGTCCGCCAGCACGAAGAACGCCTCGTTGATCATCGGCACGAGAATGCGGTTCACCACGAAGCCCGGCGCGTTCTTCACGCTGACGGGCGTCTTGCCGAGGCGCTCGGTCAACTCGCGCACCGTGGCCGCCGTATCGTCGCTGGTCTGCACGCCGCGAATCACTTCGACGAGTTGCAGCAACGGCACCGGGTTGAAGAAGTGCATGCCGACGAAACGTTCCGGCTTGCCAAGCGTCGCGGCCAGCGCGGTAATCGAAATGGACGACGTGTTCGAAGCGATAAGCGTCTCGCCGCTCACGACCGATTCGATCTGCCGCAGAATGCGAATTTTCAGTTCGGTGTTTTCGGTCGCCGCTTCGACGACCAGGTCGACGCCTGACAGGCGCTGATAGTCGGTCGAGGTCTCGATGCGCGTGAGCGCCGCATCGCGCGCCGCCGCTTCGATCTTGCCCTTCTCGACGAGCTTCGCGAGACTCGACGTGAGCGCCCCGATGCCCTTTTCGAGCGCGGCGTCCGTCACGTCGATCAGCACGACCTTCAGCCCTGCCACCGCCGATACCTGCGCGATGCCGTTGCCCATCGTGCCCGCGCCGATGATGCCGATTGTTTCGATCCTGTTTGCCATTGCTGCTCCTTTTCTCCTGATTTGTGCCAAGTTCTATCGGTGCGTTGCACTGCACCATGGGCGATACGATACCTGTTTCTCGCGCAATGACGTATGAAAAACGGGTGGCAACCTGTCGCACGGCCCGCCTGCCGGACAAAGCCGCTGGATATATCATCGGAAAAATTTCATTGAAGGCCCCGCCATGCAGCCGGTCGAACTGAACCCGAAACGCAAGCGAGAAAACCCGCTCGTGTGGATTTTCGAACCTCTCGAACGAGACCCCGAGTATTCGCGAGAAAGATTCTTCAACTTTCAGGCGGCGTATCTCGACGGCCTTCTGTATCTCGCGGTGGCAAGCGGCAATGAACCGTGGAACGGGCTAGTGGTGTGTACGTCGCACGACCGGCAAGCGGGCTTGCTGGAGGACTTCCCTGTGCTCGCGCCGCATCCCGTGCTCGGCAAGTGGCTGTATGTGTCGCAGACGCACCCCGAGTTCGAAACGGTCGCGCACGAGATGGTTGCGCTTGCACGCGAGCGCGACCCGCGCATGGGCGTGCTGCCCGGCAAGCGCAAGCGGTCGCCCGATGTCGTCGAGATGAAGTCCTCGTCGCGGAAGAAAAAGGCGCAGTAGCGCTTTCCCGCGGTACGCTCCGCCCTCCTTTTGCGAAACCGAAGTTGCCGCCGAAGGCGTTGGCGGAGGTTGAGGCGCGGCAGACCGGTAGTTGCGTTTTTGCGCGGGCAAAAAAAGCGCCGATGCAACGAGCGCTTACTTCCACCCTTCGAGCCGGAGCGTCGCCCGCACCAGTCGCTGCTCTTCCTGTTCGATTTCCTGCAGGCTTTCGCGCACGCCGTCGATATGATCCGCAGCGGCCCGATAGGCCTGCTCGGGCAGCTTGCCCGTCACCGCGTTGTAGAGGCGCGCATGCTGCCGGTCGATCCGCTTGCGATGCGGCTGCCGGTGATAAAGATTGTTCACGGACGCAAACACCGAACTCAGCAGCAGTTCCGTCAGCGAACGCAAGGTATGCACGAGCACCGGGTTGTGCGACGCCTCGCAAATCGCGAGATGAAACGCGTGATCGAGGCGCGCGTGTGTCGCGGGATCGGTTTCGGCATTGTGCGCGGCGAGCATTTCCTCGTAGCGGCGCGTGATCATCATGTAGTCGGCGGGCGTTCCGCGCAACGCGGCCAGACGCGCCGACTCGGCTTCGAGCATGCCGCGCACTTCGAACAGGTCGTAAAGCGTGCGCGGCTGCGAAGCGAGCAGATGCATCAATGGCGATTGCGGCGGCTGCGCGGTCAGGTTCGCGACGAACGAACCCTTGCCGTGCGCCGTTTCGATGATGCCCCGCGCGCGCAGCAGCTTCAGCCCTTCGCGCAAAGCCGTTCTCGATACGCCGAGCTTGTCCGTCAGGCGACGCTCCGATGGCAGCGCCTGCCCCGACCTCAGCACGCCATCGACGATCAGCCTTTCGATGCGCTCCGCGACCACGTCGGCGATCTTACGATCGGACTGTTTGGAGGGGTTTTCCGGGTCTGAAATCACTGGTATGACCACTTGTCGAACAGGTTCTGGATGCGGTCGATGATAACGCCAATTCCCATTGCACGCCTGCTTCAGCGCATCCTGCATGGTTTCGTGGAAATCAAAAAACTGGTACGACCACTTGCCGCGTCCATCGACAGCGAAACACGAAACGGGAACAATCGGCGGCAACACGGATAAGCGGCGCATGACACAGCAACCGCGCCCACGGAGACACCCCATGAGCTACGCCTACGACGAACGGATCGACGGCCCACTGCCCTCGCATGACAAGGCCGCGCTGGTCGCCGAGCTTCAGCGTCTCGTGCCCTCGATGCAACTGCTGCACGACAAGGAAGATCTGCGCCCATTCGAATGCGACGGCCTCGCCGCGTATCGCACGACGCCGATGATGGTCGCGCTGCCCGATTCGATCGAGCAGGTGCAGGCGCTGCTGAGATTCGCGGCTGCGCGCAAGGTGCCCGTCATCGCGCGCGGCGCGGGTACGGGTCTGTCGGGTGGCGCGCTGCCGCTCGAACAGGGCATCTTGCTGGTGATGGCGCGCTTCAACCGCATCTTGCACATCGACCCCGAGGCATCGATCGCGCGCGTGCAGCCCGGTGTGCGCAATCTCGCGATCTCGCAGGCTGCTGCGATTCACGGTCTTTACTATGCGCCCGATCCGTCGTCGCAGATCGCCTGCTCGATCGGCGGCAATGTCGCCGAGAACGCGGGCGGCGTGCATTGCCTGAAATACGGCCTGACCGTACACAACATCCTGAAGCTCGAAGTGCTGACCATCGATGGCGAGCATCTGACGATCGGCTCCGAAGCGCTCGACTCGCCCGGTTTCGATCTGCTCGCGCTGCTGACGGGTTCCGAAGGCATGCTCGGCATCGTCACGGAAGTCACGGTCAAGCTGCTGACCAAACCGCAAAGCGCGAAGGTGCTGCTCGCGAGCTTCGACGATGTCGAGAAAGCGGGCGCGGCCGTCGCGCAGATCATCGGGGCTGGCGTGATTCCGGGCGGCCTCGAAATGATGGACAACCTCGCGATCCGCGCCGCCGAAGACTTCATCCACGCGGGCTATCCCATCGATGCCGAAGCGATCCTGCTGTGCGAACTCGACGGCGCGGAAGCGGACGTTCAGGAAGACTGCGATCGCGTCGGCGCAATACTGCGCGAAGCGGGCGCGACGGGCATCCGCATTGCGAAGGATGAAGCCGAGCGCCAGCGCTTCTGGGCCGGGCGCAAGAATGCGTTTCCCGCCGTGGGCCGCATCTCGCCGGATTATTACTGCATGGACGGCACGATTCCGCGCCGCGAACTTGCGCGCGTATTGCGCGGCATCGCGGATCTGTCGAACGAATATGGCCTGCGCGTCGCGAACGTCTTTCATGCGGGCGACGGCAACATGCATCCGCTCATTTTGTTCGACGCCAACGCTCCCGGTGAAATGGAGCGCGCCGAAACGCTCGGCGCGAAGATTCTCGAACTGTGCGTCGAAGTGGGCGGCAGCATCACGGGCGAGCACGGCGTCGGACGGGAGAAGATCAATCAGATGTGCGTGCAGTTCAGCAGTGAAGAACTCACGCTGTTCCATTCACTGAAGGCCGCTTTCGATCCCGACGGCCTGCTCAATCCGGGCAAGAACATTCCCACGTTGCATCGCTGCGCCGAACACGGCGCGATGCATATTCACCACGGCAAGCTGCCGTTTCCCGAACTGGAGCGCTTCTGATGCGACGCGAATTCGATTCGACGGACGACAGCGCGCGCCTCGTCACGCAAGTGCAGCGCGCGATCGCCGAGCACATGCCGTTACGCATTCGCGGCAGCGACAGCAAGCGTTTTCTCGGCCGCGACGTGCAAGGCGAAGAACTCGACACGGGCTCGCATCGTGGCATCGTCGCGTATGACCCGACCGAGCTGGTGATCACCGCACGCGCCGGGACACCGCTCGTCGAACTGAATGCCGCGCTCGATGACGCGGATCAGATGCTGCCGTGCGAGCCGCCTCTTTTCGATGGCAAAGGCACGCTTGGCGGCGCGGTCGCGACTGGCCTTTCAGGTCCGCGCCGGCCGTGGGCGGGATCGGTACGCGACTTCGTGCTCGGTTGCCGCGTGATCACGGGCGACGGCGATCATCTGCGCTTTGGCGGTCAGGTGATGAAGAACGTCGCGGGCTATGACATGTCGCGTCTGCTCGCGGGCAGCTTCGGTTCGCTGGGCGTGTTGACGGAAGTGTCGCTAAAAGTGCTGCCGAAACCGCGCGAGCGGCGCAGCTTCGCACTCGCACTCGGCGCCGATGAAGCGATGCGCGAACTGTCGGCATGGCGCAAGGCCGCGCTGCCGGTGAGCGGCGCAAGTTATGTCGATGGCAAGCTGCATGTGCGGCTGGAAGGCGGACGTGGTTCGGTGAAGTCGGCCGTGGATCGGATCGGCGGAGAAGAAATCGACTGTGCGTTCTGGGATGCGCTGCGCGATCATCAGCTGCCGTTCTTCGCGGACACACGTCCGTTGTGGCGTTTGTCGCTGCCGAATGCGACGCCGTTGATGCAACTGCCCGGCGACGCGCTGCTCGACTGGGCGGGCGCGCAGCGCTGGCTCAAGAGCGATGCTGCCGCCGCTGAAATCCGTCAGCTCGCGCATGCGGCAGGCGGTCATGCTACCTGCTTCACGCCGTCGCCTGATCGCGAGCCGTTCCAGCCGCTCGCCGCGCCGCTGCTGCGCTATCAGCATCAATTGAAACGCCGCCTCGATCCGAGTGGCGTGCTGAACCCTGGCCGACTGTACACCGATCTCTGAAGCGAGCGCGATCATGCAAACGAATCTCGACTCTCACGCGAAAGCCCTGCCCGATGCAGCGGAAGCGGAAAGCATCCTGCGCTCGTGTGTGCATTGCGGCTTCTGCAATGCGACGTGCCCGACGTATCAATTGCTCGGCAATGAACTCGACGGACCGCGCGGGCGCATCTATCTGATCAAGCAACTGCTCGAAGGCGAAGCTGTCAGTGACAAGACGCAACTGCATCTGGACCGATGTCTGACTTGCCGCAATTGCGAAACGACGTGTCCGTCGGGCGTTACGTATCACCGGCTGCTCGATATTGGGCGCGCCGAACTCGAGCGTCGCGTGGAGCGGCCTGTCGGCGAGCGGCTGACGCGCAAGGGCTTGCGGACGGTGATTCCGCGGCCTGCTGTGTTCGATGCGCTGCTCAAGACGGGGCGCGCTTTGCGGCCGTTGTTGCCTGCCAGCGTGCAGGTGAAGATTCCGGCGCGTGCCGCCGTGCCGGCGAAGGCGCGTCCTGCGTTGCGTCATGCGCGTCGCGTGCTGATGCTCGAAGGTTGCGTGCAGACTTCGTTGTCGCCGAATACGAATGCGGCTGCGGCGCGGGTGCTCGATCGGCTTGGGATTAGCGTGATGTCTGTTCGCGAAGCGGGCTGCTGTGGCGCGACTGACTATCATCTGAATGCGCAGGACGCTGGGCTTGATCGGGCGCGGCGTAATATCGATGCGTGGTGGCCTGCAATCGAGGCCGGTGCCGAAGCCGTCGTGCAGACGGCGAGCGGCTGCGGCGCGTTCGTGAAGGAATATGGGCATCTGTTGCGTAATGATCCGCTTTATGCGGCGAAGGCCGCGCGCGTGAGTGCGATGGCGCTTGATCTCGTCGAGGTGCTGGGTGCGGAGCCGCTCGATGCGTTGCAGCCTGCTGATGATGCTGCCGCGATGCGTGTCGCGTTTCACTGTCCTTGTACGTTGCAGCATGCGCAGAAGCTTGGTGGCGCGGTGGAGAGTGTGCTGTCGCGGTTAGGGTTCGATCTTTCTGCTGTGCCCGATGGGCATTTGTGCTGCGGGTCCGCGGGGACGTATTCGATTACGCAGCCTGAGCTTGCGCAGAAGTTGCGGGAAAACAAGATTGCTGCGCTGGAAAGTGGTAAGCCGGATGTTATCGCGACCGCGAATGTTGGTTGCCAGATGCATCTGGATGGAGCTGGTAAGACGCAGGTGCGTCACTGGATTGAGTTGGTCGAGGAAGCTTTGGATGTTTAAGGGTTTTGCGCTACGCGCTGTAGATCGGTTCTAGTTGTGTGCCTCGGTGCTTTTGCAGGCATCCGTGAGGGGGTGTTTGCTGTGCAAGCGGTTTGGTTTTTTGCCTTTGCGCTTGCATCCGCGATTTGCCTTTGCGCTTGCATCCGCGATTTGCCTTTTCGCTGGCATCCGCGTTTTGTTAGCGTGCTTCACGCGTCGCCCCTGTGCGGGGCGGCACCTACTTTTCTTTGCCGCCGCAAAGAAAAGTAGGCAAAAGAAAGCGGCTAACACCGCCAATTCTTCTTCCTGCCTGAGGGCCCCCACAGGGTCTTACGCTTCACACGGCAATCACGTGACCCACGTTTGTTGCCAGCGCTCTTGCGGTGCTCATCACCCGCTTCACGCATCCGCGTTGCAGCATGCCGTGCCAGATAGTCCACGGCCGCCCAGGTGGCAAACTGTGTGTAGGCCGTAGTACCGCACACGCATCACTCCGGACCGATAGCGCACGCGTCCCACCCTGTAAGAGCGCCAGGATATACGACGCGACAACCTACACACAGTTTCCCACCTGGGCGGCACATACCATTCGCTGCCGCTTGCCCGCGCAAATGCATTCGAAGCGGGTGATGCGTTTATTCAAAGCGTTGGCAACACGCGCCAACAGAGCCGTTGCCGTGTGAAGCGTAAGACCGGTTGGGGGCCCTCAGGCAATGAGAAATGTTGGCGGTGTTAGCCGCTTTCTTTTGCCTACTTTTCTTTGCGGCGGCAAAGAAAAGTAGGTGCCGCCCCGCACAGGGGCGACGCCTGAAGCAGGCAAAAAAAATCGCGGATGCCAGCGCAAAGGCAAACCCACAGGGGCGACGCATGCAGCACGAAGACAATACGCGGATGCCCGCGCAAGCCCAAGCAAACCACACTTCACACCCCCGCGTCGCCGCACGCGATTTGTTATCGGCAAACTGTGTATAGACCGTTGCGCCGCACACGCACCACTTCGGATCAAAAAGCGCGAGGGCGTCGCGCTCAAACGCCCGGTGGCATCGCGGCGAGCCGTTCCGCTGATATCCGCAGCCCGTCGAAGATACGCTCGGCCACACGCTCGGGGAAACCGGCTGGCATCGCGGCGGCGACCGCATCTATGGCCGTGGGCGTTGCATCGATCAGTCGGCCTATCAACGGCTCTGCGTCAGCACCGTAGAAACAACGTGCCGCCATCGCGTTGAAGTTACGGCGCTGGATATCCTTCATCAGATAGTGCCGGTTCTTACCGGCCACCGCCATCGCGAGCTTCGCCTTGTGCCACGACCATTGGTTGCCGCCGTCCCCTTCAACCGGCCAGATCGACATGATGTCGTACAGCGGCGTCAGCGCATAACGCCCGCCCGGCATCAGATGCACGCTGAAGTTCTTCGCGTGGCCATCCGGCGCCGCCAGCATCCAGAACAGAATCTGCGCGCTGAGGAAGGTCTCGAGGTCGGCGTCAGGCCGCTCCGATTGACGCAGCACACCCGCAATGTCGATCATGCCGGGACCGCCATCCGCTTCATATCGCTGATGCGAGGGCTTGCCCAGCACCTGGCAAAAGTCCTCCTGCGGTAGCCGCAAGATCCATTTCTTCGAAGGATGAAGCCGCCGGTCGAAGCGCTCGACGGCCAGCACCTTCTGGTCGCCAAAGTTCAGGATGTCCGCATTCGGCGCGGGCAAGCCGAACGCCCTGAACAGCGCGAGACATAGCCATTCGTTTTCGACGGACGTCGTCCAGTCCGCCTTCTTGTTGCCAACGAGTCCGAGCGGCAACTTGAAGATGTGCGTCGTGGGCGTTGCGCCGTGTGGGCGCATCCACTTTTTCTTGTGCCATAGAAATGCGGTCTTTTCCTGCGCGCCCGCGAGCGAGATGCGAAAGTCGTCGTATTCGTCGTCGCGCCCCGCCCCCGGACCGCCCGACGTAACCGTGCGCGCGAGCATCTCGGCGATCTCGTCGTCCGACATCGGCGTGCCTTCGATACGGTCGAATCCTTCCGGCTGCGCATCCTCGGCAAGCAGTTGCGCCGCGCCCACGCAATCCCGGCCGATGGCTTCGAGCAGGTCGAAGGCGTCGGCGGTGGCCGTCCTGAAGCGGGTGGCAAGTCGCCGACGGATCGGCTCGCTGTCGGGCAGCAGATTGTCGAAGTAGTTGCGTACGCGCTCGCCGCGCAACGGCGCATCGTCGATGCCGAACGGCAGCGAGAGCGACAGCGGTCTCCCCGCAGGCGATGCCATCCAGTCGCGGTCGTACTGAAACTCCATGTCGCCGCGCGATGGAATGCGCCATGTGCCGACCCGCAGACCATTGGTCCACACCGACAGCGCGCGCGCATGAGACGGGCGGCCCATGGCTACCAGTTCTCCTGAGTCGGCGCCGCGCTGGCGGGCCGTGTCTGCACGCTCAGTTCGAGGCCGTACATGGCCAGCAACGCGAAAAGCTGCTCCGAGGTGATCGAGTCGGGATTGAGCTCGATCGCGGAGAGCCGGCTTTGGCTCAAGCCCACGCGCGACGCGGCCTGGGCCTGCGAAAGCCCTTTCGCGCGCCTTGCAGTGCGCAGGATCTGGCCTAGCTGGTGCGGATTGATCAACGTGCGTTTCATCGCGGGGCGCCTATACAGGTTACCTGTTTGGCAGGTAAATGTATTTTACGCGTATGGCGGGTATTTGCAAATTAGTTGTGTGGCGGGTAAGGGGCAGTGATAAGCGTTACCGCGACGTATCGCGGACGTTCATGTTTTCCGCGGCCCCGCCGATATACAAGTGACCGGGAAACGCATGCTTTACGCCCGTGAAACCCACAGAGCCAAGTGATGGACCACCAATCGAATGAAGCCCGCACGACCCTGACCAGTTCAAACCAGTTCGAACTGCTCCTTTTCAGGCTCGGCACCGTGCCGGGCGACAGCGCGCACGAGCTGTACGGTATCAACGTGTTCAAGGTCCGCGAAATTCTCACGATGCCGGTCATCACGCCCATCGTTGGCGCGTCCCGCTGTGTAATGGGCGCGGTCAACATTCGCGGGCAGATCATCCCGGTGGTGGACCTGCCGAAGCTGATGGGCTGCGAACCCACGCGTGGCCTGAACATCCTGCTCGTTACCGAGTTCGCCCGCACGACGCAGGGGTTCGCTGTGCAGGAAGTGGACGACATCGTGCGACTGGACTGGAATCAGGTGCTTCCGGCTGAGGCGGCGGCCGGGTCGGGGCTCGTCACCAGCATCGCAAGGATCGACGGCAACACGGGTGACTCCCGACTGGCTCAGGTGGTTGACGTCGAGCAGGTCTTGCGTGATGTGCTTCCCGCCCATCAGCATGAACCGGCGGCGCCGGAAACAGCCACGTTTCAGGTGCCGCCGGGCACCCGAATCCTCGCGGCAGACGACTCGGGACTCGCGCGCACCATGATTCAGCAGGCGCTCGGCGACATCGGCGCCGAATGCATCATGGCCAAGACGGGCGAGGAAGCGTGGCAGATCCTCGTCAAGCTCGCCGATGAAGCAAAGCGGAACAAAACACGCTTGCGCGATGCCGTATCGATGGTGCTCACCGACCTGGAGATGCCCGAAGTGGATGGCTTCACGCTGACGCGGCGTATCAGGGCGGACGAACGCACACGGGATATCCCCGTCGTGATCCATTCGTCGCTTACCGGCGCGGCAAACGAAGCGCACGTGCGAAACGCGGGCGCCAACGGCTATGTGGCCAAGTTCCAGGCTGCAGAACTGGCAGAGACCATCCGGCACGCGATCGGCGCGTGATCTGACTGCTAAAGGCGCTGGCCGTGCGGACATTCTCTCTGGAGTGAACCGCACGAAGAACCAACGCGTCAAATAGCTGGCCGAGACTTTGGGCGTACTATTGTGAGTGACATCGGTGAGTGACATCGATCGACACGCTGGAACTCATCGTGTCCCTGTCGTGACGCAGCGCAATAATCCTGTGCAGTAAGCGCGCTCGCATGAACAGGGAATGGCACCCAGGGTCAATCCGAACGCCAGGAGCAGCCGATGCACGTAGCAGAAGCGGTGTCGCCCACGAGCCCGCCCCTCTTCCTCGCCACGAAGGTTTATCCACCGCGCCTGCCCGCCGGCCTGATCGACCGGCCACGGCTCGTCGCACTCGCCGACAAGGCCGAATCCAGGCGGCTCACCGTCATCAAGGCGCCCGCGGGGTTCGGCAAGACATCGCTGGCGCTCGCGTGGCTCAATCGGCTCACTGCGAGCGGCGCCGTCGTCGCGTGGCTTTCGCTGGATGGCGATGACGACGAGCCCGCGCGCTTCTTCCATCACCTGGCGCAGGCCTTGCACAACGCCTGTTCGAATGTCGGCGCGTCCGCGATCAGCCTGACCACCGAAGCGTCGCTCATGCCCGCCCAGTCGATCGGGTCGACGCTGATCAACGAACTGTTCGAGGTCGACGATGAAATCTACCTGTTCATCGACGACTATCACCTGATCGCCCAGCCTGCCATTCACGATGCGATGGCGTACTTCATCGCGAACATCCCGTCGAATACGCATGTCGTGCTCTGCACCCGCACCGATCCGCCGCTGCCGCTCGCGCAACTGAGCGCGAAGAACGAATTGATGGAAATCGACGCCGCCGCGCTGCGCTTCGACATCGACGAAACCCGCAGCTTCGTCGAACACGAATGCCCAGGCGGCCGGCACGCGGCCGCCATCAAGTCGCTATTCGCCCACACGGAAGGCTGGGCGGCCGCGCTGCGCATTTCCGCGTCGGTACTCTCGCGTGACGAAGGCAAAACCCTTCAGGACATGAGCCCGCCATCCGGCGCATCACGGCCGTTCGCCGCGTATCTCGAAGACATGCTCAGGCGGCTGCCCGCAGAGATGGTTGGGTTCATGCTCCGCACCTCGATACTCGATCGCCTGTGCGCGCCGCTATGCGAAGCCGTCACGGGCAAGGCCGCCGGGCAGGACATGCTGGAATCGATCTCCACGCGCCAGCTACTGCTCGAACCGCTCGACATCGAAGAACACTGGTTTCGCTATCACCATCTGATGGGCGAATACCTGCGGCGACGGCTCGAAGTCCAGCATCCCACTGAAGTCGCCGGCCTGCACCGGCGCGCATGCCGGTGGTATGCCGAACAGGAGCAATGGACGGACGCCGTCAGGCATGCGATCGCCGCGGGCGATCCGGAACATGCCGTCTCGCTGATGGGCCATTGCGCAATGACGCTCGTCACGAAAGGCGATCTGCTCACGCTGCTTGGCTGGCAACGCCAGTTCCCGGCCCATCTAATGCGCGGGCAAGTCGGGATCACGCTCGCCATCGCATGGGGCATGGCGCTCGCGTTGCGTTTCGACGAAGCGCTGGCGATGCTCGACGACATCGAGCGCGACACCGGCGCAGGCAATGACGAAGCCGCCCGTAACATCCGCTGGGAATGCCAGGCGATCCGCTCGGTGATCGCCGGCTTGCAGGACGATGCGCCGCGCGCGCTCGCGATCGCGCAAACGTGTCTCGAACATCCGTCAACCGACAGTTGGACCACCAACGTCGCCTCTAACGTTGTGCGCTTCGGGCACTGGAAAGCGGGCAACCTCGGCGCGCTGTACGCGACGCCGTGGATTCCCTATTCGACCGAAGAAGACCAGCGCAACGTGTTCGCGTCCGTCTACCGGCTCTGCCTGCTCGGTCACGCCGAGATGCAACAGATGCACTTCGTGCTCGCCGAACGCTACTTCACCGAGTCGATCCGGCTCGCCGAGCGTCATTCGGGCCCGAAGTCGATTGCGGCCGCGCTGTGCGCGCCGATGATCGCGCAAATCTGGTACGAGCAGGGGCGGCTCGACGAAGCCGAAGCGCTGCTCGTCGATCTGATGCCGCTGATCGACCTGGCCGTTCTGCTCGACAGCACGTTTTTCGCCTATCGGGTGCTGGTGCGGATCGCCATTTCGCGTGCGAACTTCGAGCACGCCTACGCGCTGCTCGATCATGCGCAATCACTCGGCTATATGCGCGGCTGGGACAGGATGGTCGCTGGCGTTCACGTCGAGCGCGCGCGGCTTTATCTGAGGGAAGGCAGGATCACGGAAGCCGCCGCGTGTGTCGTGCAACTGGATCAACTGGCCGACGCGCGCGCCGCCGCTTCGAAGCCGGCCTCGCCGGAGATCGACACCTTCCGCGCTATCGCAGTGGGTTCGCTGGCGATGGAACAGCGCCGCACCAACGAAGCCGTCGAGTCGATCACGGCCGCATTGCGCAGCGTCGAAAGCCGGCACAACGACTATCTCGCGCTGCGCTTGCGCACCGTGCTCGCGCTCGTGTGGATGCGCGCAAACGATCAGGCCCGCGCCGTCGAGATCTTTCGCGACGTGCTCAATACCAGTCACGACATCTATCGCTCGATCATCGACCAGGGCGCGACAATCGGCCCGCTGCTGCAAGCAGTGCGCGACGACACGCGCTCCACGTCGACGACGAAGGAGACGCTCGCGTATCTCGACCGTCTGCTGGATGGCTGGCGCGCGCTGCACGAGCCCGGCGCGAAACCCGCCAGCGACACAGTGCGCGACGCGTTGAGCGCAAGGGAACGCAGCATCGTCGAGCTGATTGCCCAGGGGCAGTCGAACAAGGAAATCGCACGCACGCTTGGCATCTCACCTGAGACGGTCAAGACCTACGTGAAGAATATCTTCGTGAAGCTGAACGTCGACAAGCGGGCCCAGGCCGTTGCACGCGCGCAGGCATTGGGACTGGTTGCCGCGGGCTGATGCTGATGCCCGCATCTCGTCACGCGGCCAACGTGACAGCGTGAATCAGCACACCAACCATCCCACCGACGAACGTGCCGTTGATCCGCACATATTGCAGATCACGGCCGATCTGCACTTCGATCTTGCGGCTGACTTCATCCGCGTTCCAGCTTTTGACGACCTCGGTGATCAATGCGGATAGCAGATGCCGATAGCGCACCACGAGTTCACGCGCCAGCGCGATCCACCACGCGTTGAGCTTGCGCTGGATCGAAGGCTCGCGGCCGATGCGCCTGCCAAACGACACTAGCCCACGCGCCAGCGTGTCGCGCACGGCCGACTGCTCGCGGCCGAGATCGGCGATGACGCGTGTACGCAGCCAGTCAAGCAGTGCGCGATAGCGGCCGGGACGCCGAAAATGACGAACGCAGTCGCGCAGCAGCGACTTGCCAAAGCGCCGGTGCACCGCCGACGTCCTCAATTGCACGATCAGCGTCTGCAAGGCCTCGTCGAACTGAAGGCGCAGCGGATGGTCCGGGCTCTCCGCGACTTCATGCAGCAGCGCGAGAATGCCCTCGATGAACTTGCGCACGATGTATGCATCGAGCGGCGCGGGCGTGTACCGCGATGCTTCGCTGAACTTGGCCTTGATCAGGTCTGCGTTCGAAGTCAACCACTTTTCGAGCGCGACGAGTCCATGATCCAGCAGGGGCCGATGCCGGTCGCCTTGCGTGAGCACATCGAGCGCGTCGCCCGTCACGCGTGCAATATCGAGCGTGCGTAACTGCGGCGCCACGATGCGGTCGAACAACCACGCGACGTCGGCTTCATCCATATCATCGAGCAGTGCCGCGAGCGAGTCCGCGATCACGCCGGTGACGCCGCGGCTGTTCTCCGGCTGCGCGAGCCAGCGTGCGAGCGCCTGCGCCGCATTGTGGCCGCTCAATCTGCCGATGATCAATTCCGGCTGCAGGAAATGCTCCTCGACGAAGGTGCCGAGGCTCTCCGCAATGCGCGGCTGGTTGTGCGGAATGATCGCGGTATGCGGCAGCCGCACACCAAAAGGATGGCGAAACAGCGCGACGACGGCATACCAGTCCGCAATCGCGCCCGCCATCCCTGCCTCGGCGAACGCACGCGGCCATGCGAGCCACGCGTGATCGGCCTGCCACACGACACACGCCAGCAGCAGGACGCACATCAGCAAGAGCAGCGCCGTCGCCGTTCGCCGCATGCGATTCAGGCCGTGAGTCTTGTCGTGTTCGCGTGCGATGGCCGCTACCGGCCGTGCGCCGTCGTCGCCGCCAACGAAGAAACTCAACTCGCCTCCTGCCGCAGAAACCGGCGCACGACAGGCGCGACTTCATTCGCGCGCGAGATGAGAAAGAGGTGACCGTCGTCGATCACGTAAAGCGTCGCGTCGCGAATCCGCGCTGCGAGAATCCTGGCGTTGGTAAGCGGCACGATGGGGTCGTCGCTGCCGTGCATCACGAGCGTCGGCTGGCGTAGCGAGCCGAGCCACGGCAGGCTGGTCCAGCCCGATGCCGCGAGCAGTTGATACAGATAGCCGCGTCCGCGCGGCGGCTGTATATGCCGGCTGTGCGCCTTGAGCAGCGACGGGTCGCGCCGGTATGCGCCGCCGTAAATGTCCGCTCCGACTTCCTGCAGGTACGCCGGATCGGTATAGCGGCGCGGCCCGATCATCTTCGACAGCACCGACAGCTTGCCCGGCACCATCAGCACGCCCGGCGAAGTGGCCGCAAGGACCAACCGACGGCAGCGACGCGGGTAAAGACGCGCGAACTGCTGCGCGAGCGCGCCGCCCCACGAAACGCCGAGCACATCCACTTCGCCGTCGTGACCGAGGCGCGTCAGCAGCTTGTCGGCCAGCACCGACAACGTCGAAAAGCGGTACGGCACGACGGGCGCTGGCGAACCGCCGACGCCCGGCACGTCGAAGATGATCACGCTCACATCGTCGAGCGCGGCGACGAACGGTTCCACCAGTTCGAGATTCGCGCCGATGCCGTTGAAGATGAGCAGCGGCGGCGATGCGTCGCTGCCCTGCCACGTTGCGACACGCAACGTCTGGCCATCCAGATCGATCGTACGGATTTGCATGCTGCAGTCAGATTCAGGGCTTATGTGCATTGTTATCTCCCAAATGTTCTTCTGGATGCGAGTGTCGCATTCGATGCGCCTGCGTGCCGCACGCGCTGTGCCGTGTTACTTCTTCTTCGGTTGAAGCAGCGTCTTCAGCTCTTCGACACGCTCGGCGACACGCTTCGTCACGACAGCGACGCTATCCGATTGCGCACGATAAGCCGTGTCCGCGAGGTCCTGCACATCGACGAGCGCTTTGTGCAGCGTTTGCTTGACCGTATCGCCCGCGTTGGCGATGGACTGTTCGCCCGGCTGAGTACACCGCGCGACGAACGCCTGCAGTTCTCCCAGCGACGTACGAAGAATCTCCGACTGCTTCTGCGCCAGCGACTGCACGCCTGCCAGCGCGGTCGTGTTGGCTTCGGCGATTGCCTCGATATCCTTGCGGCGCGATTCGACCATCGCGCTGATATCGATGCCGGGCAGCTTGAACTGTCCGAAGAGCTTCGTGTACTCGGTGAAAATGCTGTTCTTGCTGGTCGATTCCATCGTCAATACTCCATAGGGACTGCGTTAAAGAAATGTGTGAATGTCATGCTTCGAGGACGTAGGTTCCCGGCGCCTTCACGCCTGCGGGATGCCGCACGCTGCCGACCGAGGCGGGTGCGGAACGCCGCTCGCCGGAACGCTCCGCGAGCCATTTGCTCCAGTTGCCCCACCACGAGTCTTTCTCGGGCTGGGCATTGGCAAGCCACGCATCGGCATCGGCGGGCAGCGAGGGATTGAGGAAGAACTTCGCCTTCGGATTGCCCGGCGGATTGATCAGGCTCTGGATATGCCCGGCCGAACTCAGCACAAAGCGCGTCTCGCCGCCGAATATGCGCGCCGTGTTGTAGACGCCCTTCCACGGCGTGATGTGATCGGTCATGCCCGCCACTACGTATGTGTCGCACTTCACGTCGGACAGGTCGATCGGCGTGCCGAGCACGGTCAACGCACGCGGCTTGCTGAACAGGTTGCCCGTGAAAATATCGAGCAGTTGCCCATGCATGCGCGCGGGCAAGCGGGTCGCGTCGTTGTTCCAGTAGAGGATGTCGAACGCGGGCGGCGCCTTGCCGAGCAGATAGTTGTTGACCCAGTAGTTCCAGACGAGATCGTTGGGTCGCATCCATGCAAACACGCGGCCCATTTCCTCACCGGCCAGCACGCCTTTCGATACGCTGTTCTGCTTCGCGGCCGCAATCGCTTCCGGCGTGGCGAACAGACCGAGTTGCGAGTCCGCCGTGTTGTCGAGCACCGCGACCATCAACGTCGCGGCATGCACGCTCTTGTCGCCGCGGCTCGCGAGGTGGCCGAGCAGCGCCGAAATCGTCATCGCACCCGAGCACGCACCGTGCAAGTTGACGTCGTCGCTCCCGGTGATCTCGCGGATCGCCGCGATCGCTTCGAGCAGCGCGGCAACGTAGGTATCGAGATCCCAATGGCTTTGCTCCGCAGTCGGGTTGCGCCAGCTCACGACGAATGTCTGGAATTCGTTCTTCACCAGATAGTCGACGATGCTCTTGCCTTCCGACAGATCGAACACGTAGAACTTGTTGATCTGCGGCGGCACGATGAGTTGCGCTCGCGCATAGACATGCTCCGTTGCCGGCGCGTACTGGATCAGTTCCAGCACGTCATTGCGAAACACCACCGCGCCCCGCGACGTGCCGAGATTCTCGCCCACCTTGAACGCCGTCTTGTCCACCTGCGCGGGCATGCCCTGGTTTTGCAGCATATCCGTCACGAGATTGCGCACGCCGCCAAGCAGACTCGCGCCACCCGAATCGATTACCTTCTTCAGCGCCGCCGGATTGCCGAGCAGCGTGTTGGTCGGCGACACGGCATCGGTGAAGAGCGACAGCACGAACTGCGCGCGCTCCTTCGTTCTGGCGTCGAGCGCGGAACGGTCGACGAATCCCGTCAGCGCGTTGCGCCACGCGACGTAGCCCTGCATCGTCATCCGATACATTGCGTTGTCCTGCCACGCGGGGTCGGTGAAGCGCTTGTCGCCTTGCGGCGGTTTGCTGTCCGCGCTGCCGCCGAGCACCGCTATCAGATCGCGCACCAGCGCCGCTTCCTGTTCGACGACCAGCGAAGGCTGACGCAGCGCCTGCGCGCCGATCTGCTGCACCGTTGCCAGAATGTCGCGCGGGCGCAGCCCGACGAACGGGTTCGGTCCCAGCATGCCCTCCGCAGCCGATGCTGCGAGGTCGTCCGGCGGGGCGCTTTGCGCTGTGCGTTGTGTTGTACTTGTTGTGATGCTCATTTCAGTCTCCGCCATCTTCTTCTCCAGTCTCCATCCATGTCGCTTCGCTCACGCCACCAGCATCGCCAGTGACTCGGCGATCAGCGCCGGCTTCTCCTCGCCTTCGATCTGCAGTTCGTTCATCGTCTTGATGATGATCCGTCCGCCCTCTTTCTTTTCCGCCGACATCAGCGTCACGCGGCTTCGCACGCGCGCGCCTGCCTTGACGGGCGTCATGAAGCGCACCTTGTCGAGCCCATAGTTCAGGCCCGCCGATGCGTCTGGGGGAATCAAGCCGATCTCGATCGCCAGCGCCGCCAGCAGCGAAAGCGTCAGATAGCCGTGCGCGATCGTGCCGCCAAACGGGCTCTCGCGTTTCGCGCGCTCGACATCGACGTGAATCCATTGCCGGTCGCCCGTGCAGGCGGCGAAGGCGTCGATGCGAGGCTGATCGACGGTGACCCAATCCGACACGCCCAGTTCGCGGCCCACGCAACTATCGATCGTCGCGATGCTGTAATCCTTGATGCTCATCGTGCTTGCTCCTTGAGAGGGATCGGGTCAGGCGAACTGCTCGCGCAACCACTTCTTGTTCGTCTTGCCGACGCTCGTCTTCTGCAGCGCGTCGACGAACCTGACGGTCTGCGGCACGGCGTACTTCGAGATTTGGCCCGTCTTGCTGAAACCCAGCACGTGTTGTTTGACGTCGTCTTCGCTGACCTGCGCGTCCTGCCGGAGCACCACGAGCGCGACGGGACGCTCGCCCCACTTCTCATCCTTGATGCCGATCACCGCGACTTCCGCGACGCCCGGATGCAGCGAAATCAGGCTTTCGATTTCGAGCGAAGAAATCCACTCGCCGCCCGACTTGATGACATCCTTGATGCGATCGGTAATCTGGACGTTGCCCGTGGTGTCGATGTTCGCGATGTCCTGCGTATGCAGATAGCCGCCCGCCCACAACTGCGCGGACGCTTCCGGATTGTTCAGATAGCCCTGCGTGAGCCACGGCGTGCGAACCACGATCTCGCCGTAGGCCTTGCCGTCGCGCGGCACGTCTTCCATCTGTTCGTTGACGATGCGCAAATCGACGAGCGGCACGGGAAAGCCGGTCTTGCAGCGCAGCCGCACTTCTTCGTCGAGATCGAGCGGTTCCGTGTGCAGCGGGAGTTGCGCAAGACTCAGAACCGGGCAGGTCTCCGACATGCCATAGCCCACGAACACGTCGATACCGCGATCGAGCGCGGCGCGCGCGAGTCCGTGCGGCAGCGCGCCGCCGCCGATCACGATCTTCCATTTGCCGAGATCGACATGCTTCGCTTCATCGCACGAGAGCAGCATGTGCAGGATCGTGCTGACGCAGTGCGAGAACGTCACGCCTTCGTCGCGCACCAGCTGCACCAGACGCTCGGGCACATAACGGCCCGGATAAACCTGCTTCACGCCGAGCACCGTGGCGATATAGGGCATGCCCCACGCGTGGACATGGAACATCGGCGTGAGCGGCATATAGACGTCGCCGCGATGAAAGCGCTGACCCGCTACCGGGCTCGCCAGCGCGGCCATCAGCGTGATGGTGTGCAGCACCAGCTGGCGATGCGAGAAGTACACGCCCTTCGGCAAGCCCGTCGTGCCCGTCGTGTAGAACGTGGTGGCGCGGGTGTTCTCGTCGAAATCGGGAAAGTCGTAGTGCGTCGCGCTCGCGGCGAGCATCGCCTCGTACTCCGTCGCGAACGGGATGGTGTGTTCGCACGCGTCGCTGCCCGGTTCGTCGATCCAGACAAAAGCGCGCACCGTGTCGAGCTGATCCTTGATCGCTTCCACCACAGGCAGGAAGTCGGTATGGACGAACAGGACTTCCGCGCCCGAATGGTTGATCGTGTACGCGATCTCCGCCTGCGAGAGCCGCACATTTACCGTCTGCAGCACGGCGCCCATCATCGGCACCGCGAAGTACGACTCCAGATAGCGATGGCTGTCCCAGTCCATCACGGCAACCGTGGTGCCGTGGCGCACGCCCAGATCGTGCAGGCCGTTCGCGAGCCGCGCGATGCGCTCGCGCATCGTCGTGTAAGTCATCCGCAACTGGCCGCGGTAGACGATTTCCTGGTCCGGCGCCTGAATGAACGTCGTGTGCAGCAACTGTTTGATCAGCAGCGGATAAGCGTAGGGTGTTGGCGTCGAATCGTGCCCGGCGTCCTGCATCGTTGTCTCCTCACAAGTCGGGCGATGAGTCGGGCACACACAGGTCCGTCGAGGCCTGTCGCGCCGAGTGCATCGCGAGTGAGGCCATGATCGGTTTGTTCGGAGGGATGCAACATCCCCTGAACAGGGGAGTCCCAAGCGGCGGCCGGATGGGCACACTGCGTCTGGAGGGAATGGAGGGAGGCGGCGCGGTCAACCGCTGTCAAAAGCGGGCTGTCGGCTTACGTCGAGCCTACAGTCTGGAAGCGCCGACGCTGGCCGCGCGTAGCCGTTCGATGTCGAGAATCTGGATTTCGCCGAACTTCAGGCTGATGATCTGCTGGCTTTCGAGGCTCTTGAGCAGCTGGTTCGTGGTCTGCCGTGACAGCGACACCATCGATGCAAGGCTGTCCTGCGAGAGCCGGATCTTGCTCTGCACCGCGTTGAGGCCGTCATAGCCTTCGGCGATCAGCAGCAGGCGGCTGGCGATGCGTTGCGCGGCGGGCTGCAGCGCCAGCGATTCGGTGCTCTTGAACGACAGCCTCAGGCGCTGCGCCATCAATAGCGCGAATTCGCGCCAGTAGCGCGGCGTGGTGTCGAGCAGGTTTTGCAGCGCGGCTTCGGGCACGTGCATGAAAAGTGCGCGGCTGACGGCGATCGCGTCGTGCGGGCGCGGCAAGCCGTCGAACATCGAGATTTCGCCGACCCATGCAGTCGGGCCGAGGACCGCGAGCAGGGATTCCTTGCCGTCGATGCCGACCGTGCCAACGGACAGCGCGCCTTCGAGCACGGCATACAGGCCATACGAGGGATCGCCGCACCGGTACAGCAGTTGGCCTTTTTCGAGCCGCAGCAGCGTGGCGTGGCTCATCAGATAGTCCTGCAGTTCGACGGGCAGGCCGCGAAACCAGGGCGTCGATTCGAGTTGAGGACGATAGTGAAGCAGCCTGGAATCCATGCACTTCTCGACGTGTCGGCTATGCGACAGATTTTACGCGGGATTGCCGACATCATGCGTTCACGGCTTTGGCCGCCAGCGCAGTCAGAAGCGCTGTTTTCAACGCACCAACCATTGAACAAGGAGTCTCGCCGTGAGCTCAACCGATGTCAGCCTGAAGCACGCAGTGTCCCCCGCCGAATGGGAAGCACGAGTCAATCTCGCGGCGGCCTACCGCCTAGTCGCGCTGTTCGGCTGGGATGACCTCGTGTTCACGCATATCTCGGCGCGTGTGCCCGGTCCCGAGCACCATTTCCTCATCAACCCGTACGGGATGATGTTCGACGAGATCACCGCGTCGTCGCTGGTCAAGATCGATCTGGACGGCCGCAAGGTGTCCGATTCGCCATACGACGTGAATCCCGCCGGCTTCAACATCCACAGCGCAGTGCATGCGGCGCGCGAAGACGCGCTGTGCGTGATGCACACGCACTCGGTCAACGGCGTCGCGGTGTCGGCGCAGGAAGCGGGCTTGCTGCCGCTGTCGCAGCAATCGCTGGTGGTGCTCGCGTCGCTCGGCTATCACAACTACGAGGGCATCGCGCTCAACGAAGAAGAAAAGCCCCGGCTCGTGCGCGACCTCGGCAGCAACGCGTATCTGATGCTGCGCAACCACGGTCTGCTGACGGTCGGCGCGACGCCTGCCGATGCGTTCGTCGCGATGTACTTCTTCGAGGCGTCGTGCATGATCCAGGTCCGCGCGCAGGCAGGTGGCGACAAGCTCCTGCCGATCGCTCAGCCGATCCTCGACGGCATCCGCAATCAGGTGACGGCAGCCACGCGCGGCGTGAGCGCCGGACAGCTCGTGTGGCCGGGACTGCTGCGGCGGCTCGACCGGAAGAACCCCGGCTATGCGGACTGACGCATAGCGATTGAAAGCACCGATGCGGGAACCGGGCGGCACGACGTTATGGGCCGTGCTTGCCGCCCAGCGCATCGGCAGAATTGGTCAGCGGCTCGATCGAGACAAGGCATGGCGAAGATCTGTATCTATGGCGCGGGTTCCATTGGCTGCTACGTTGGCGGACGGCTGCTCGCTGGCGGCAGCGACGTCACTTTCATTGCGCGCGAACGCATCGGCCGCCAGTTGCGCGAGCACGGGTTGACGCTGTCGCAGTTCGGCGAGCGCCGCTGGTCGGTGCCGCCCGAGCGCATCGATGTATCGACGGACCTCACGGCGGCCGCCGCCGCGGATCTGGTGCTCGTCACCGTCAAGTCCGCGGCCACGCCGACGGTTGCGGCCGAACTGGCAGGCGTATTGCGCCCCGGGACGGTGGTGGTCAGCTTCCAGAACGGCGTCGGCAACGCCGACATCCTGCGTGCTGCCTTGCCAAACCAGACGGTGCTCGAAGGGATGGTGCCGTTCAACGTCATTGAACGCGGGCCGGGTGCCTACCATCAGGGATCGGGCGGCGAGCTGGAGGTCCGGCGCGCGCCCGCATTGCAGCCGTTCACCGGCGACTTCGCGAAGGCGGGATTGCCGCTGCAACAGCACGCCGACATGCTCCCCGTGCAGTGGGCCAAGCTGCTGCTCAACCTGAACAACGCCATCAACGCGCTGTCGAACCGGCCGCTGAAAGAAGAGCTGTCGCAGCGCGCGTATCGGCGCTGCCTCGGCATGGCGCAAGAAGAAACACTCGCGCTGCTCGCGCGCGCCGGCATTCGCCCGGCCCGTTTGACGGCCATTCCACCCGCATGGATGCCGCGCTTCCTCGGCTTGCCCGACACGTGGTTCGCACGTCTTGCACGCGCGATGCTGACCATCGACCCGCTCGCGCGCTCGTCCATGTCCGACGATCTCGCGGCGGGACGCGCGACGGAAGTCGACTGGATCAACGGTGAAGTCGTGAAGCTCGCCCAACGCCTCGGGCTCGATGCACCCGTGAACGCGCGCCTCTGCCAGCTCGTACACGAAGCCGAGCAAAGCGAGGTACGTCCCTCATGGACGGGCGACGCACTATTGGCCGAACTGCGCGCTGCTTCGCGCGGTGCAACTGTGAGGAGCCAACGCTTGCCTGCGTAGCGGGCATTGCGTTGATCGATTCACATGGCGCTCGTCACCGACACGTCCGAAGCAATGAGGACGAACCTGTGGTTCAGTGGATTGCCCTCTGCAGGGCAAGAGGCGCTCATGCGCCATTGCGAGCCGGTTACGTTGCACGCCGGTGAATACCTGTTCCGGCGCGGCGACGCGCCCAATGGTTTCTTCGGGCTCAAGTGCGGCAAGCTGAAGGCCTGCACGCTGCGCGAAGACGGCAAGGAAGCGATCCTCGCCGTGATCGAGGCGGGCAACTGGTTTGGACAGACTTCGATGACCAGCCGGCAGCCGCGCCTGCGCGACGTCGTCGCGCTCGAGCGATCGAGCCTGTTCGTCGTCAGGGCCCAGGCGTTCGACGAGTTGATGCAGAACCAGGCCTTCTTCCGCGCGGTTGCTGAGTTGCAACTCATCCACATGAACTGGCTTTATCGCATGGTCGAAGACGCGACCTTGCATTCGACGCGTGCCCGTATTGCCCGCCGGCTGCTGCTGCTCGCTGCAGGCGACGTGACCATGCTGTCGCAGAGCCGCCCGGAGGTTGCCGTCTCCCACGACACGCTTGCGATGATGCTCGGCATCACGCGCCAGACGCTCTCGCTCGAACTCAAGGCGATGGCGGAGCAAGGCGCGATCGTTCTCCGGTATGGCCGGATCGAGATCTGTTCGAAGGAGATGCTGTGCTCCTTTCAGGAATCTCATTGATCGCTCCCGCCCGGCTTCACGCGGCCTAGAACGTATGCCGCAACCCGACCATAATGCCCAGCTGCGTCGTACCGTATGCCGAACTCAACGCACTGATGCCCTGGAATTGCGCGCCAACCATGCCGCCGCGATACAGCGAGTAATCAGCTTCCACATACGTATCCGTGCGTTTGGACAAGTTGTAATCCGCGACCAGCTGAAACTGCGTCGTGTTGCCGTCGGCGGCCTGGGTCTTCCCCGTCTGGATCGTGCGCCACACGTTGGCCGAAAGATGCGTGGAATCGCCTACCAGTTGCGTGATGCCGCCGAAGAACATCTTGCGCGCGGCGAACGTGTTGAACTTGAGCGCGGTCAATTCCGGCACGCTGAACGGCCCATTCGGGAAGTTGCCGACAAAGTTTGCGTCCTGCCGGTTCACGGCCCAGCCGGCCATCACCGTGGTGCCGCCGAACGCATAGGAACCGCCCGCCGTCCACGACTTCAGGTGCGCCGATGTGTTCACGGCATCGCGCGAATCGAGGTATCCGGCAGCCAGGCGTAACGGCGCGCCAGGCAGAAAAATCAGCGATGCACCGATCTGACTGCCCGAGCCGAACGCGCCCGCATTGCCGCCGAACGCATACGATACTTCGGCCGTCAGGTATTGCCAGCGCGCCGCATACTTGACCATGTTGCTGGTCCAGACGCCCTGCGCCATCATGACTTCAGGACGAAACTGATAGAAGGTGGGCAACCACGGATTGGTGATGAACGCGCTCAACACCGCGTCGGAAAGGGGGTTGATTTGCCGCCCCATCGTCAGCTTGCCATAGGTGCTGGATTGCAAGCCGACGAACGCCGTATTGAAGAACGGATAAGCGGGATCGATCACCCCGCTGTTCGGAAAAAAGCGATCTTCGAGTTCGAATACCGCCTTGTTGCCGCCGCCGAGATCTTCCGTTCCTTTGAATCCGAACACACTCTCTGTCGCGCCGCCGTTAGCGAGTCGAACGGCTGAATTGCCCTGCGGGTCCGCGTGAGTCGTATAGCGAATGCCCGTATCGACGACGCCGTAAAACGTCACCAACGATTGTGCATTCGATGGAACTGAATACAGTGTCGCTGTCGATATCACTCCCGCCACTATTCCGCTTCTCCGAGCGGTTTTGGACAGCATTCTCCTGACCTTCATCATGCCTCGTCTCCAACCATTATGATTATGTCGTACAGCAAAACATAGCAACGGATCAGACGACGACTACGTACGATCTGACCCGCTGCGCTCAGCGCCCGGCGCCATACCTATACGTTGCCCGGAAAATATCGTGGCAACTGCCAGAAAATTTACAATTGACGGAGAGCCTGCACGACACAATCAACGCGCGCGACCCGCATGCTTCAGTGCGCCCCTGCCGCTGCATCGCTGGCGCCTCCGGACTTGCCTGGTTTCGTGATCCAGATCAGCGGAATGATGATGATCATGACGATGGCGGCCCCGTAGAACACGTCGTTCAATCCCATCATTGCCGCCTGCGTTTGCACGGTATGGTCGAACAGCGCGAAGGAGGCCTGTTTGCCGAGGCCGAACAGCGAATGGTAGGTGTCGAGCTGCTGGTTGAAGATCGGGTTGGTCGGACTCGACTGCTGCGTCAGGATTTCATGGTGAAAGATCGTGCGGTTATTCCAGATCACGTTCGCCACCGACGTGCCGATCCCGCCGAAGAACATACGCCCGAAAGTGGACAGCCCGGCTGCGGCGGGAACCTTCTCAGGCGGCTGGCCAGAGAGGATGATGACCGTCAGCGGTGCAAAGAACAGCGCCATCGGAATACCTTGCAGCAGCGTAGGCAAGATGATGTATCCCTCGCTGAGATCCGTATAGAAGAACGAGCGCATGTAGTAGACGATCGCGAAGCCGATGAACGCAAACGTGCCGATAATGCGCGCGTCGGAACGCGGCAGGATCTTGCCCATGATCGGCGCGCCGATCACAGCGAAAATGCCCAGCGGCGCGGTTGCGAGTCCCGCATCGACTGCGCGGTAGCCGAGGTACTCCTGCATCCACTGCGGCAGCAAAACAAGCGTCCCGAAGAAGATCCCGTAGGCGACGGCAATAGAAACCGTGCCGCCAAGAAAGTTGCGCTGCTTGAAGAGCGTGAGGTCGACAATCGGATTCTTGTCCGTCAATTCCCACACGATAAAAAGCGCAAGACCGACGGCCGCGACGATCGTCAGAATGATGATCGTATTCGACGAGAACCAGTCGAGATCCTTGCCTTTATCGAGCATCACCTGCAACGCCGCCACCCAGACGACCAGCAGCAGCAATCCAACCTTGTCCACCGGGATCTTCTTTGACGGCGTATCGCGATGCCGGTACAGCATCCATACCATGCCCGCCGCGAACAATCCGACAGGGATATTGATGTAGAAGATCCACGACCAGCTATAGCTGTCCGTGACCCAGCCGCCGAGCGCCGGTCCGACGATCGGTCCCGTCACGACGATCATCGAGAACAGCGAGAGTGCCAGCGATGACTTGTTCTTGGGCCACGAACTCAGCAGCAGCGCCTGCGACATCGGAATCAGCGGCCCCGCCACAGCGCCTTGCAGTATCCGGGCAAAGAGCAGAATGGGCAACGAAGGCGCAATGCCGCACAGCCACGACGCAAGCACGAACAGCAGGATCGATCCCACGAAGAGCCGCACCTGTCCAAGGCGTTGCGTCAGCCAGCCGGTCAACGGTATCGCGACCGAGTTCGCTGCGGCAAAAACGGTGATGACCCACGTGCCTTCATCGACGGAAACGCCGAGATTGCCGGAAATGGTGGGTATCGCGACATTCGCGATCGACGAGTCGAGCACGGTCATGAAACCTGCCAGGCCGACGACGAACGAGCCTAAGGCAAGCTTGGCTCCCGTCAGCGGAGGATGATTCGTTTGTTTGGTCGTCATAGTGATCCAGACATGGTGATGCTGGCCTTCGTGAATACGGAAAAAGGGGCAGCGCGTCCTTCGCATGCCCGGTCCAGATGCAAGCGCGTCACTCGTTCGCGGCGATGATGTGTGCGATCGCGTCGTTCGCCTCGTCGCCGTACTTCGCGAATACGTCGGTCTTGTAGGTCGAACGGGGATCGACGGCCGTCAGCGAAGCCGCGTTGGTATCCTTCACGTCGACGTTGACGTTCATCGACAGGCCCACGCGCAGCGGATTCTTCTCCAGTTCCTGCGGAGGAATTTCGATCCGCACGGGCAGCCGTTGGACGACCTTGATCCAGTTGCCCGTCGCGTTCTGCGCGGGCAACAGCGCCAGCGCCGACCCCGTACCCGGCGTGAAGCCGGCGACCTTGCCGTGATAGACGACCGACGAGCCATAGACATCGGCCGTCAGCTCGACGGGCTGGCCAACACGAATGTGCCGAAGCTGCCATTCCTTGAAGTTCGCATCGACCCATACCTGATTGAGCGGCACCACCGACATCAGCGGCGTTCCGGTGGAAACGCGCTGCCCGACCTGGACGCTGCGCTGCGCGACGTAGCCCGTGACGGGCGCCGGCAACGTGGTCCGTGCGTAGGCGAGGTACGCATCCCGCACATGGGCGGCGCTGGCCTGCACGTCGGGGTGTGCTTCGATCGACGTGTTGGCCGTCAGCGCGCGGTTGGCGCCGAGTTGCTGCTTCGCGGCGTCGAGCGCGGCCTGCGCCGACTTGACGGCATCGCGTGCGTGCGAAATGTCTTCGTCCGACACGGCGCCCGTCATACCCGTAGAAAGCCGGCGACGCAGATCGTCCTGTGCCTTCGACAGATCCGATTGACGCTGCGCGATATCCGCGCGGTATTTGTCGTCGTTGACGTAGAGGCCGTGTACGTGCCGAACAGTCTGGCCAAGGTTCGCTTCGGCCTGTTGCAAGGCAATGCGTGCATCGGCAGGGTCGATCTGCACGACAGGCTCGCCCTCCTTCACGACCTGCGTGTTGTCCGCGTTGACGCCGATTACAGTGCCTCCAACCTGAGGGGTGATCTGAACAACGTTGCCGTTCACATACGCATCGTCCGTTTCGACGTGAAAGCGCGCGACCGTGTAGTAGTAGGCTCCGTACGCTGCGCCGGATGCAGCCAGCGTGGCGGCAAGCAACGCCAGCAGCAGCTTGCGCTTTCCGGCTTTCTTCGGCGGCTCGCTTACGTGTTGGGGTTGGGGTTGCGATTGAGGTGCATTCATCGTTGAACTCCAGCAAGGCTTGATCGACGCCGTCCATCGTTTGATGGCGGCGGCTCGAATGGGTTAGTCGGTTGTCTTGACGTTCGAAGGTGTTGGAATCGGTGTGTCGGTGTTCGACGCGAGGCCGGCTTGCGTTGCGTCGAAGCCGCCGCCCATCGCCTTGATCAGGCCGATTTGCTGTTCGCGGCGCGCCATCTGCAGGTTGATGACGGACTTTTCGGCTGCGAGACGGTTGTCGTCCGCGTTCAACACCTGCAGTTGCTGGCTCAGTCCGGATCGGTAGCGAACCAGTGCCAGTTGATACGCCTTGGTCTGTGCGTCCAGCGCCTGCTGCGAGTCGACCAGTTGCCGATCGGTCGACTGGATCTGCGAAACCTGCGTGGCAACATCCGACAGCGCGTTGATCAACGTGTGGTTGTAGTTCGCCACGTCGTAGTCGAAGTCCGCATAGCGCTCCTTCAGTTGCGATCGCAGCGCCCCGGCATCGAAAATCGGCAAATGGATTGCCGGTCCCGCCTGCATCTGACGACTCGATGCCGTGAGGAAACGTCCCCACCCAAATGCGTCGAGACCCGCCGACAGCGAAAGGTTGACGTCCGGGTAGAACTCGGCCTTCGCCTCCTTCACGTCGTGCATGGCCGCAGCGACCTGCCAGTAAGCAGCCACGATGTCGGGCCGTCGCGAGATGAGGTCGGCCGGAAGGTCGTCCGGCAACGCGACCACACGGCTCGCGCCGAATGAAGGATTGGCGATCTTTAGTCCACGGTCCGGCCCCTGCCCCAGCAACGCACCCAACTGGTAACGCACCGTTGTGATCTGCCCGTCGAGATCGCTGACGCTCGAACGGCTGGTTGCCGTCTCGCCGTATGCAGTCTGTTTTTCGACGTTCGTGTCGAGGCCCGCGCCGACGCGTCCATCCGTGATCCGCCCGATGTCTTCGCGATTGCGCACTTCGCGGCTCTCGACATCGCGCAATGCGTATAGGAGCGCGAGGCGGTTGTAGGTGCTTGCGACCGACGCGGCAAGCGTCACGCGAACCTCTTCGGCTTCCGCCTGAGCCACCTTTTCCTGAGAGACCGCCTGACGAAGCCGCTCGCGATTCTTGCCCCACAGGTCGAGGTCCCACGACGCGCTGACCAGCAGATTGTTTTCACTCTGCGTCGAGCCCGCATAAGGTGGCGGCACGATCGCGTTGGCCGAGAAGTGTTCGCGGGTCCACGAGTAACTACCGCTTACGTTGGGATAGAGCAAGGATTTCGCGCTGCCGACATAGGACGTCGCTTTCTCGATGCGGGCGCGCGCCTGATCGATGGTCGGGTTGTCCTTCAGCGATTCGTCGATCAGTTTCGGCAGTTGTGGATCGCCGAACTGCTGCGCCCAATCGAGTGCGGGCCATTGACCGCCCTGGTCCGGCAAGCTCTGCTTCGTTTCATAGGTCGAAGGAGACTCGATCTTCTTGTCGCTCTTGATGCCGGCGTAGTTGACGCATCCCGCCAGGCTGAATGCCGCGACTGCCGCAGCGAGCAACGCAGCCGGTTTGCCGGCGAACAACCCGCTTCGTCCTCCATTCGATCTGCTTTCCAATGTCCTCATGTTCGATTGCGTGATCATGCTTTGGCATCCGTTAAAAAGTGTATATGCACATGCTAGGGTTCGTTGAGGCGCTCATCAATGCTCGGGAATGCATCAGTTTGTTGCCGTGTCGTTATCAGCCGTTGGGCACGTCGCGCGTGACGCGGAACAGTTCGTTCCTCAGATGCACGGCCTGCTGCTGGCCAAACACGACTTCGAAATTCGCCTGAGCAGCACGCCAATGAACGGTCGCCTGTTCGAATCTTTCATGGCCCTTTTCGGTGAGCGTGAGGCGCAAACGTCGCTTGACGCGCTCCTCGGCGGGCGCCATCACGAGGCCATCGCGCAGCAGCGGCTTGAGGATGCGTACCAGCGTCGTCCGGTCGGTCACGAGCGCGTCCGCCAGTTGAACCATCGTTGATTTCGGATGGCGATTCAGCATGCTCAGGATGCTGAACTGCGTCGGCGTAATGCCGACCTTGCAAAGATGGCGTTCGTACAGCTTCGAGATATGCCGCGCTGCCTGCCGTACGGCAAAGCAGTCATCAGTTTCGGATGAGATCGGGTTCATTTCTACGGGACATTATTTGATACCGTGTTCTATTTATATTCGGCATCCTTAACATTAAAAATACATCTTCCGGCTCGCTGACAGGCTTTCTTCAGTCGCGCTCCGCCTCAAGCGAGCGGCGTTTCAACCGTGCGGCGTTTTCAGCGCTGCGTGAATCGGTGCCGAATGATTTCGTTGCCCAGCTGAGTGCGCCGATCCATCCGGCTATGGTCCATCCAAGTACAAGATTGAGGAGCAGAACGCGGGCCGCTTCCTGCTTCAGCCTGCGACTGGCGATCATCGAAGGTGTGAAATAAACGCCCACACCGATTGCGATCAATACGTAAGACATAAATACGTGCATCTGGCACCTGTTCTGATAACGCTCGACTTCAAGAAAGAGCACTTGAAAGTGCATGCGCACAGAATAGCCAAACGACGCGTGGGAATCGATGCCTGGCACGCCATCAAACTGTTGTTTCCAGATGCATCAATCGAGTTCCGTCAGCGCGGCGCCGTACGCTCGAAAAAATCCGTCGCGTGATCGATGAACGCGCGCACCTTGGCGGGCAGCAGTGTCCGGTTGCTGTAAGCCAGGCGGATCTCGATGCCAATGTCGGTGAGCTCAAAATCGGCGAGCAGACGAACGAGCGTGCCGGACGCCAGTTCGTTCTCGATGAGCGAGACGGGCACGATTCCAATGCCGAAACCCTGCAGCACCATTTCCCGGTTGAACGCGGGACTGTTCGATGACACGTCGAAACGAAGGGGAATCGTCAGTTCCTCGTTTTCGATCCGAAAGCCGACGCTCGGTCGCCGAAGCGACGGCGACATGGCCACGAAGAGATGATTGGCCAGTTCCGACGGGTGCTTCGGCGTGGACGCCCGCTGCAGATACTGCGGTGTCGCGACGATGATGAAGGGAATGCGCTCGAGCAACCGCACCACGGCCGTCTCGCTCGTCAACATATAAGGCACGACGATGCCGAGATCGTAGCCGTCGGCCACGAGGTCGACGGGGCGTTCGGTTAGCGTGAGGTCCAACGTGACTTTCGGATGTGCGCGTTTGAATTCGGCAATCAGCGGAACGAGGCGCTCCATCGTCGCAGTGGTGTGGGCGACGAGGCGCAGCACGCCGCCCGCCTCTTTTGTCTGATTGCCGACGTCCGCTTCAAGTGCGTCCAGATCATCTAGAATGCGCACGCAGCCTTCGTAGAATCGCTCGGCTGCCTCGGTGAGCGATACCTGGCGCGTTGTCCGGTGCAGCAGCCGGCACCCTACGCGCTCCTCCAGCGCCGAGACGGCCCGCGACACCGCCGGCCGGGCCATGCCATGCATGTCGGCTGCCCGCGCGAAGCTTTTCAATTCGACCACTGACCGGAAAACACGCAGGCTTTCAACGTAGTCCATGGAGAAATCTCGCTATACGTGCGGGAGCGACCGGTTTGGCGCGGCCTGTCGGACTGCTTGACTGTGCGGCTTCAGCGGACGCCTGGTTGCCTATTTGTACAGCCTGCCCGGATAGTGAACGACATCCTTGACGCGCTGCATCCATCCGCCAGGCGGAGGTGACAAGCTTGCAGGCTCTCCTTGTCCGCCCGTGCCTTGATGACGCGCCGCGTCATCCACGTTGCGATGGACGGGCTGGTACTGCACCGCGAATCGCACATGCAACACGGTCGACAACGCGCGCTCGTATGCCTTCTCATTGTCGTCGACGGGCATGAGCGCCGCGAGCGCCCTTGCAAATTCCGATGCGTCTTCCATGTCCGCGCCCGTCAACGCGTCACGCTGCGAAAAAGCGCGCTGCACATCATCCTTCAACGCCTGAACGGCGGCAGCGACCTTATCGTATGCCTGGGCGGGCGCTTCGACATGGGTCTGGAGATCGGATGGGTACATCGTCGGCGTGCCCGCGAGCACGTTCCTGTCGCTCCCGACCCGCGACGCGAGACGCTTGATGTAGGCGACCTCGGTTGCGGGGATGTTGTCGCGCCGCCCACAGCAATTGTGCAACCGGGAGGCGCCCTGAATCGCGGAGGCGAAAGACATGAAATCATCGAACTGCAGATGCCTGGCGGCACAGTCGAGGACGGCGTCAGGTGACAACCCGAGTTCGTGGGCCACCGACAGACTCGTCTTCATCGCGAGCAGAAGCCGTTCGCTCCATTCGTCCTGACGGAATCTTCTCACCGAACTCTCGTTCATCGCGGCTCCCGCCTGGACGTGTCGCATGCAGCGATAGTACGCCGGAAGGCCTTTCAGCACTATTACCGCGCCTGCACCGCATGCGTCAGCGCTTGCCCTGGCTGCCTTCCAGCGCAAAGTTCCTGAGCAAGGTCTGCCGGCTCGCCTTCAGTATTTCCTCGCCGAGCCGGGGGTCCGCCCCGCCGACCGCCCGCGACAGAATAAGCGCGCCCACCATCTCGCTGTAGAACGCAATCGCCTCCCGGCGTGCTTCGTCCGCGTCCACGCTTTCGTCGCGCTGTTCGGCGACGAGCGCCGTCAACGTTTCGATCATCGTTTCGAGGCCGTTTGCAAAATTCGATTGCGCCTCAGTGCCGAGCCGCCGAACGTCGGCAGTCAGCCCGGCGACCGCGCAGCCCTGTTCAATATCGCCGCAATGCGTGCCGGACAGGTAGAAATCCACCTGCCGCTTCAACCGGTTGCCGCCACGCGTAATGGGCGCTGCGATCGCTTCTTTCAGGTCGCGGTTGGCCTTGTCCATCGCGCTCGCCACGACTTCGGCCGCGAGCGCCTCTTTCGATTCGAAGTGGTTGTAGAACCCGCCCTGCGTAAAACCCGCGGCCTTCATCAGCGCGCTCAGGCCCACGCCGTCGATCCCATGCTCACGGAACAGTTTCTCCGAGGCCGCAATGATGGCCTTGCGGTTCTCCACCGCCTTCTGTTTTGAGACTCCCATCGTTCGATGCTCCACGCCGTTGTCGACCCAATTATAACGCCCTTCGAAAAATACAATGGTGACCACCATTGACTTCGGTAGGCAAATCACCCAAACTCAATGTCAATCACCATTGTGTTTTCGGTGAATCCTTCAAACCGGACAGGAAATATTCATGACCCACACCACCGAAGCAGCCAACAAGGCCCTCGTGCTCGAAGCATTCGACACGCTTTTCAACCAGCGCGACTATGCGGCCGCCGAACGGTTCTGGTCGCCGGATTACATCCAGCACAGCGCGCATATCGAGCCGGGCCGCGATGGTCTGTTCAACCTGATCCGGACACTGCCGCCGACGTTGCGATACGAACCCGGCGTGATCGTCGCGGACGGCGACTACGTGATCGTTCATGGCCGCTTTTCCGGTAACGGGCGCCCCGTCGCATGGATTGCTGCCGACATCCTGCGCATAGAAAACGGCGTGCTGGGCGAGCACTGGGACGTGTTGCAGGACGAAGCAAGCCAATCCGAATCCAAGAGCGGACTGCCGATGTTCGGCAACAGCTTTCCGCGCTAACAGCAACCTTCATTTCACAGCGAGTCGAACATGAAACTCACAGGCAACACCATCTTCATCACGGGCGGCGGCTCGGGCATTGGCCGCGGACTTGCCGAGGCGCTGCACAAGCGCGGCAACCAGGTCATCATTTCAGGCAGGCGCGCCGAGCGTCTGCAGGCAACCATCGATGCGAATCCCGGCATGCGCGCGGTGTCGCTCGACATCAACAATCCCGCTGACGTTCAGGCCGTTGCCGCCAGGCTGATTTCCGAGTATCCCGACCTCAACGTGCTGATCAACAACGCCGGCGTCATGTATCCCGATGGCGCGCAAGGCCCCGTCGACGACGACCTGATGCGCACGACCGTCGATACGAATCTGCTTGGGCCGATCCGCATGACATCCGCACTGATCGAGCATCTGAAGACGCGCGACGACGCGGTCGTCGCGAACGTGACCTCGGTATTGGGCTTCGTGCCGCTTGCTATCGCTGCGGTGTACAGCGCGACCAAGGCCGCCTTGCATTCGTACACGTTGTCGCAGCGCTATCTGCTTCGGGACAGCAAGGTCTCGTTCATTGAAATCGCGCCGCCGTGGGTTCGCACAGAGTTGCTGAACAGCACCGAAGAAGAACGCGCGATGCCGCTCGATACGTTCATCGAAGGCGCAATCGGGCAACTGGGCACCGATGCGAACGAAATCCTCGTGGGTCCCGCCGTGTCGATGCGCGCCAATCCGGGACCCGGCGAGCACGCGTGGGTCAACGAGTTCAACGACCTGTTTGCGGCGGGTTGATCGCAATCCGTTGCCGCTATCGGGCACTCGGGTCAGGACGCGTCGCCAGGTTTCGTCGCTGGAAACAGCGACAGCCTGAGCCCGACGAGCGCGTGCAGCGCACCTTTGCGCAGCTTGTAGCCAGGCGCACCGGGATCGGCCGCGAAGTCCGCCAGAATCCGCCCGATGGTGGCATCGACGTCGACCGCAAGCGCCGACGGTACGCCTTGCCGATCGCCCGATTCGACGCATCGTTCATAGTACGACCGCACATCGTCGAGCACGCGATTCAACACGACCGGCAATTCTCCGGAGAACTTGCCCGAGAGTCTGCGCAGGTCGAGTGTGTTGAGCGCAACGCGCATGTCGCGCAGGCTTTCCGTCGACGGGTGCTTGTCGTCCTCGCTCGGCGCCACGCGCGGAATGAGCTGCACGAGCCGGTCGAGCATGCGGGCGTTCAGATCGCGCTGCTGATCGATCGATAACGTGGACGCGCTGAGAACGACGTCCCGCCAGCTGGACCGGGTGAGCCGTGCCGTCGCCGCATCCGTTCCGAACGGGCGGATCACGCCCGTCATCACCGAAGCGAACATCACACCGGCCAGCCCCGCGAGGTTGGCATTCAGGAAGCTCAGGATGTTGGCGTCATAGGCGCTGTCGATGCCAAGAAAAGTGGCCGTCGTCAACGCTACGAGCGTCGATATCAACGCCCATTTTGGACGTGGCATCAACAAGCCCAGCGGCACAAACAGGAATGAGAAGAAGATGACCAGCACGCCGAAGTCCTGACCACTCGGCAACACGACAAACAGATAGAACGCTGAAATGACGACGCCCATCGTCGCGCACTTCAGAAAAGTAATCATCATGGGCACGGGTTCGTCGAGCGCGGCGAAAAAGCAGACACCGATAGCGCCCAACGACACGGCCGCCGCACCGTCCTGCCAGCCCGAAGCAATCCAGATGCTCGACGAAACGAAGATGACCAGCGCGGCCGAACTGGCAGAGAACAAAGCAAGACCCCGGTCGAGAAACGCGTGACGCGTGCCGACCCGCCAATGACGAAAGCGCGGTCGCCAGCTCGCTTTTTCGTACACGATCATGTCGCGCAAGCTCCGGCAATCGGCCCACAGATCCACCACTTGCCGCAAGCGCGACAGCGCGCTGGATAACAATGCCGCCTGCCAGGTCGTCAACTCGTTGCGGGCCGGGTCCAGTTGCGCGATACGCATCCGCAACAGCGACGCCCCGTGCTCGGGGTCTTCGCCTAGCGACGCGTCCATCCAGCGGCAGGTATCGCGCAGCAGTTCGTTCAGGCTAACGGGAACGCCGGGCTCCGATTTCTGTGCGGCCGCGAGGATATCTGCAAGTGCCGAGGTGATAGGCAGTATCAGTTGCATCCGGCCTTGCAGTTCCTCGCTGCGAGCGAGAATCGCCGGGCTGACGTGATCGTAGGCCAACTGGCTCAACAGGAATTCGAAGCCGCGCACGCTCGTCGCCATCTTCTGGCGGCTTCCCGAAACGAGCGCGCCCACGGCCCGGCCCGCCAGCGACTCTTTCGCGTAAAGCGTCGCGTCGCGGAACCATGAATCGGTTCGCTCGATCAGCGTCGGCGCGAGCCGGCTCGGAAAAAATACGCTGCCGACGATGCTCGCGCAGACGATGCCAAGCGTGATTTCTTCAGTTCGCGCCACGGCCACGTCGAAGATGCTCAGCGGGTTCGATAGCGCCGGTAGCGCGATGACAGACAGCGAATAGCTGGCGAGCAGGAACACGTAGCTGCGTGCCGCACGCGTCGAGATCGAAATGTAGACGAACACGCCCGTCCACAACGCTATCACTGCGCTCAACAGATAAGGCGTCTCGGCGAAAGGCGGCACGAGGGCGACGGAAGCGAGCGCGCCAAGCACGGTGCCGATCACGCGATACAGCGCCTTCGACCTTGTGGCGCCGACGAACGGGTTCGACACGATATAGACGGATGCCAGCGCCCAGTACGGCCTCGGAAGGTCGAACCAGAACGCGATGTAAAGCGCGAGCATCCCTGCAAGAAAGGTCTTTAGTGAAAAAATCCAGTCGCGCAGCGAAGGGAGATTCATCGGAACAAATCGCGTGGGGGATCAGTCTCTCTGCCCGGCAGATTGTCCAGGCTCGCAGTCAAACGACCCACAGTGTCCCGCGTTTCTTCGAAGTCTGCCTGGACGATCGCATAGGACGCGCACGCGTCGAAGCCGCAAAGGACGCGGCCATGCGGTTCACCTTGCTCGTCCGATGCGAAGTCACGCGATACCAGCAGCCACTGTCAACGCGCTGTTGCGTTCGAACGCTCGATCGGGAGGGTGAAGCTGAACGTCACGCCGCGGGACACATTGCGCACAGCCCAGATCCGGCCAGCGTGTGCTTCGACAATAGACCGGCAGATCGCCAGGCCCATGCCCATCCCTGTCTTCTTGGTAGTGAAGAACGGCTCGAAGATCCTCTCGAAGTCCACCTGTCCCGCGCCGCGATCTTCCACGTCGATCACGACACTCTCCGCATCGCGACGCGAGCGGACCACCAGCAGCTTCGGCCGTTCCTCCGTTGCCGCTAACGCTTCGATTGCGTTGCGCACGAGGTTCACGAGCACCTGCTGAATCTGAACCGCGTCGGCTCTGATCTTCGGCACGTCTTCGTACAGTATCGTCTCCAGCGAAATCGCGTTGCGCTGGATATCGTCGGCCATCAGCGTGCATACCTGAAGGATCAGCTTGTTGATGTCGAGATCCGCCTTTTGCGGTGCTGCATGCCTGAAGAGCGCGCGGATGCGGCTTACCACATCGGCGGCGGCATTCGCGTCGCGAACAACGTGCTCGGCCGAAAGTCTGGCTTCCTCGATCCTGGGCGGTGTGGCAGCGAGCCACCGCAAGCATGCTTGCCCATGCGCGACGACGGCCTGAAGGGGCTGGTTGAGTTCGTGAGCAATGGAGGCGGACAGTTCGGCGACAGCCGCGAGCCGTGACGCCTGTGAAAGCTTCTCCTGCGCGTCGCGCAACGCCTTCGCGACGTCTGCGCTGTCGTCGATATCGACATCGATACCAAAGAACTTCATCACTTGCGCACCGGCCGGTTCAGCGCTGCGTTGATCTTGCGCGTGACCGGGGTCCAGCCTCGACAACAGATGCGGCTCGTCCGACAACTTCCCGAGCAGCGCGACGAGGTGGTGCCGCACGTTTTCGGATTGGCGCGCGCCCTCCTCGATCGCGACGGCCAGTTCCGTCCAACCCGGTTGACGATATTGCTCGGCCAGATAAGCGTGGACGATGATCTGCGCGACGAGATCGAAGTAATCGAAGAGATACAGCGAGACGTCGACCAGAAGCTCTTTGCCAATATGCTCGTCCAGTTCTCCCAGCGCGACGTAGGTGCTCCAGATTTCCCGCAAGCCGAGGCGCAGCGCCTGAAGCAGGCTTTGCAGCGGTACGCGTTGAGGCTCACGTTTCTGGCTGATTTCCCGAAACACGTTCATGTGCTGCGCGGACGGAGGTTCGCCCGACAACAGCGTCTCGAACCATACTTTGGCCGACAGCGCGACGGATTCGTGAACATCCTCTTTGGCGGCCGGCGGCAACAAGCGGTATCCGTCGAGCGGCGTCAGTGTCGCGAGCGTGCGCTCGACGACATCGGTCAGATCGGCAGCGAGGGAGGCGGTCTTTTCTCGCAAGGGGTTGCTGATTTTGGGTACTTTGGCTAGCACGGCAATTTATCTATCGGTAACGGGCGCACGATGTCGACTAACAAGCAGCGCCGGCGCAGCGGCGTCTACGGCTGCGCACCGAACGGCTCCCGCCTGATACCCTGCGATGCGATTCAATGCGGCGTATCACGTGGCGCGAAACGCGCCGTTTCCGGCGAAGCCTCCGTCAGCCGCCCGGCGGGGATCGAAAGGCGCACTGCCCGCGCGGGGAGCGCGTCGACCTGCATCCGGTAGATCCATGGTCTCGCGGCGCAACGCGGCCCGCCATCCCCCTTATTGGGGAGACGCGCGCATTCGACGGGGGATGGCGGCAAGCGTGCCCCGATAACCATGCGTGTGATTGCAAAATGCGTGTGACTGTTGAAGCGCCCGCGAACGCGCCGCGCGTTTTCCTCTCGACGAAAGTCGTCCCGCCGCGTCTGCCGCCAGATCTGATCGACCACTGTCGGTTCTACGCCAGCGCCAAGTCTCGTCCGAAGATTCGACGCGACTCCAGTTTCATGTAATGGAACGCCAACTTCCTGCGAACTAACATCGATCCCAGGCGCTGCGAGTTGACACAGTTGTTGACAGTGATGTGCGCCAGCAGGAGATCGCGTGATGGCCTTGCGAAGCTTCACAGCGAGCGAAATTTCAGTCGGCAACAACCCCGACTACGGCGCAATCTTTATTGTTTCGCTGCCACCGGTTAAATAGTGGATGATGGCTTTCCAGCATCTGCTCTTTCACGAACTCCAATCTATTTCGCGCGAAGAGCCTTGCTGTTTACGGCGCGCTCTCGAAGAGCGTTCAAGTTAACCTGATAGTTTCAAGAAACATGAACACTGACATCAAGGACGATCTTCACGTCCGCCTCTCGCCGCACGATGCAGTTGTCGAAGTCGCAAAGGTTCTCTGGCACCTGCGCAGTATTCTGGCCATCATGGTCGTGCTTTTCTTCGTTTTGTCGATTGCAATGTACTACGGTGGCGGGGCCGTCAATATGGCTACGCGCGTCCACTCGTCGCTGGGCGAGACACTGTATTTTTGCGCGGTCACTGCGCTGACCATCGGCTACGGCGACGTCGTACCAACCACCACGCTTGGCCGGATCATCGCGGTTTTACTGGGTTTGCTCGGCGTGTTGATGACGGGAGTGACAACGGGCTCCACTGTCTACGGCATTCAGGTAGCGGCTCAACGAGCTGGCCTGCGGCCACGCTAAACCCTACACGATCCGCTTCTGTTCCTTTTCTCGCCATGCCCGGCTGATTCCAGATTCATGTAATAGCCGTCCTTCGGACTGCCGCCTATCATCTCTAGCCTTACGCTTGGAGCAGGGTGAACCCTTTGCGAGTCTGGAAGCGATACTGGGACAACCGAGGACCGCGCGTGTACGCATCAACCTGATCTCCTGGGCACGTACTTGCCGTCAACGGGCCGCGCAAGTCTCAACCAATCGGATATGCAACACCATGATTCGCATCGAAAACCTGACTGTGTTCCCGGACCGTAGAGAAGTGTTCGTCGACGGTCTTCCTGTCGAACTTGGTTGCAGAGCGATGGATGTCTTGCTCGTGCTTATCGAAGCCAATGGCGCGCTGGTGACAAAGGAAAAGCTCACAGACCAGGTCTGGCCGCACACGGTGGTCGCTGAAAACAACCTTCGTGTCCACATCTGCATGATCCGCAAAATGATGGGCGAACATCGCAGGTTGCTCGTATCTGTGCCTGGGCGCGGCTACCGTCTGTTGCGACCGGCACAACCGGCTTATCTGATTCCAATGCTTGTCGTGCATGCCCAGTTGATGCGGTCTGCAAGATAGCCGTTTTGTGTTTTGAAGTGCATCGGCGCGCGGCGCGGGTCAACGCGGCTTCAGTTCGACGGGTGCTGCAGCGCGATAGCCGCCGCCGAGTGCCTTGGTCAATGCGATCTCCTGACTGAGCATCTGCCCCCGTAGCTCCAGCAGCGCAACCTGTTCGGCGATCACCGGCTGGCGTGCCTGAAGCGCCGCGAGCCGGCTCGTCAGTCCGCGTTGATAGTGCGCTTCGACGCTGTCCCTCGTGAACGCAATCGATTCGATCCGCTGCTTCTGCAGCTCCGTCTGGGCGTCGAGCGCCTGCAGGCGGCTACCCGTCTGTGCGACATCGCGCACCGCGTTGAGCACGGCCTGGTTGTACTGCTCGATCAACAGGTTGCTCCCCTCGCGTGCGCCGCCAAGGTTCGCGTTGAGCCGGCCACCGTCGAAGATCGGCAGATACAGGCCCGGAATCAGATTGATCTGCTGGCTCGCATGCGTGAAAAGGTCGGCGAGATGCAAGGCATTGACGCCAAAGAACGCCTTGATGTCGAAGCTCGGATAGAACGCCGCCTTGGCCGCATCGATCCGGTCGAACGACGATTCGACATACCAGCGCATCGCCTGCAGATCGGGGCGCCGGGCCAGCAGTTCATACGAAAGCGCCGGCGGCAACGCGGCCTGCGAGCGCGGCAGCGCGACGGGCTCGATGGCGGGCAGGCCATCGGGGCCCGCGCCGACCAGCGCCCGCATCGATTCGCGAAACTGCTTGATCTGCGTTTGCGCCGACACGATCTGCCGTTCGACGGCCAGTTGCTGCGCTCGCGCTTCTTCGAGCAAGGTGCGTGCTTCGAGGCCGCGCGCGGCGCGCGCCTCGTGTGCCTGCACTGCGAACTCTGCTGTTTCGTGCAGTTCGTTTAGCAGATCGATGAGCTGATAAGTCGTTTGAATGCCGTAGTAAAGCTGCGCCACATCCGCCGAGATTTCGAGTTCGACGGCAGACGTCTCGGCGAGCCGCGCGTTGTTCACGCCGAGCGATGCGGCGACCTGTGCGCGCTGCTTGCCCCAGAGATCGACATTCAGGCTCGCGCCCAATCCGACAACGCCCTCGGTGTACCACGGCCCCGTCAGCCCCAAAGCCGGTTCATTCTGTGCGAACGGGCCAAGAAAGCCGTTTGCGGAAACATGCTCGCGATCCAGCAACGCCAGCGCGACCACCTGCAAGCCCGTTCCTGCGCTGACCAGCTCGACATCCGACCTGGCCTGCGCGACGCGCGTGCGCGCAATCACCATCGTCGGGGCGTTGGCGAGCGCCTGATCGATCAGCGCGTCGAGTTGCTCATCGCCATACCGTGTCCACCAGCGCGCGGCGGGCCAGCCATCGCGCGCGAGATGGATGTCGTCCGCGAGATTGATCTGTTCAGGGGCAATCTCCGTATAAGGCGTGGTGTCGTGATGGATCAGCGCGCATCCCGACAGCGCGGACGATAGCCACGCCACGCATAACACGCGTCGACGCCACCGCCCATCACGCAAAACCGATCGCTGATTCATGTTCATATGGGCTGTGATGAGGGCGCCGCAACGGACGCCCCGTCCTGTACCTCGGCACGCCAGTCCGGCAACCCCGCGACTTGCCGCGACAGTTCGTCCGCTGCGGCGATGAGCGGTCTATCCGCCGCTTCGACAGCTTCTTGTGCAGCGATCTCGCTGCGTCGCGGCGCGCGGGCGTCGGGCGGGCTGGCCGCAAGCTCGTCCGCGTACCGGTTGAGTTCGACGCGCGCCTGTTCTTGCGTCGAGCGCACGGTATCGACCGTTTGCGAGTTCGACGCTCCCGCTTGCGCGACCAGCGTACTGCGCAGCGCATCGCCTGCCAGCATGATCTCGCGTCCCTGCGCGAGCACGGTTTGCGCGCGCAATGTCCATTGCGCATGCTCGGCTTCCTGCCAGCCGGGTTCGAGTGCAACACGCGCGAGCGTCGCCTCGCAATCGGCCAATACCGCCCATGCCTGCAACTGGCGCTGCGCGTACGGCAACTCGTCCCCTGCATCGTCGCTGGGCATGCGCAGTTGTGCGGCGATCGCGCGCAACATGGTAGCGAGTCTCTGCCGCAACGCGTCGCCCTCGCCTTCCCGCCAGAACGACATCTGCACGAAGGTCGCCACACCGACGCCCAGCAGAATGCCCACCATCCGGTCGCGGATCTCAGTCAGATTGGTGGTTGGGCCGAACTGCCCGAGAACGGCGAGCGAGAACGTGAATATCACCTGGATGCCCGCGTAGCCGATCCGCTCCGAGCCCGCCGATATCCACGCCCCGAGCGCGGCGACGGGCAGCGTGATCAACAGCAGGCCGGCGATATCGTCGAGATGGGGAATGACGAACACCACCATGAAAAGCGCCAGCGCACTGCCAATGGCGGCCCCCGTCAGGCGCAGCAGCGCACGCTGCGTCGATGCGCCGAGGCTCGGCAGCGCGACGATCACGCAGGTCAGCATGATCGTGTGTATGCCTTGCCAGTCGACCGCGTTGTAGAACACGTAGCAGGCCAGCACGGCGAGCAGCGTCTTCAACGAAAAGCGCAGGTACGCGGGATTGGTCCATGCATCGGGCGCCACCATCGGTTCGGCGGCGGCCGGTTTGCCCGTCTCCGCACCTCGCGCGGCGAGATCCGCGTACGCATGCAGCGCGCGCTGCAACTCGCCTGCGGCGGGAATCGTATCGGCTGCATTGTGCTCTTCTGGTGTCGCGGTGCTCACGTGACGATACGGTTCACCCGACATCACCGCTTCGTCGAGTGCCCGGACGTTCGCCCGCAACTCGGACAACATCGCACGCCGCGCCGGCGACGGCGCCGGCCACGTATCGGGCAACTCGCTCGCGCCGCGATAGAGACGCGACACGGTCGCGATGCATGCAAGCTGCGCCGCCTGATGCTCGCGAAAATGCGCGTCTCGCATCGTCGTGAACCGCAACAGCTTTTGCAACGTCAGCGCGCCTTGCTGGACGGCCGCTAGCGTGATCGGCGTGACGTTCGGCGTGTTGTCGATCAGTTGCGTCAGACGTATGTCCAGCGCCGCAAGCTGCCGATGGATTTCCGCCTTGAGCTGCAACTGCGGTTCGGCGGGCAACAGCAGCGTATTGACCACGAGCGCCAGCGCGATCGGATAGTTGACGGCGACCCATACCCACAACACGGCGCGAATCAGCAGGTCGGCCTGATCGGTCTGATCGACGAAACTCTGCACATAGATCACGACAATCGCGACGATGAAAAACACCACGCCGATCTTCAGAACGCGCAGCAGATACACGCTGCCGAAAAACACCACACTCGCGACGACGATGCGCAGCAACGGATAATCGAATGTGAATTTCAGCAGCAGGATCGACAGGCCAATGGCGAGCGTCGATCCGACCATGAACATGATGCCGACCAACCGCGTCACCACCACGTTCGCCTGCGTGACGTAAAACACCACCAGCAGCGACAGCGGAAGCTCCGGCACTTCGAGCGCCATCGATGCGACGATCACGATTGCGCTGGTCAGCATGCAACGCAACATCACGTTGAGCCGACCAGGAAAAGGCGCAAGCTCGCGGGTCAGGAAATCGCCTGCATTGCGCAGCTTGATGGGCATAGCGGGCAAGTAGTCGGCGGCGGCCATGGGCGCTCCTCAATGGCTTGCGCCGTCGTTGCCCGGGTGCAGCACCGCCACCGCCGACGTGCCGACGCGGAACAGCTCGGGGTTCGGATCGTCCACGCGGATCTTGACCGGAAACCGCTGCGACACATGGACCCAGTTAAGCGTGCGTTGAATGCGCGGCAATCCGCCGGGCAAGGCGAGACCGGCTTCGTCGGACGCGATGCCGTAACTGATCGAATCGACGGTGCCCCGAAAGCGCTGGCCCGTATCGCTCATCAGATAGACCGTCGCGGGCGTCCCCGTCCTGATGCCCTTGAGTTCCGTCTCACGAAAGTTCGCGACCACGTACCAGTGGCGCGTATCGATCAACGTGAACACAGGTTTGAGCGCCGTTGCAAACTGGCCCGTTGCCGTCTTCAACGACACAATGCGTCCGTCGAAAGGCGCTCGCACCGTCGCATACTCGAGGTTCAATTCCGCAAGCGAGATCTCCGCCGTGACAACGGCGCGTTGCGCGACCAGCGCATCGACGCCGCTCACCGCCGCTGCCGCCTGCTGCGCCTGCAGTTGCGCGGCGCTGAGTTCGGCCTGCGTGGCGCGTTGCGCGGTGCGCGCACGGTCGACGTCCTCCGCCGACACATAACCGTGTGACAACAGCGGCTCCATGCGGTGTAGCGTATCGGACGCCTGAGCGGCTGCGGCTCGCGCGCGCTCGACAGCCGCGCGCACCGACTCCGCGTTGTACTGCTGCGCATTGACAGTGCGTTGGGTCAACTCGATCTGCCTGTCGAGCGCAACGAGCGACGCCTTGCCCCGCGTCAGCGCATCCTGATACGGACGCGGATCGATGCGAAACAGCAGATCGCCCTGCTTCACCGCCTGGTTGTCATGCACGGGCAACTCGACGATACGGCCGTTCACCTCAGGTACGACGTCGATGGTATCCGCGTAGACATAGGCGTCGTCGGTGCGCGGCGCGCGTTCCAGCTGGCGGATCACGAAGACCACCAATAGCAGCGTCAGCACGACCAGGATGATGGCCGGCCACGCGCGCTTCTTTGTCCGGTTGGCAGTTGTCGCCATTGCATTACCTGAAGATCAATGTTGGAACAGCATCAACCAGACAGCGAGTGAAAGGAAAGTGACAAGCGTGGGATACACCACCGCCGCGGGCCACAAGACAAGCTCGGCCCGCATGCGTTTGACGATCAGATGGACGACGACCGTGAGCACCACGCCCGCGACGAGGCAGAACAGCCAGTCCGGAAAGTACGCGCCGAGTACGCTGAGGGATGGCGAATTCGCGCACCCCGAGACGAGAACCGCGGCGATCGCCGCCGTCCCGCGCGCACGCTTTGCATGTGAGTCTTTGGCGAATGGAACGTGTCGTTTCAAGGCGTGCAGCCCCCGGGCAAAGCGTCGAGTTCGCAACAATAGCGCGGCAATGAAGCCCCGCGCATTACATGAATATGTAGTGTCGCCTTAGTAAGGGATGGTGTAAATCGCGCGGCGAGTTGTGTTTCCCCAAGGCTTACTTAAATTCTATCCAGCAGGTCTAGCAGCGCGTCGCCATCGACAGGTTTCCGGAAGAAACCCAATGCGCCTCTCTGCAAATAGTAGTCTTCCGTATGCCCGGTCGGCTTGCCTGTGATAACGATGACGGGCGTGGTGGCGCCCGACTGAACCGTTCTATCGAGCACCTGAATGCCGTCGATGTGCCGCATTCCCAGGTCGGTGACAACACATAACAGGCCCGAGTAACCCTCGGAAAAGAAATCCACTGCGGATTCATAGACCCGTGTTCCATACCCGCCAGAAGCCAGCAGGTTGGCCAGTGCCGCCAGGACGCGACGGTCATCATCAATCACGGCAACGGTTCGAACCGCGGACGCGCACATTGTTTTTCCGGCTCATGGGTCCAACAAGGAACTGGCACTGGCGCCAGGCTCTGGACTATCGTGTCGGCGATGCTTCAAGCTGCAGTTTGCTTGCCTGCCTGACCAGCGTGGCGAATGAATCTGCGCGCATTTTTCTCATGATGTGGCCTCGATGTACCTGGACGGTGTATTCGGTGATACCAAGGACGGCCGCCGCCTGCTTGTTGAGCAAGCCGCTAACGAGTAATGGCAAGAGTTCCTGCTCACGAGGTGTCAGCGATTGATAGAGCGCGTGGAGCGCCGCTGTATCAGCCGCCTCCGCGCGAAGCACATGGGCTTTGGCGAGCGCCGCATCGACCGCGTTGAGCAACGCGTCTTCGTCGATGGGCTTGGTGAGGAAGTCAACCGCGCCGCCCTTCATGGCCAGCACCGTGGATGGCACATCCCCTCTCCCCGTGATGAAAATGACGGGGATATGAGCGTCCGCGCTGACCAGTTTCTGGACGTCCAGGCCACTCAAGCCCGGCATTCTCATATCGAGGATCAGACATGCAACGGCTTTTTGACGCGGTGTGTCGAGAAATGCTCTGCCGGAGTTGAACGCGTGGACAGTTCTTCCGTTTGCACGCAGCAACGCAGCGAGTGCCTCTCGCACCCGTTCGTCGTCGTCAACCAGATACACCAGTTCACCTGCGGATTCCATCGAACCCCTCTGTTGTCAGGAGGCGCCTCCCCTGACCTCGGACAGCCGGCCCGCGATGATGTCGCTGGATGCGACGCTCACGCGGCCGTGCCGGAGAAAAATTATACCGCCGGGATCGGCGCCCGGAAGTGCAGGCTGCATGACATGTTTATGTAATGGCGGCGCCAGATTTGGTGCTATAGGGGTAGATCGACTCGCGTCATCGGCCTGATGCATTCTTTGAAAACGCTTCTGTTCCCCAGCGTGTCCGCAATGGTATGACATAAATTCATTGCCCGCGTATTCGATTCGTGTCACTAACGCTGCCGTGTGCCTGCCAGACGCCCGCCTTCCAAAAATTACGCGGACGGGCGTGCGCCTTCCCAGGCACGCTGCAGCAGTGCCCTGAGCGGTTTCTCATCAATCGGTCGCGGGTTCCAGTATGGGTTTGACAATGCCACCTCGCACGCATGATCGAGGTCCGTTTCCCTCAACCCAATCTCGCGAAGGCCTCGCGGAACCCCAAGCTCTTCGTTGAGTTGGTAAAGGCCGTCGGCCGCCGACGCTACGTTCAATGCCCTGGCAATCCGCTCCATAGCCTCATCCGCAACGGGACTGTTGTAAGCTAGAGCATGAGGCAGCACGATTGCGTGCGTCTCCGCATGAGGCAGGTTAAATGTTCCACCCAAGGTGTGGCACAGCTTGTGATGAAGCGCCATGCCAACATTGCCGAGCACCATCCCGCACAGCCACGCACCGTAGAGACATTCGCTGCGCGCCGCTTTGTCCTTGCCGTTCTTGTTCACTCCACGCAGGCCGATGGCAAGAGAGCGAATGCCCTCTTCCGCCATCAGCGACATGACGGGATTTCCGTCCTTGGCGTACAGCCCTTCGGCGGCATGGGCGATCGCGTTGAGGCCGCTGACTATCGAAAGACGAACCGGGAGCCCCATTGTCAATTCCGGGTCGTACAGGACTGTCTTCGGGATGACCTTCGCATCGCGGCCCGTTTTCTTCAGGCCATTTTCGGTAATGCCGTAGATGGGCGTCATCTCCGACCCGGCATACGTCGTCGGTATCGCGATGATCGGTAACGACGATTCAAGCGCAATGGCCTTGCCGAGACCAATCGTCGATCCGCCGCCAATCGCAACGGCACAGTCCGCGTCAACTGACTTCGCATGTTCTCGCGCGCGGCGGGCGTTCTCGATGGGAACATGCATCTGGGCGCCGTCGAAGACTCCCGCACTGGAAGGACCGAGAAGAGCCGAGACTACCTCCGCCTGAGCCTTCTGTTCCGGGGTACAAAGAACCAACGCCCGCCGTGCGCCCAACGTCTCGACTTCCTGTTGAATCAACTTCATGCTTCCGGCGCCGAACACAACTCTCGACGCCTGCGTGGTATAGGTGAACTCATACATGAGATTAGCTCCCTGTGTCGTCATACGGTGCAGTTCGCCTAAACGTAGTCGACCTGGTGGCGAGCGATACGAATGTCACCGACGACCTGCTTCACCCGCAGATGCTCAGGGTGCGAGGCGTATGCGTCGAGCGATTCCTGGGTTTCGAACTCCGTGTACAGCACGACATCGCATGCATAGTCGACGGCACTTACGTCCAGCCCCACCTCGAGCCTGGTAAGCCCGGGAATCTTCCCACTCAGACTCTCGAAAGCCGACTTCACGAGCATCGCTGACTCCTTCTTTAGCTCGGGCGTGTCACCGCGAACATTCCACATCACGATATGCTTGACCATATTTGCTTCCGTTAATGTTGCTGTTGAACAGGTCAAATTCTCGAGATGCAATCTCATGACCCAGTACGCGTTCAAGCAAGAGGCACGTTGCTTATACGGCCCCTGCCAGGCTCTAAAGCTGGTCTAACGTAGAAAGCAGTTACGCCTTGTTCTTGTTGTACACGTCGACGAACACTGCCGCGAGCAGAACGATGCCTTTGATAACCTGCTGATAATCCACACCGATGCCCATGATGGACATTCCGTTGTTCATCACGCCCATGATGAACGCGCCCACCACCGCGCCGACGACCTTCCCGACGCCACCGGATGCAGACGCTCCACCAATGAAGCATGCTGCAATGACATCGAGTTCGAACCCGGTGCCAGCCTTCGGCGTGCCGCTATTCAGACGAGCGGCGAAGATCAGCCCTGCCAATGCGGCAAGCACGCCCATGTTCACGAAAGTCAGGAAGCTCACTGCCGGCACGCTGACGCCTGAGAGTCGCGCGGCCTTCGCATTGCCGCCAACTGCGTAGATGCGGCGGCCAATGGTCGTACGATTCATGATGAACGTGTACACGCCAATCAACACACCCATGATGACGAGCACGGTAGGCAAGCCACGATAGGATGCGAGCAGGTAGCAGAAGAACACAATCAGCGCCGTAAGGACGACATTCTTCGTCACGAACATTGAGAAAGAACTGCTTTCGACGCCATGCTTTGCCGCGCCAGCGCGATGCCGAAGCTCAATCACAAAGAAAAGCGCACCGACAAACACACCGAGGAGAATCGACGTGATATGAAGCGCCTGTCCGTGAAAGAGGTCAGGGATGAAACCCGAGCTCATCGCGCCGAATGCTTCCGGGAACGGGCCAATGGACTGGCCCTGCAGCACGAGGTTTGTCAAGCCACGGAACACCAGCATCCCGGCCAGCGTCACGATGAACGAAGGCATCCGCCAGAATGCAATCCAGTAACCTTGCATAGCGCCGATCAGCGCGCCGGCTGCAATACAGATGATGGTCGCCCAAACATAGTTGACCTCGTACTGGACCATCAACACCGCTGCCAGGGCGCCCACCAGACCCGCCGTCGAGCCGACAGAAAGATCGATGTGCCCCGAGACAATCACCATGAGCATCCCGAGCGCCATGATGACGATGTAGCTGTTCTGAAGCACCAGATTGGTCAGGTTGAGCGGCTGCATCAGCACGCCATTGGTCGCAATCTGGAAGAACACCATGATGATGACGAGCGACAGGAGCAGGCCATATTCGCTGCCCAGACGCTTGACCATTCCGAAGACTTCGCTGTTCTTGACCTCGCCGCCTTCGACGGCCACCGGAGAGAGTGCCTTACGCATTTTCGATGCCTCCATTTCGCATGATCGCTCGCATGATCTTTTCCTGCGAGACTTCTTCTGCGGTGAATTCGCCGACAAACCGGCCTTCGTTCATGACATAGACGCGGTCACACATGCCGAGAAGTTCGGGCATTTCTGAGGAAATCATGACCACACACTTACCTGCCGCAACCGCCTGATTGATGATGTTGTAGATCTCGTACTTCGCCCCTACATCGATGCCTCGCGTGGGCTCGTCAAGGATGAGCACCTCAGGTTCGGAGAACAGCCATTTGCTCAGCACGACTTTCTGCTGGTTACCGCCCGAGAGGTTGCCAACGACGTGGGTGACGCCTTGCGCGCGGATTCGAAGCTTCTTGAGAAATTCGGTCGCAACTGTTGTCTCCTCGTGCTCGTTGACGACACCCATCCTGGAGACGCCGGACAGGTTCGCCAGCGTGATGTTTCGCTTGATGTTGTCGTCGAGAAGCAGACCGTTGCCTTTCCGGTCCTCCGTCACGTAAGCGATGCCCGCCTTGATGGCCTTTTGTACCGAGGAAACATCGACCTGCTTTCCATGCATCAGCACCTGGCCCGTGATGTCTTGCCCGTAGGTGCCACCAAAGACGCTCATCGCAAGTTCTGTACGCCCGGAACCCATCAGCCCGGCGATACCGACGATTTCACCCTTGCGCGCCGTCAGGTTCACACCTTTGATCACCGCGCGGTCTCGCTGCGTGGGATGCTGGACACGCCAGTCCTTGACTTCGACAATCACCTCGCCGATATTCGGTGTGCGCGGCGGATAGCGGTCGGACATTTCCCGGCCGACCATCGCCTTGATAATGCGGTCTTCGCTCACACTCTCCACACTGCAATCGAGTGCGTCGACCGTCGAGCCGTCGCGAATGACTGTGATACCGTCCGCGACGCGCGAAATTTCGTTGAGCTTGTGCGAGATGATGATTGACGTGACGCCACGCGCTTTCAACTCGAGCAGCAGAGTGAGAAGCGTGTCGCTGTCTTTCTCATTCAAGCTTGCCGTAGGCTCGTCGAGAATGAGCAAACGAACCTCTTTCGACAATGCCTTCGCAATCTCGATGAGCTGCTGCTTGCCAATCCCGAGCGTGCCGACAGGTGCGTCCGGCGAGTCCGTGAGCCCTACCTTCGCCAACAGTCCCTTGGCCTTCGCACGCGATACCTGCCAATCGATGATGCCGCGCTTCGACTGCTCGTTACCGAGAAAGATGTTCTCGGTAATCGAGAGCATCGGTACGAGCGCGAGCTCTTGATGGATGATGATGATGCCGACCGCCTCGCTATCGGAAATATCGGCGAACGCCCGTTCCTGACCGTCGTAAAGGACGTCGCCAGAATAAGAGCCGTGTGGATAGACGCCACTGAGGATTTTCATCAGGGTCGATTTTCCGGCGCCATTTTCTCCACAAATGGCGTGAATCTCGCCCTGACGGACCCTCAGATTGACGTTATTCAGGGCTTTGACAGCGCCAAAGCTCTTCTGAATTCCGCGCATCTCCAGAATGGTATCCATGGTCAAATTCCTCTGATTGGTCACGCTCGGCGGCGCGCCTGCGTGAAGCGGGTCCCGCTAGAGAATCCCGCCACGCTGACGTTCCGATGCATTACTTGAGTTGGGCCTGCGTGTAGTAGCCGCTGGTGACCAATTCCGACTGGTAGTTAGCCTTATCGACCAGGATCGGCTTCACGAGGTAGGTCGGAACAACCTTCGCGCCGTTGTTGTAGCTCTTCGTGTCGTTGATGGGCACCTGCTTGCCGCTCAATGCGTTGTCGACCATGTCCGCTGCGACGCCGGCCAGCTTGCGCGTGTCCTTGAACACCGTCGACGTCTGCTCACCGCGAACGATGTTCTTGACGTTCTGAACGTCCGCGTCCTGTCCCGTGATGACGGGCATTGCCTGTTGCCCCGAACCGTATCCCACGCCTTTGAGCGACGAGATAATGCCAATGGCCAGCGCGTCATTCGGCGCCCAGACCGCGTCGAGGTGGTCCTTGCCATAAAATGCGCTCAGCAAATTGTCCATCCGGGCCTGAGCGGTCGCGCCATCCCAGTTACGTGTGGCAACTTTTTCGAAGGCCATCTGTTTGCTCCGAATCACAAACTTGCCGCTGTCGATATATGGCTTCAGGACCGACATGCCGCCCGCGTAGACCATACGGGCATTGTTGTCGTCGCTGGACCCGCCGAACACTTCGATGTTGAACGGGGTCTTGCTGCCGGCCTTCTGCCAGGCGCTGACGATGCTCTGCGCTTGCAGAACGCCGACGCCGTAGTTGTCGAAAGTGGCGTAGTAGTCGACGTCCTTGGTCTGGCTAATCAGGCGGTCGTATGAGATGACCTTGATACCCTTCTTCTGGGCAAGCGCCAGCGCGTCCGAAAAGGTCTTGCCGTCGATAGGCGCAATGACGAGCGCCTTGACACCCTTCGCGAGCATGTTCTCGACCTGGTTGACCTGGGTCGGAACGTCGTAGTTTGCATACTGCAGGTCGGCTGAGTAGCCTTTCGCCTTCAATGCGTCGACCATGCTTTTCCCGTCGGTAATCCAGCGGGATTCGGTTTTGTCCGGCAGCGAGATCCCAACCACGCCTTTCGCTTGAGCGAAAGCAGTACCGGAGGTTGCTGCAAACGCTGCCGAAGCAGCCAGAATGACCGCGACACTCTTCAAAATCTTCATGATGCTGTCTCCTATTTAGGAATCCGTATTTACATTTCCGGCTTATGAAGCGCGGAATAATACCTGGCTGATGCCGCGCGGGCATCAGCCTGTTTACCTGTTAGCCGATCAAGACCTCGGCACCCGCCTCTTTCGAAGAAGCGAACATGGCCTCGATGACACGACTGATGTTGTATGCCTGCGTGGCGGGCACAACCGACGGCGTGCCGTTGCGCAATGCGTCGAAGAATTCCTTCGACTCGCGGTCGAAGTACACCGGATTGCCGATTTCAGCGATGTCGGGTGAATATTCCGTCTTTTTAGTCGCCCAGATTTCCGGGAAGCTGGTCTCTTGCCACTCGGTCCAGCCCTCCGGATGGTCGCCCTTGCCCGCGTCATAAATCTTGTAGCTCGCGGGCAGCGAGCGGGAAGACATGATGCCTTCCGTCCCGTAGGCGGTGATGTCCCAGCTTTCCGTCCACGGCAAAACGTCCCAGGACATGAAGTCGACGCTGACAATCTTGTCTTCATAGTTCAGCACCGCGCCCGCCGCGTCTTCGCGCGATTCGTCGCCGTGGAAGTTAGGGAACTTCGTGATGCGGGCATTCACCGAACGCGGTACACCGAAGTGCAAAAGAATGCGGTCGATCAGGTGACAGCCAATAACGAAAACCGCACCACCGATATCGCCGGGTTGAGTCATGTGCGGGGTACCCGCCTCATCATGCGAGCACCCACCGTGTGCGCGCACCTGCACGACTTTGCCGAGACGGCCACTTTTGAGCGCGGTCTGCATGGCGTCGACGGAAGGCGCGAAGCGCCAGCAGTAGCCGACCTGGACGAGGCCGCCCGTGCGCTCCACAGCGTCAACGATACGTTTTGCGTCCGCCGAACTGCGGCCTGCCGGCTTTTCACACAAAACAGCCTTGCCGGCTTCGAGCGCCTCGATGGTCAAGTCGGCCATCTTCTCGCTCTTGGAGTGGACGAGCACGACATGAACGTTCTCGTCTGCCAGGATGTCTTCCTTCGAACGGGCTTCGAGACCGAGCGCGTCGACAAACGGCGTCAGCAGCGGGCTCGTATCCCACGCACCGAGCATCTTCGCGTCGGTACGACGCTGGATAGCCTTGACTCGCCCGGACGTGTGCGGGTGAGTGATGCCAAGACATGCCACGCCGAGCGTTTCGTTGGGACCAATCTTTCGGGTCATGACTTATCTCCTCCGGATTCCTGGTTACACCTTGACGGCTTTGCCCGACAGCGCGGACTCGAGTGCCGCATCCGCCAGGCGCAACGCCTTCAGACCGTCCTGCACGGACGTCGGCAGCGGCGAGTTCGTGTTCAGCGCATCGACGAAGGCTTCGAGCTCCGCCTTGTACGCAGCCTCGTAGCGCTCCAGGAAGAAGTTGAGCAGCGGCTCGCGAACGTCGGTCGCTTCCTTGGACCAGCGCCGAATCGTCGACGGTCGAAGATTCTCTTGAAGGAGCATTCCCTTCGAACCCGAGACTTCCATGCGCTGGTCGTAGCCGTACACGGCTTCGCGACAGCAGTTGATATGGCATTGCTTGCCCGACGCGGTCCGTAACTGCACCATCACCGTATCGAAGTCGGTCAGTTTTTCGAGCGACTCGTCGATGAGGCGGCTGGCCATCGCCATTACCTCGACGGGCTCTTCGCCGAGCAACCAGCGCGCCATATCCAGGTCGTGGATCACCATGTCGCGGAAGATGCCGCCCGAGTGCTCGACATAGTCGCGGGGAGGCATGCCCGGGTCGCGGCTCGAAATGATGACCTGGCGCACATCGCCAACGTCGCCCGCGTCAATCGCGTCGCGGAATGCTTGCGACGTCGGGTCGAAACGTCGATTGAAAGCGAGCATGACGCGGCCACCCTGGCGCTCGACCTCGTTTGCCGCGGCAAGCGACTTTTCCATGTCGAGGTCGATGGGCTTCTCACACAGAACAGCCTTGCCGCGCCTGACGGCTTCAAGCATGAACGTGATGTGCGTGTCCGTCGGCGTGCCGATGACGACCGCATCGATATCTTTGCGTTCGAGCACGCCCGCGGGATCCGTCGAGGCTTCGCAGCCCAGACGGGTAGCCAACGATTTTGCTGCACTTTCAACCGGGTCTGCCACCACGACCAGTTGTGCATTCGGACTAGCGGCGACGTTGCCAGCGTGAATGCGACCAATGCGGCCGGCACCGAGTACGGCGATTCGAATCATGTGAGTCTCCAAAGATACTTTGTCGGTTAAGGTCAAGCGCTTCAGGCGGCAGTCGTACTTTTTGCCGGGAACTGCGCGACGGTGGAATCAAAAGCGCGCTTTGCCATCTCGTCGAGCGGGAATTTCCGGTGTACCTCGGAGATGAGTTCCACGCCGTAGTACGGGAGCGTGCAGCCTGCCTGCTCCAGCGCATCGACAAAGGCGGGACAGTCGCCTGCGCCTTCGCCGCAAAGCTGGCGGTTAAACGTCGAGTCGTCGAACAGCGAACCCTTGACCTGCGCGCCAACGTCGTCCATCTCCACGCCCTTGATGAAGCGCGCCGGGATTCGAGCGACCTCGCTATAAGGGCTGCCACCGCGAGCTACGTGCCAGTGGTCGACCATCAGGCCACCATTGGGCTGGTTGGCGCCTTCCGCAACGATCAGCGCTTCCGCGATGTTCCGGATCGGAGAGAAAGGCATGAATTCGATTGCTACCGTGGCATCAACGGTCGCCACGTCCTGGCAAAGTTTTGCGAATTCGTCGGTCATGCGGGCGAAGTCGGCAGGATTTTTGTCGAATGGGCTCGCGCCGACTTTCAGATTGCGCATGCCCAGTTCTCCACCGAGTTCGATGAAACGGCGACGGCAATCGTCCGACTTGGCACGCGCCTCGCCGTCGAAGTACCAGTCCATGAGAATTTCGAGCTCGAAGTACTTCATGCCTGTGTCGTCGAGAATGTTCTTGACGCCCGACAGCCCGTATTTCTCGATGCTGTACTCGAGGTCATCGAGGATGAGACCGATGCCGCTCCAGCCCGCACGCATTGCCGCTTCGCAGCGCTCACGAAGCGGGAACGGGCTAATTTCGCTCGCTGCACACGGATAAACGTCGCCGGCAAGGGTCCAGTACGCAGCCAGCAATTCTTTCTTCGCGTTCATATGTAGTACTCCTGTGTCTCTCAATGTCATCGGTTTTTCGAAGGCACACACTGCGTGCCAAACGACTAAGGAATTGCCCGCGTGTGCTTGCCGGACGTCGCGAGCGTGAAATCCCACGACACAGTCCAGAACGGCGATGAGAACCCGACGCGTCCACCCGCTTCCGGGTCGTCGATCTTCTTGAATTCGGCGATGAGTTCACGCTTGACACCGAACACTGCGTCTTCGGAAAGATATGGGCAGTCGGGCGTGAAGATGTGAGTGATGACCGGGTCAAAGCCAGGCGCGGTCACGATGAAGTGAAGGTGAGCAGCACGATTCGGGTGCCGACCCATTGCGCCGAGGAGTTTCCCAACAGGACCGTCCGAGGGAATCGGATAGTGACGGGGCTTGACGGACTTGAACCAGTAACGCCCTTCAGCATCCGACGCAAAAACGCCGCGCAGATTCGAATCCGGCTGAATGCCTTTCTGCTGCACATCATAGAAGCCGTCGTCGTTCGTCTGCCACACTTCGAGCTTCGCGTTCGGAATCGGGTTTCCCTCGATATCGGTTACCCGGCCTTCGACAATCATGGGTTCGCCCTTTCCATCCAGACAGATGTTCGCGCCGTTCGGATATTCGGGTGCGTTGGCGATGTAGAACGGACCCAGAATCGTATTCGGCGTAGCACCGCTGGGACGACGATGATTGATAGCATCGACCAGCATCGAGACGCCGAGAACGTCCGAGAGCAGGATGTATTCTTGCCGCCAGTCGGTACACATGTGACCTGTCTCCGTCAGGAAGCGGATAGCAGCGAACCACTCTTCGTGCGTCGGCTCAATTTCCTTGACCGCGGCATGCAGATGCTTGACCAGAACTGTCATGACCTGCCGCAGTCGCGCATCGATATGCTCGCCCATACGGGCGTTCACCACGTCTGCTGAGTGAGCTTCGCCGAAATAAGGCGAGTCCGACTGCAAGATCGATGAGGCTGGCTGCTGCATGGGGTGTCTCCGTCAATGTTTTCGTACAACCTGGAACCGAGTCTATATTCGTCGAACCCGGCAAAACAGAGCTGAAAAGGGAATCTCTTTCGCGGTTGGTGGGAAACTGAACCTGGGCGGAGTTCCATTGTGGTCGCTCACCGGATTACGCCGTCCAATGCCGCTCATATTCGTTCTGCTGGAAACGCTCCACGAGCGCGTCGATGAACAGACGAACCTTCACGGGCATATGCGTGCGGGTCTGGAAAGCAATGTTCATCGTGAGTCTGGGGAGGTCCCAGTCGTTCAACACGGGTATGAGGCGGCCGGCTTTCAGGTCGTCAAATACGATGTACTTGGGCTGCACGAGAATGCCCATGCCGTCCAACGCGGCAACTCTAAGTATCTGGCCGTCATTGGATTCAAGTAGCGGCTTGACCTTGACGACGACCGACTCGCCACATCGCTGAAAGGTAAGCTCTCGCGGATTGTCGGCGAGCCCATAGTTCAACAATCTGTGCCTTCCCAACTCTGCCGGAAACCGTGGTGAGCCATTAGCTTCGATGTATGAGGGAGCTGCAGCCAATATTCGCCGCGTCGAAGCAAGCCGCCGTATTGTGATGTTGCTGTCGGCTTCGAAGACCTTCGTGCGAACGGCAACGTCAATGCCATTCTCGATGATGTCGTAGTAGCGATTGGCTGCGATTACATCGACTGTGATTTCCGGGTAGCGCGCAGTGAATTCCGGAAGCATGGGGGCAATGTGCAACATGCAAAACGAAAGCGATGCTGTCACGCGAAGTACGCCACTTGGCCGTACGGTTGCTTCCTTGATTACCGACTCAGCTTCACCGAGGTCCGCCAGTATGGATTTGCAACGCCGATGAAACTCAGCGCCAGCGTCGGTGAGATAGAGGTTTCGTGTTGTCCTGCGCACCAACTGCACGCCGAGTCGACTCTCCAGCGAGATCAGGTAGCGGCTCGCCGCGGAGATAGATAGGTCCGTGACTTCCGCAGCCCGGCTGATACTTCCCGTTTCAGCAACTTCAACGAACAGCTGTAATTCCTTGAACTGGTCCATCCGGGTACACCATCCAGGTCATTTGCTCGATATCGGCAAGGCGGGTCTTGTCGATCAGCACATTTCAGAACGTCCTCGCCACCGGCGAATAGAAGACCGTCTTTTCAGCAATGCGAGAAGAGATATCTATCAACAATCCATCAATAAGAGGGATTACCCTGGATGGACGATCGTGTGCGAGGCTTAGAAATTTTTCGACCAGCGCACATATGTTGGCCGATAACCCATGATGGACGGGCGAATGCGCCTGTAACATCCGTGTAAAGGGCTTTCCTGTCCCAGTGTTCGCGTCTCTCTCCATTGCGCCTCAAGCATAGTCGTTGAGGACGAGTCTGGAGTATCATTTATCCATCAATAATCCATCAATTGTGAGGTGCCATATGGCTCATCGCTTCCTTATCAAGGAGATCGCACTTCAGGCGGGGCTCGGTGTTGCCACTGTCGACCGGGTGCTAAATGATCGTGCCCACGTTCGTGAACACACCCGCAAGCGCGTTGAGCAGGCCATCAGGGAACTCGAGAAGCAGGAACTGCAACTCGCGACCACCGGGCGAAAGCTGATTGTTGACGTAGTCGTAGAAGCGCCTGCGCGATTTGCCGACGAGATAAGAAGCGCGCTCGAAGCCGAACTGCCGGTGCTACACCCTGCCGTCTTTCGACCGCGATTCCACTTACGCGAGACGATGACAACGGATGAAGTCCTGGAGACGCTTCGGTCGATTGGACGACGAGGCAGCCATGGCGTGTTTTTGAAGGCACGCGACGTTCCCGAAATCGCAGAAGCGATAGGCGAGTTGCAACGGAGCGGTATTCCTGTCATCACGACCTTCACGGACGTCCCATTGTCGGGGCGCATTGCCTATGCCGGACTGGACAATCGTGTCGCCGGGGCCACCGCGGCATACCTCATTACCCAATGGCTGGCTCCGCAGCCGGGAAACGTTTTGATAACGATGAGCGACGAGCGCTTCCGCGGCGAAGAGGAACGTGAAATAAGCTTCCGGCGCGCGTTGAGGGCGCGTCAACCGCAGCTCACGTTGATCGATGCCAGCGGTGGTCATGGCCTCGACTCGCTCACTGAAGAGCGGGTTCTCAATGTCATCGCCACACACAAGAAGATCGACGCTGTCTATTCCATGGGAGGCGGCAACGTCGCCATTCTCAGGGCAATCGAAGCAAGACAGCAGTCTCCCGTTCGCTTTATCGGACACGACCTCGACAGGGATAACGTTCGACTTCTCCGAGAAGGCAAGATACAGGCGATCTTGCATCACGAGATTCGACAGGACATGCGCTCGGCATGCCAGCACGTCATGCATTTTCATAAACTCTTGCCGGCGTCGGCTGTATCGCCGTCATCATCAGTGGTCGTCGTAACGCCTGAGAATATTCCAGAACACATTGCGAGCCGATTTCGTTGATGCCCAGCAAATGGGTTTGAGCGACGAGTGCCGCCCGAACCCTTTCTGCGCTGTCAGAACCGCGTTGCAATGCCGGTAACTACGCCGAACTGGCTTTTCCCGTAGTTCGGATTGGTACTGGTCGGACTGCCATTGATCGGGTCGTTATTGCTGTTCGGACCATAGAGCCCACTGTCCAAACCGAGATTCGAGGTCGAACTGTTATGGAGGTAGGCTAGTTCGCTGTAAAGGAGCGTTCGCTTGGACAGCGAATAGTTTGCACCTAAGGTGTACAGCGTCCCGTTACCGTTGCCATGATTGGCGTTCGCGTGATAAACGGCACCTGTCACCGCGAGTGCTGATGTCGTCTGCCAGATTGCGCCAAGCCATTCGTGATTCACGCTGGTCGGCAATGTTGCGCCGGTGGGAAGTGCGGGGGCGGCCGCCGTGCCGAAATACCCCGCATTGGATGCGTCGGGCGCACTCAGATGCTGGTAACCGAGTACGAGCAGAACAGGACCGATTGCATAGGTGGCACCTGTGAGAATCGACCGGGAGGCAAGATAGACATTGCTGAACTGTCCATTCGGATCGCGAACCTCGTCATACGTCGCCTGCCAGTAAAGACCGGCCGCCTGATACGACAATTTGATGCCATCAGAACGCCCCTGCGCGCTGCCTAGACCGCTCGACGTGCCCAGTTGACCCGGCGCACTACCTGGGTTGCCGGCGTTCCACTTCGTAGAGTTTGTCAGGTCATACTGACCTTGCAGCGTAAAGCCAGCAATTTTCGGCGACAGATATTCGATGCCGTTGGCTGCCTGAGAAAAAATCCGGCCCCGCACCAGCGTCCCGATCGCGTACTTCTTTGTCTCCTGCGGGTCGACGTCCCCCGAATACTGGCTGATTTCAGCCGAGCCCATGTTGCCGGCCTTCACCTGGCCCCAGGTCTCATTACGCAGCCCTACTGTGGCTTGACCCTCGAAGAAAGAGCCGTTTGCAAATGTGCCGTTTTGCGTATTCAGGCGCGACTCGAGCTGGAAAATCGCTTGAGTACCGCCGCCAAGGTCTTCCGCTCCCTTAAGGCCGAAGCGGGACTGGGCCCAACCTCCACTCTGCGCACCAAACACATGGCCTTTGGGGAGTCCGGTCTCGTATTGAAGGCCGTTGTCAACGATACCGTACAGCGTGACGTTGCTACTCTGCGCGCTTACCGATGCGGTCGCTGTTAGCGCGACAAGTCCACAAAATATCTTTCTCATCTCTCCTCCATTAGTAGTAGTCCTACCTTACATCTTTGATTTTGTAGTTCGTTCGACTCGGCCGACGAGTCCTCACTCTTTTCCGTGGCAAGAGGGCACGCAGAACATGTCCGCGCTCAAGCCTCAAGGCGTGCCCGATGCCTGACCCGGATAAATGGCTGCGACAGATGGGCCGTATCAGCGTCACCGCGACGCGACACAGTCCACAGGGAGAGGACGATTTCCCGAAACGATCTGGATGTGACGAAAAAACCAGGAACTCAGCGGCTCAGTTCGTGCAAGGTTGGAGCGAGTGTATATTTGCCGAACTCTGCAAAACAGAGCGGAAAAGGGAAACTCTTTCGCAGTCAGTGGGAAGGTCGCTCTGTCTTGCGTTCTGTGCCTTGGTCTGCGCTCGCGTCGATGAAACCAGGTTCCCGCATAGACCTGCGTCAAAGACCGTACAGGAAGTCGAGAAAGCCCTCGCGTCGCAGTGTTTGCAGGGGATTGCAAACAGAAACCCAGGTCCGACCTGAAGGAATCGCACTCTCGGAAGATGCGGCAGGCTACTCATTTTCGACGAGGGGTGGAACTACCGCGAAATCTATGCGCAACATGTTCGTTGAGTCGACCGCCATGACGGCGAGCAGATTGACGATAGGATCGCGGCGGTGACGCGCGCCATAGTGAGAGCGGCCCGTGATGAGACGCGCTGCCGCCAACATGGGAATGCCGTGTCTGAACTGCCGCTTTTTCTATCCATAAGCGTTGCTTACGCAAACCCGCCCGTCACCTTCAACGGCCATCACGAACCGCTCGCCGCTACGACGACTTCGAGGATGAAGAACCGTTGGGCCTGCCAGTCTCCCGCAACGAGATCAATCGTCGCATGGCCCGCGCGCCGCGCCACGAACATGATCCCGTTTGGCAGACCCGCTGGCGTGATGACGTGTCCGTCCTCCCCCATCACGCCGGGAAGAAATGGGCCCAAAAATTCGAGCACGTCCGCCCCGGAAAGGACGTGCCCACCCATCGCTGGCACGATGAGAACATCGCCGGCTTCAATATGCAATGTCCCGGGTAGCGAGTCCGTTAGTCTCAGCTCTATCAATCGACTCATCGTCGCTCACTTGCAAGTCCCGTTTGGCTGACAGAAGAATATAGCTTCCTCACACCGTTACCTCCACATCTTCCGACGCGCTCCAGGCGTCCCGATCCGCAGATGGCTTCTGCGCAGCGTCTGGCTTATCCATTGTGCTGGACGCCGGTTTCGGATAGATCTGCGCGGCGAACGCGTAATCCGTGCCGTTGATATCCAGGCCGCCCTGAATAGGCTGTCCATCCTTGGTGATGGTTCCTGGAAGCTGATAGCACATGATCGACGTCTGATCGGGCGGGGTTGCGAAGATCGACTGCTGATCAAGCGCGGTGAGCACCTGCTGATCCACTGCCGTCTTGTTCCAGCCGTACTGCCGGTAGAAAAAGTCGTAGGCTTTTTGCGGATCGATCCGCGCGACCAGTTCCTGGCGCATATGCTCGTGCGGAAAGCCCAGCGTGTGCCCGGTTTCGTGTCGAACGACACGCAGGTATTCCGACTCCGCCGTATTCATCGTGAACCCTTCCAGATTCATCGTCGGCCGATCTTTAGGGATATGAAGAATGTCCGTGCCGAGATACGACCAGTATCCTCCCGGGCCACGAGAAATGCGAACGTCCGCCGCCCCCTGCGTTTCGACGAACGTGACGCACGATACCCGCGCCCACGCATTCATGTGACTCAGAATGCGCGCACGAAGATCAGCGGGCGTGCTTTCCAGGAAGTTCACCGTCAGTTGACGCGGCGTCGGCCCCCAGTACTTTGACGTCATGACTGCGATGGCCATCGGCTCGAAGGGCACGTTCGCAGCAAGCATCGACGACACAGCAAGCGCGGGGGCATTGACGGGATTCACCTTGACTGCTGTTTGGGCCGCCGGTACGAAAAGCCGGTCGGGAAGCGTCTTTATCGAGCACGATGGCGCTTCGCCCTGTGGGACCGCCGACGCCGCTACCGGGTTGTCTTTCTGCTCGTCACCATCCGACGCATTGCCGTTGACTGCCGCGCCCGCAACTTGCAGAATCTTCACGAGCGTCTGAAGAAGTTCTTTGTCGTCCGCACTCATAGCTCACCTCCATAAAGTAGCGATCAATCTTGCATAGCCTTTAAATCGCGAAACACAAGCCTGCCGGTTCAACGCGGATACGCCGTTAAGAGATAACAGTCGCCCGGCGTCTTACGCACGATTGCAACCCATGTCGTCGTCTTCTGGCAGACGTACCCTTTGTTTTCGTGACAGGGCGAGCGGTTCTTGCCATCATCCGATGCGCTGACAACCGTTCCCACCGTGGTGCGCGCAACACCGTTGATGACGTAATCTCCGGCAGCGCCGTCTGCATAACGATCCCCTTCCTGATCGATGACAGGTCTCAACGCATTCAGCAATGCAGATCGATCCGACCACGCGCTCGCGGCATTTCCGTTTGGTGCGCACGCGGGACCATTGTGACCACCGCGATTCGTCAAGCGGCCTATGAGTCCGTTCACTGAAACACCAACGTGACACGCAAGCGCATGGCCGCCCGCATCCTCCTGCGCGTCCAGCCATTGCGCCCAACGTCCATTGGCAGGCGGACGACAGGTTTGCGCGACGGCCGACACCGTCGCCAATGAAGCCGCACACCACACAAGTCCTATCGCGCCGCGCCTCGCAATTCGACGCGTGACACGATTCAACGTAATTTGAGAAGTACGCATTTCCTTCACCTCGTTTTGATAAGCGAAACAACGTACGGATCTGGCTCTTCAGTCGTCTTGTGCAGGCAATTCGAGAAGGCGATGGGATTCGCGAACCGCTTGCCCATTTCCCGCTTTGGTCATCGTCGCCCACGCCTTGGCATTGGCTGTGAACCAGTTGTCCAGAACGCTTGCACCGATTGCGTCGCACGAGATCGAACCGCCCGATCCGGGATAGGCGCCGCGCGTCCAGTTGACGAACGCGAACCACACGCGGATCGTCGGACCGCCGTGTACGATAGCCGGCGAGACCTCGCCGCAATAGAGCGTCAGCGCAACCTGTTCAGACTCGTCGTCAGGCGGAATCAAACCCTGCTCAACGAGAAAGTTCACTTGCTGCTCTGGCCGGCTGAACGGCATCCTCCCTAGCACCCTTGCCACGCCTTCCAGACACGACACGGATTGCTCGGAAGACCTGCTGCCCGTCGATGGACCGAGCGCCGGGATCCGCAGCAACGCCTGCCGGGCGATAGACTGATAAGAGTCAGGCACATCGGGTTGCATGCGCGACGTGGCATGGCCATCGACAAGGCCAAAGATATCGAGCGTTCTGTCGCGACTGGTTTGCAGATCGTCACTGTCATTCGCGATCAGAAAGAAGGCCGATTGAGGCGTTGTACTCATTGTGGTTCTCCCAAAATCGATGCGCTGAACGTGCTTGCGAAGACAGGGGTCGCGGGCCGGCCAGAGCCGGCCCGCGAGACGCCTCGACAGGCCGATAAAAACGCCTTAGCTAACCGTGTCGCTGAAGAACGTCGTGGCTTCTTCGATCTTGTTGACGGCCGACGCTCCGACGAGTTTGTCGAATGCCGCCCTGACCGTCGCGTCGCTCTTGTACAGCTCGAAGTTCCAGATTGCGTCGACCTCGATGTACTGCAGGTCGACGTCGATCAGCGTTGCCGACGCGCAACTGGAGTAGACCTTTCTGTCCTTGGAAGTGAAATCGCAGAAGTACATCTTCAGGTGCGGCATCACCATCAAGGTGTTTCCGACCTGTTGCGCGTCGATGAACACCGTGTTGGACGCGAAATGGAAGGGCTTGCTCGACGAATCGACACCCGCACTGATCTTCTGGCCGAACGATCCGATAAACGACTGGAAGGCGCCCAGCAGAGGCCCTTTGGTCGCGAAGCCAAGGATCGACTGAAGGAATTCCGACGACAGTTCGACGCCGCGTATCGTCTTTTTGTACCCCGTGTTCTGGAAGCTGAACGGGCCAAGAAGCGGATAATTGACCAGAACCTGTTTCCAGACGGAAGTGTCGAAAAGGAGATCCGGATTGTTCGCCTTTGCAGCCCGGCTCTGGCAATACGTAGTACCGAGCGAAGTCAGGTTCAACATACAGCGGCTCGCCGTTTCCAGATCGGCCTGCACATTGGCAGGAACGTCCCGGCTCAGTTGCACCGCGCTGAACAGCCCGGCTGTGTTCTGGTCGACGGGTGGCGGTGGTGCAACAGGTGCAGCCGCTGCCCCCGGATAGTAATTCGGATGAATCTCGGGAAACGTCTCGCCAAAAAAGGTCGCGGCCGCTGCAACCTGATTATGAAGTTGCTGGATTTGTTCGGGTGCATTCATGGCTTTTCTCCGTCTGGATTAACCGAATAGCGGTCACACAAATTGCTGCGTGCCGTTGTCAGCACAATGGCGCTATTCATAGCTCAGAGAAATACCTCAGAATGCGTAGTGTGAAAACGTCCGTTATGCAGCGCGATTGACCGGCAATTAGCACAGTGAATTTGCAATCCGCATCAAGCCGGCCATGTCATGGATCTGGAGTTTTCGCATCAGGTTTTCGCGATGCTTGCTGACTGTGCGGGGACTGATTTTTAGTTGTTTCCCGATTTCCTTGCTCGTCAATCCGGCAGCGACGAGGCGCAGTACGTCTATCTCACGTTTGCCGAGTGTTGCAGCAATGATGGGGAAAAGGATTCATTGAAGACGATTGCGCAACAGTCACGGCGTAGGAGACCAACTGGACGGTCGTTGAAAGCCCGAGCTTTTGCGCGATATTGGCGCGATGCTTTCGAACCGTCTGCGGTGATATTTTCAACGAGGCGGCAATCTGGTCTCCCCGTAAGCCATTTCCAATAAGCAAAACGATCTGTTTCTCTCGCTGCGTCAATGGTTTCATTCTTCTTTTAATGTTTTGTACACAATCACAAGGGATATACCCAAGATTGTGCATGATCGCATGACCGGTCGACGAAAGTCGCTTTTCGGAATGTCAATACCGCGTCAATGAGCGACCAACGCATATTGTTTACTGAATTGATTTACAGATGTGATCAGTTCCCCGATTGGAAATGACATGCTCGCGTGACGCCGTTGATATCAACGGTCACTCAAACATAAATCCGGGAATGGGACCTCGATTTTTATTGATCGTTTTCCCTGGTCGCCGATCCGGTTATTTTGTATTTACGCAGATGCGCGAGCCTTTGAAGACGCCCGGATTGCGTTACGCAGACTGATGGGCACCAGAGCGGCGCCGCGGAAGGTCATTCACCTGGCAAATCGAACTATGTCGGGACGAGCAGACCTTGACGATCTGCCACGTCCACTCACCCCGCTTATCCGTTAGTTCAGCCGCTTCAACTGACCATCGTCCGCATACCAGTCGACTGTCTTGCCCGTGGTGTTGATCGTCACCGCGCGCGGCTCACTGAACTGATCGAACGATTCGACGCCCGTCTCGCGTCCGACGCCACTGTTCTTAAACCCGCCCCACGGCGATGCAGGATCAAGCCGGTGATGATCGTTCACCCACACCATGCCGAACTCGAGCTTGCCCGCAACCCGATGCGCGCGTGCGACGTCCTGCGTCCAGATGGAAGCAGCCAGGCCGAACTGCGTGCCGTTGGCGATACGGATTGCATCGGCTTCGTCTTCAAACGGCATGACGACAGTGACGGGCCCAAACACCTCGTCCTGACCAATCTCCGATTGCGGGCTGGCGTCATGGATCACCGTCGGCTCGAGAAAGTAGCCCGACGTCAATCCTTGCGGCACGCGTCCACCCGTCAGCACTTTCGCGCCCGCCTCCTTCGCGCGCTCGAGCATCGCCAGAATGCGTTGCCTCGAACGATCCGAGATCACAGGCCCAAGCTGGGTCTTTGCATCGGCTGGATCGCCGACTCGTATACCTTCCGCCTTCACGCGGAAGCGTTCGAGAAATTCCGCGTACATCGACTTCTGCACCAGGATGCGCGCGCCGCACACGCAGGTTTGGCCGGCACCGATGAACGCCGCGAACGCCGCGCCGTTCACCGCGCGCTCGATGTCGAAATCATCGAACAGAATCACCGCGCCCTTGCCACCCAGTTCCAGCGTGGTCAGCGCGAAATTGCGCGCCGCCGCCTCGCCGATCGTGCGGCCCACTTCCGTGCCGCCCGTGAACACGACCTTGCGGATGAGCGGATGCCGTGCCAGCGCCGCGCCCGCTTCGCGCCCTTCGCCGTTCACCACGTTGACGACGCCCCTGGGCACGCCCGCTTCCTGCAACAGCTTCACGAGCCGGACGGTTGTCAGCGGCGTCTGCTCCGATGCCTTGATGACCACGCTATTGCCCGTCGCAAGCGCGGGCGCAAGGCTCTTCGAAAGAATCATCAACGGATGATTGAACGACGTCATCAGCGCGACCACGCCGAGCGGCACACGCTGCGTGTAGCACAGGTACGGTCCTTCAATGGGAATCACGTCGCTGCGGCGCGTGAGGGCGAGCGCGGCGAAGTACCGGTAGAACTGCGGCAACCGCGAAATCTGCGCGCGCGTTTCGGAGATCGGGCGACCGTTGTTCAGTGTCTCCAGCTTGTAGAACTGTTCGAGATCCGCTTCGAACAGATCGGCAAAGCGGTTCAGCACGCGCGCGCGTTGCTGGATCGGCATGTCGCGCCACGCGCCGCCTTCGAAGGCACGGTGCCCCGCCTGCACCGCGCGGTCGACGTCGTTCGCCGACGCAGCCGCCAGTGCGCCGATCACTTCGCCCGTCGCGGGATTGACAATATCAAGCGTATGGTTCTTCTCGGCATCCGTCCATTCGCCGTCGATCAACAATTGTGCGTCGTAGTGCTGGGTGTTCGTCGTATCCATTGCGTCATTCCTGTTTGTTCACTTGAGAGGCGAAGCGTGCGCGTCGGCATGAAGCGCGTCGCGCGCGAGTGTGTCTTCTGGTTGAAGATCTTCGAGGCGTTGTCCCGTCGGCTCGACGCCGAGCCATGCGACCACCACGATCTGCACGGCGAGCAGGCCGATCATCAAGGCAAGCACGCCGACGACGCCGTGCTGCGCGAACAGCGCCACCACGATGAACGGCGTCACGATGGTTGCGCCACGCCCAAGCGTGTTGCAGACGCCAGACGCGCGCAGCCGCACTTCGGTCGGAAAAAGTTCGGGCACATACACGGCGAACAGCAGCGCGACCAGCACGTAGATGGGAATGGTCAACAGCAGTCCGACGATAGGCAGAATCACAGGGCTCGTGATGAACGGATACATCGCGCCGAATAGAATCGCCGCGAACGACGAACCGATGATGGTCGGCTTGCGGCCCCATGCATCGGCCGTGAGCGCGCCGATTGCGGAGCCGATCGGCGCACCGAGCGACATCACGAGCGCAAAGCCGAACGACTTCGCGATACTGAAGCCCTGATGCACGAAGAACGTCGGCAGCCAGGTCACGAAGCCGTACAACAGCGTGTTGATGACCACCAGCGTCACGCAGCCGACGATCATCCGCTGCAGCATCGCGCCGCTGAAAAGCGAACCGAACGTGAGCACTTGCGGCGCGGCCGAGCCTGCTTTCATCGAAACGGGAGCCGGCAGCGGCTCGCCACCTCGCGCCGCCGTCACTTCGGCTTCAATGCGACGCAGGATCGCGTCGGCTTCGTCGTGCCGTCCGACGGAATCGAGCCAGCGCGGCGACTCGGGCAAGGCCTTGCGCGCATACCAGACGCCGAGCGCGCCAAGTCCACCGAGCACGAACATCGCGCGCCAGCCAAACGATGGAATCAGCAGCAAGCCGATCAGCCCCGCGACAGGCAAACCCGACACCACGAAGACAGCCATCAGGCCCTGCAGCCTGCCGCGCTTTTGCGGTGGCACGAATTCGGTCAGCGTCGAGTAACCGACCACGTTTTCCGCGCCAAGGCCGAGTCCCATGACGAAGCGGCACGCGATCAGCACACCCATGTTCGGCGCGAGCGCCGCACCGAGCGACGCCAGTCCGAATACCGCAAGGTTCGCCTGATAGGTGAACCTGCGCCCGAAGCGGTCGCCGAGAAAGCCGGTTCCCAACGAACCGAGCATCATGCCGAGAAAAGTCAGCGACACGAACAGCGCATTCTGTCCGAGCGTGGAGAAGCCGCTCTTGAGCGTCGCACCGAGCACCGTCGACGCCACGTAAATATCGAAACCATCGAAAAACATGCCAATGCCGATCAGCCACATGATGCGCCGGTGAAATCCCGACATCGGCAAGCGGTCGAGCCTTGGCCCTGCGTTGACGTACATGTCTGTCTCCTGTCGACGTGTCAAAGTCGCGTGACGTCCCCGTTCAGTGACGCACGCGCCGTAGCACGTCGTGTTGTATCGCGTGAGAGATGCATTACCGTGTTCAGCGGCTCTGCATCAGCCGCAACGCATTGACTGTCAACATATCGGTTGCGCTGCGGAAGTTGTGTTCGACGCTGCTTTCCTGTGCCGCGAGAAAAAACGCCTTGCATTGCCTTGCACCCGCTTCGTCGAGCGAGAAAATGCGTTCCGCTAGCGCATCCGCTTCGGCATGCAGATTCGCTGGCTCGCACACGCGCGTGACGAGGCCCGCCTGCACGGCAAGTTCGGGTGTGATCGCGTCGCCGAACAGCACCATCGGAAACACCGCCTTGGGCAACGCATAGCGGCCGAGATAGGCCATGATCGCGGCGGGTGGCAGGCCAGAGCGCATCTCCGGAAAGCCGAGTCGCGTCGACGACGCGACGAGCGTGAAGTCGCACAGAATGGCGAGCCCGAAACCGAAGCCGAGCGCATCGCCCTGCACCTGCGCAATCGAAATCAGCGACGTGTTGCGCAACAGCCGCTTCAGTTCGATCAGCCGCGCGACTTCGGCGCGTATCGACACGGCGTCCCGCCCCGCCCGCTCGCGGCCCGTGCAGAACACGTCGCCATTCGCCCGGAGGCGCAACACGCGCGCCGTGGGCTCGACGGCCTCGCTACGCAACGCGGCCGACATCGCGTCGAACATCGCGCCTGACACTTCATTGCCGGCGTCCGGCCGGTTCAATGTGAAGGTGAGCGTGTCGCCCGTCTGTTCGATCAGAACGGGGGCCTGCAATGGACCACGATCCATGTCGTCTCCTGATGTATAATCTGTATACAGCGTATTCACAGAATTTCGAGGTGTCAATGCCTACCGCAAAAACAGCATCTAAAAAAGCGCCCGCGCGCCATGCGCCTACTCTGGAGTCGATCGCCACGCGCTATCACGCGCGGCTGCGCACGCTGGATACCACGGGCGATTCGTTGAGCGACGGCGTGGTCGTACCCGCGTTGCGCGAGGCCATCGTCGAGGGAGTGCTTGCGCCGGGCAGCCGGCTATCGGAAGTGCAGGTCGCGAAACAGCTGAATGTCAGCCGCACGCCGATGCGCGAAGCGTTCGCGCAACTGGAGCGCGAAGGGCTGGTGACGATCCTGCCGCGTGTGGGGGCTTATGTGCGCGCGGTGTCGCTGCGCGATGTCGAAGAGATCTATACGGTGCGCGCCGCGCTCGAATGTCTCGCGGTGCAGCTTGCGTCGGAGCGCATCACGGCGCTCGGCGCGGCGCAACTGGATGACGTGATCAGCGCGATGCAGGCGAGCGTCGAGTCAGACGACCCCGCAAGCTATGTCGATGCACTGGATCGCTTCTATACGATCGTGATGACGATCGCCGACAACCGCACGCTGCAACAGAACCATGCCGCACTGATCGGCCCTGTGCGCCGCTTGCGGCGTATCGCGATGTCACGTGGCGGACGGATGCGCGCATCGTATGAGCAGGCGGTGCGGATTCGCGATGCGATCGTCAACCGTACGGCGGACGTTCAGGATCTGATGCGCGAGCAATTGCAAGGCGCGTGTGCAGCCGCGCTCGATGTACTGAAGAGCGCCTAGGCATGCACCCCTGTGTACTCGCTGACCTTGTCGAGGTCGGTCAGATGCTCGCGCGGAATTTCATCGCCGATACGTCCGCGCCGGATCACCAGCACCCGCTGCGATACGGCGGCGATGAAGTCGAGATTCTGTTCGACGAGCACGATCGTCAGGCCGCGCTTTTCGCGCAACGACACGAGCGTCTCAGCGATTTCCTCGATGATCGAAGGCTGGATGCCTTCCGTGGGTTCATCGAGCAGCAGCATCGACGGCTCGCCCGCCAGCGCGCGCGCCAGTGCGAGCAGTTGCTGTTCGCCACCCGAGAGCGCCCCGCCGGCCCGGTCCAGCAGAGGCCGAAGACGCGGAAAATCTTCGAGTAGCGCGTCGATCGCCGCTTCGGGCTTACGTCCTGTCTTCACGAGGCCGAGCCGCAAGTTGTCGTAGGCAGACAGCGTCGGGAAAATCTCGCGCCCCTGAGGGACATACGCCATGCCTCGCTTCGCGCGCGCGTGCGGCGCAAGCGTGGTCACATCGTCGTTGTTGAAGCGGATGGTGCCCGCCGTCGCGGGCAGCGCGCCAATCAGCGTGCGCAACAAGGTCGTCTTGCCCATGCCGTTGTGCCCGAGAATGCCGACCGCTTCGCCGCTCCTGACGGACAACGTCACGCCGTATAGCACGGGAATGGCGCCGTAGCCCGCACACAAGCCGTTTGCTTCAAGCATCGCGCCTCCCGTCAATGCGGCTTCTTGCCCAGATAGATTTGCTGGATGAACGGATCGCTCATGATGCGCTCGGGCGTGTCCTCGCGAATAATCGCGCCTTGATGCAGCACCGTGACCTTCTTTGCAATGCGTCGGATGAAGCTCATGTCGTGTTCCACCACGACGAGGGCATGGCGCCGGTTGATCTCGAGTATCAGGTCAGCCGTGCGAGCCACTTCCGCGTCGCTCATGCCCGCTGCGGGTTCGTCCAGCAGAATCAGCGGCGGGTCGGCGGCGATCACGACAGCCAGTTCGACCCACTGGCGCTCGCCGTGGGCCAGCAAGCCGGTGATCGCGTCGCGATGCGAGAGCAGGCCGACGCGCTCCAGCACTTCCCGCGTCACGCGTTCGGTCTGCAAGGGTGTGTTCACCCGCCGTGCCGCCAGCCACACGTTGTCCCACACCGACAGGCCGTTGAAGAGGCTCGGCACCTGCGTCTTGATACCGATGCCCAGACGCGCCGGCTCATGCGGTTGCATCGCGGTGATATCCTTGCCGCGAAACAGGATCTCGCCCGATGTCGGCTTGACCTGACCCGTAAGCAGCTTGAAGAACGTACTCTTGCCCGCGCCGTTCGGCCCGATGACACAGCGCAACTCCGCCTCGGCGAGCGTGAAGTCGATATCGCGCGTCGCATGCACGCCACCGAAACGGACATTGAGCTTGCGTGTTTCCAGTAGCGGCTGCGTCATGCGGCTTCCTCGCGCGATGCGCTATGTGTATCGTCCTGCGCGACGTTGCGTGCGTCGTCCGATGAACGGCGTGTGCGCCGGGCCGCGGCAAAGAGCTTCATGCCAAGCTCGCCAAGACTCGGCACGATGCCCTTCGGCACCATCAGCACGAACACGACGAGAATGGCGCCGAGCACGAGGTTGGAATTGATGGTCTGCTGCGTGCCGATCTGCGTCGTGAGCCACTGGATCGCCACGCATCCGATCACGGGTCCGACGAGCGTGCCCAACCCGCCCACGATGACCCAGATGATGATCTGCGCGGATTGCGCGAGGCCGAACACCGTGGGACTCGTGAACGCGCCCCAGTTCGCGAAGAGGCAGCCGGACAGCCCTGCGATGGCCGCGCCCAGCACGAAGGTCAACAGCTTGTAGACGCGCGAGTCGTAGCCGAGCAGCAGCAGACGCTGTTCGTTCTCCTTGCTCGCGACGATTACCCGCCCCATCTTGAACGCGAGCAGCACTCGCAGCAAAAAATAGACGCCGAGCAGCGCCGCCAGCGACAGCTCGAACAGTCCGCGTGGACTGATCACATCGTCGATGTTGCCCGGCGTATTGAGCGGCGCGATGTTGGGAATACCGTTGAAACCACCGAGCGCCGCATTGCCGATCTTCCACTCCGGTCCGGCCGTCGAGTTGACGAGGTTGAAGAGAATCAGCGTGACGGTGAGCGTGATCACGCCCATGTACACGTCCGAGAGCCGCCCATAGAAGATCAGATAGCCGAGTACCGCCGCAAAGGCCGCAGGCAACACGATGGCTAGCATGAACGGCACCGTGCTGTCGCCCATATTGGTGACGGCGATCGCATACGTGTAAGCGCCGAGACCAAAGAACGCCGACTGGCCGAAGCAAAGTATGCCGCCAAAGCCCCACACGAAGCCGAGACTCAGCGCGAGTATCGCCATGACGGCGTAGACGGTTGCCTGCACGAGCGCGAAGTCATCGAGTACGCGCGGCAGCACGATCAACATGATCGAGCCGACCGCGAGCGCGAGTGCCGCGCTCTTCCACGACCGGGAGAAACGCGAGAGTGCATCGGCAACGGGAATCGTGCGGTTCGCGTTGACTGGCGTCATCACAATGCCCCCTTGAAAAAGCGGCCGGTGATGCCGCGCGGCAGAAGCCGCAGCATCACGATCGCGCCAACGAGCAGCGCGACCTCGCCGAGCACGGGCGTCGACGCGAAGGTGGCGACCTGATTGATCGCGCCGAACAGCATCGACGAGCTGACCAGTCCCGCAACGATCGCCGGCCCGCCCCCGATCACCGTGATGAACGCCTTGGCGATAAACGCGCCGCCCATGGTCGGCACGACGCCCGTCATCGGCGCGAGCAACGCGCCCGCGAGTCCCGACAGCGCTGCGCCGATGGCGAAGGTCGCCGAATACACGCGGCCGGGCGCGATGCCCAGCGCGTCGGCCATTTGCGGATTCTGCATCGTGCCGCGCGCGATGAGACCAAGCGACGTATGCAGCAACACCCACCGCAGCGCGACGCCGAGCACCACGGCGACTGCGATGATGACGAGCGTATAACTGCTCACCGAGTATCCGCCGATAGCGAAGTTGCCCAGCGGCGCGGAAATGCCGGCTGTCGTATTACCCGCAATCGAGGTGACGACACCGATCAGCAGCAGCGACAGCCCCCAGGTCGCCAGCATCGTGTCGATCATGCGGCCGTACAGGCGCCGGATGAAGACCCGTTCCAGCACGACGCCGATCAGCGCGACCACGAGCGGCGCGACGACGAGAATCGCAACCCACAGATTCACGCCGAAGCGGATCGCCTCGATAGCCGCATACGCGCCCAGCATCATGAATTCGCCGTGCGCGAGATTGATCACCTTCATCATGCCGAAGATGACCGCAAGCCCCGACGAGATCACGACGAGACTCGCAATGGCGTAGAGCACCTGAATCACAACGATCGCGGCAAGATCCATCGTAGCTCCTCTCCATGAAGGCGCGGCGCGCGCCTCAAAGCTTGATCACGTATTGCTGGTTGTCGCGCGGGTTCTTGATGAGATTGCACACCGCGCTGGTATCGACAGGAGGCTGGTTCTGGAACGTCTGAACGATGTCGAGCTTGTGACTCTTCACCTGCGCGATGCTCACGTTGAGCACGCAGTGATGGGTCGCCGGATCGATCGATACCTTGCCGCTGGGCGCGTCGATGCTGATCCCCGATTCCAGCGCCTCGATCACCTTCACGCGATCGAGCGTGCCTGCCTTCTTCACGCCCTGCGCCCAGAGGTTGAAGCCCTGATACGTACCCATCGCCAGCTCGGTGATGTTCGGGTAGTTCGCGCCGAAACGTTTGTGAAAGCGGTCCTTGAACGCCTTGTTCACCGGGTTGTCGAGGTTCTCGAAGTAGTTGTACGAGACGAGGAAGCCATCGCACTCCTCAGGCGAGAGGACGATCTGCTCGTTGCCGCCCGCGAAGGTCGTCGACGCCAGCGGAATCTTCTTGTGCAAGCCCGCCGCAGCCCATTGCCGGTAGAACGACATATGCGAGCCACCGACGAGCGCCGACACGAGCATGTCAGGCTTCGCCGCTTCGATCTTCGATATGGTCGAGCCGAAATTGGTTACGTCGAGCGGGAAGAAGTCGATTGACTGTACCGACCCACCGTTGTCCTGGACGAACTTCTTCACCCATTGCGAGGTGATCTGGCCATAGTTGTAGTCGGCTGCAACGACATACACTTTCTTGCCCCACTGCTTCATCGCGTAGGGAATCAGCTTGGCGACGGTCTGGCCCGGTGTCACGCCCGTGCAGAACGTATTGCGGTCGCATACGCCGCCTTCGTACTGCGTGTTGTAAAAATAGAGCGTGCGATAACGGTCCAGCACGGGCCGCATGACTTCGCGCGAAGCGGACGTGATGCCACCATGCACCACCGCGACCTTGTCCTTCAACGCCGATTGCTGCGCGAACTGCGTATAGAGCTGCATGCTCGACTGCGGATCGTAATTCAGCAGCTTGATCTGCTTGCCGAGCAGGCCGCCCTGCGCATTCCACTCCTCGACGGCAATGGTGAGGCAGTCCGCCATCGGCTTGCCGTAGATATCGAGGCCGCCCGACAGGTCCGTGATGCCGCCGACAAGAATCTCGTCGGCCGCTTCGGCGATGAAGGGAAACGAGCCCGCCATTCCAGCGGCTACCGATGCCGCAGACGATTTCAGAAACGCACGTCGGTCCATAGAAGGGTTCCGGAAAGAGACGCGAGAAGGATCACAAAGATCAGACTTTCATCCAGTCGATCGACTGTTCGAATGCGTATGCGCCGCGATAAATGGTCGCTTCGTCCCAATGCTTGCCGATCAGCATCATGCCCACCGGCAGGCCGTCGACCGTGCCGCACGGCACGCTCATCGCGGGATGCCCCGTGCAATCGAACGGGCATGTGTTCGGCAACATTTCGAAAGCACGCGTGACGACTTCCTCGACGCTCGCGCCCGGCTCGGGCAACGGCGTCGCCGTAAGCGGGAGCGTCGGCATCAGGAGCAGATCGTAGTCGGCGAACGCGGCGTCATATGCGGCCGTGAGCTGGCGTGACAGGTTCTGCGCCTTCGCATAGAAATGCCCGCGATAGTGGCGAATAAAGTACTCGCCAAGCACCATCGTGATCTTCAGCGTTTCCGACAGTTCGTCCGCGCGCTCGTGCCAGCCGGCGTGATAGTCCACCATGCTCGTGACGTAAAGGCCCTTCCAGTTGAAGCCGTGACCGTTGTCCTTCATCATCTGCTGCGTGGCGCCCTCGGCGGCGATCGGCAGCCATATCGACGGGCCCACGCGATGCATCGGAATCGAGACCTCGCTGACCTTCGCGCCCAGTTCCGCAAAATGATCGGCTGCGGCGCGCACCTTGGCATCCGATTCCGCGAGCGATTGCGGCCATCCGAAACCCTCTTTCACGACGCCGATTCTCAGTCCGCGCACACCTTCCTTCATCAGGTCCGAATAGGGTTTCGCGGTCTGCCCCGCGTACTGGCGCGGATCGAGACCATCGGGGCCTGCCAGCACTTCGAGCATCAACGCGTTATCCGTCACGTTGGCTGTCATCGGTCCCGTGTGGTCGATCGTCAATTCGATCGGCATGACACCCGTATAAGGAACCAGCCCATGTGTGGGCTTCATGCCGTAAATCCCGCAATACGACGCAGGCATGCGGATGGAGCCGCCCTGATCGCCGCCGATAGCGAGATCGACTTCGCCCGCGGCCACCAGCGCCGCGCTTCCCGACGACGAACCGCCCGCCGAATAGCCCATCTTTCGCGGGTTGTGTACGGGCGCCGGCGCGCTGGTATGCGAGCCGCCCGAGAAGCAGAAGTACTCACAGGTGGCCTTGCCGACAATGGTCGCGCCTGCATCGAGCAGACGCGTCACGATGGTTGCATCGACATCGGGCACATAGCCTTCGAGTGTCGAGGCGCCGTTCATCATCGGCACGCCCGCGAGGCATACGTTGTCCTTCAGAGCGACAGTCTTGCCCGCAAGCTTGCCCGTGGGCGCGCCCTTCACTTCGCTCTTGACGTACCAGGCGCCATAGCGGTTCTCTTCGCCTGAAGGGCGATAGCCCGGCGTACGTGGGTAAGTGACGCGCGGGACGTAATCGGGCATTGCGTCGATGACATCGTATGCGTCGAAATTCGGCTGCAACAACGTGTGATACGAAGCGAGCTGTGCCTCGGACAGATGAATGCCGAGACTGATGGCGACTTCGTCAAGCTGGGCGGGCGTGGGACGTTTCACTGCCATGGCTTCCTCACTCGAACGGATTCGTGACGGACTGCCGCCTGCTGTTGTGCCTTCATGCAGGCGTGTCGTAATGAACGGGACGAATCGACCTGCATGTGTCCCGATCTGCGAGCCATGGTATGGACACATATTTTCCGAGTCAACAATTTATTTTCCACGGAAACTAAATTGGACTAAGCCCGATGTGGCACGAAACACGCATCGCCTATAGCGGCGAAAGCACCTCGAAATGATGGCCCTCGGCCCGCGCCAGATAGATGGGCACGTGGTTCACTCGCCCACCTGCATAGGCAGAATCGCGGGCGCTTTGATAGGAAAGCGGCGCGATGCCGAGTTGCGCGAGCCCCGCCTGCTCGGACAGACGTCTGCGCCGCGCATCGTCGAACAGCGCCGCGAGAAAATGAATGCCTTCGTAAGTGGATTGACCGAAGGTGTCGAGCGTCGGCGCGCGTGCGCCGTATCGCCCGCGATACCGCTCCTTGAATGCGAGGTTCGCATCGGTGCGCAATGAAGCGAAATAACCCGAGGCCACATACAGCTCAGCCGTGTTGCGCGCGCCGATGCCGAGCAGTTCGTTTTCGCCGAGCGCGCACGACAGCCGCACGATATGCGTTGCGAGCCCGGCCTCACCGAAGGCACGATTGAAGTCGATGGTGTCCTGGCCGATCAGGGACAGCAGTACGGCATCCGCTCGCCGCTTGCGGATCGCATCGAGCACCTCGCCATAGTCGCCTCCGCCGAACGGCAGATACATGTCGCCGACCACCTCGGCGCCCGCGTCGAGCACATAACGTCGAGCGAGCCGATGCGTCGCATGAGGCCATACATAGTCGTTGCCGACGAAGAACCAGCGCTTCGGGCGGCGCTGCGTGCTGATCCAGTGAATGGCCGGCTGGAGCTGCCGCCGCGTGGTCTCGCCAATTGCGAAGACGCCGGGCGTGCGCTCGCCGCCTTCATAGAGCGGCGTATAGACAAACGGTATCTGTCCGCCCACGGCTTTGAGCAGATCGAGGCGCACTGCGCTCGTGTGCATGCCGACGAGCGCATCGATTGCACCGTCGCCGACGAGGTCGGTCAAGGCGGCGTCGAGTTCGCGCGCGTCGTCGCCCGCATTGATCGTCAACAGCCGGCAGGGGCGGCCCGTGATGCCCGACGACGCATTCAGTTCGTCCACGGCGAGTTGAGCCGAGGCAAGCGCGCAAGGCCCCCAAAGCCCGGCCGCGCCGCCTAGCGGCACGCACAACGCGATGGTCATCTCCTGCCCTGAGCGGCAAGCACGGGAACGCGGCTTCATCAAACGGTCGACGCGGCGGGTTCGAACGATTCGGGATGCACCAACGAATGGCGTGCGCGCACCATCGCGCGCACGCGCCAGAGGACACTTGCACCGATACTTTCCGCAGAAAGTTTATTTGCGTAAGATTCAGCTATTCGTCTTTCACAAAGCATCTACCATGCCGGACACAGACCTCTCCTCATACCTTGCCTGGCTCATCGCATCCGCGCATCGGCAGATGAAGCTCAGTCTCGCCCAGCTGACCGCCGAAGAAGGCGTGAACGAAGAGCACTGGCGCATCCTGCATGCCGTATCCGACGAGACGGGCCACTCGATGAGCGAACTCGCCGCTCAGGTCCTGCTCAACCTTCCCGCGCTGACCAAAAACGTCGACAAGCTCGTGAGCCGCGGCCTGGTGCAGCGGTCGGCGGACGACTACGACAGCCGCAAGGTGCTGATTTTCATCACGGACCGGGGCATCAAGCTGCTAGCCCGTCTGCAACCGGGCGTGGACGCGCATCATGCCGCCATCGAAGAAGCGCTTGGCCCTCGCAACGCGAAGCAGTTGAAGCGTTTGCTCGAACGGTTTATCGAGGAGTCGGGACCGCGTTGACGCGTCCCGCCCGCTTCAGAGTTGCACGCCGCGCGTGAGCGCGCCATCGACCACGAAGTTGGTGCCGCTCACAAAGCTCGCCGCCGGGCTCGCGATGAAAGCGACGGCATTCGCGATCTCCTGCGGCTTGGCCATGCGCCCGGTCGGATTCAACGCGAGCGCCCGCTCGAACAGCGCCGCGTCGTTATGCTCGATCCAGTCCCACACACCGCCTTCGAAATAGACGTTGCCGGGCGATACCGTGTTCGCGCGAATGCCTTTGGACGCGAGCTGATTCGCGAGCCCCTGCATGTAGTGAACGAGTGCTGCCTTGAACACGCCGTAAGGGCCGGCGGCGAAATCGATCTCGCGTCCCGATACGCTAGATATCGCGACGATCGAAGCCGCCTTGCTCGCTTCGAGCCAGGGCATGGCCGCGTCGACGAGATTGACGGTGCCGAGCAGGTCGGTCTCGAACTCCTTGCGCCACGATTCGATATCGTTGCCGATAGCGAGCGCGCTCACGTTGGCCACCACGATATCCAGCCCGCCCCAGTCCTTCGCGACATGCTCGACCCACGCCTTCAGCGCGCTGCCGTCCGCGACATCCACGGCCGCGCCCGACGCGCGTGCGCCGCCCAGTTCCGCGAGCGCGCCCGCCGTCGCCGTCACCGCTGCCGCGTCGCGCGAGCAGATGGCCACGTCGGCGCCTTCCTGCGCGAGCGTGCGCGCAATGGCAAGACCGATGCCCTTGGTCCCGCCCGTCACGATTGCCTTCAGTCCCTTCAGTTGCAAGTCCATGCTGGTTGCCCCTTTTTGAACCTACGGTTGAACTCAGTCTTCGCCGCGCCCATCCTCGGGCATCATGCCGCGCTTGATCTGCAGCACCTCGCCCGCCTGGATCACCGAGTGACAGATGTCGTCGATCGACACACGTTTTTCCATCGCCTGGGCGCGCAGCATGTCGTACGCTTCGTTCTCGCTGACGCTATGCATCGTCATGAGAATGCCCTTTGCTTCCTGCAGATGCCGGCTGTCGAGCAGCTTCTGCTCGAGCCTGGCGATGCGTTGCAAATGCTGCCGCGAACGCCGCGCGTGATAGAGCGCCATGACCACCGTCGACAGCAGGCCCGATGCGCGGATCGGCGTCGTGACGATGCCGTCCGATCCCATCTTGATGGCCTGATCGATAAAGGTCGGGTTCTCATACGCGACCACGCAGATGACGGGCGGCGCATCCGGCCCGGACCATTCGTCTTTCGGCGCGCGCTCCTCGGGCAGCAGCGCACGGAACACCAGATCCGTCCTGTCGGGCAGCGTCTCCAGCGGCGGCCAGCATCGCTCGACCTGAAAGCCCATGCGCCGGAGATGGTTCGTGAGGGTCTGGCCGTCGTCATCATCGGGATGGAACACGACCACGCGCGGATGGCGCTCCAGAATCGAACTGGTGAGGCTGCGTTGGTCTCGGCCCATGCGCGCGCTCACGTCAGTAGTCCCGCGTGCTCAACTTCGTGACCCAGTCCCCGAGCGTCTGGCGCGTCATGTACGGGTCGGGTCCGACGGCGAACTTCGATTCGCGCAGCACGGTGAACTGGCCGTCCGCATTCGCGCGGCCAATGCGCGGATACAGCGCCATGTGATGATTGACGGGATCGATGCGTACCCTGCCTTGCGGCGCCGCGAATTCGGAGCCGAGCAGATGCGGCATGATCTTGCCGATCTCGTCCGTACCGGCGCGCGTGCAGGCTTCGGCAAACATATGCATCTGATAGTAAGCGGCTTCCCAGTTCATGTCGGTCGGCGTATCGACACCGAAGCGCGCCTGGTGCTGCCGCACCGCGCGATGATTTTCGGCTGTGTCGATGCTCTGAAAATAAGGCGCCGCCGTGAAATGTCCCGCGGCGATGCCGCGTTCCATTGCATGAATTTCGGTCTCGGACGTGTTGAGGCTGCCGATCGGCATCCGCGCGGGATCGAAACCCGCATGCGCGTAGGCCTCGTACAGATACGGCACGGTCGCGCCGATCACCGTGCAGAAGATCCAGTCGGGCGACTTGCGCGCGATATCCGCGACGACCTGCGCGAACTGCTCGCGGTCCGCTTCGAGGGGTAGATAGCGCTCGCCGAGGATGGCGCCTTCGGGATGCTGAAGCAGCAGCTCCTGCATGGTCCGGTTGCATTCGTACGGATAGACGTAGCGAGAGCCGACGAAGTAGACACGCGCGCCGAACGTCTGCGTCATGAAGTCGGCGAGCTGCACGCCGTTCTGGTTCGGCGACGCGCCGCTGTAGATGATGTTGTCCGAGTATTCGAAGCCCTCGTACTGCTGTGAATAGATCAGCAGCCGGTTGTGCTTCTCGACGACGGGCAGCATCGCCTTGCGGCTCGTGGACGTATAGCCGCCGAAGATCACGTTGACCCCGTCCTGCACGATCAGGCGCTCGGCAAGCTCGCGAAACACGGCGGGGTCCGAGCCCGGATCGTAGTGAATCGCAACGAGTTCGCGTCCTTCGATGCCGCCGCGCGCGTTGATCTCGTCCATCGCGAGGCACGCGCCGCGCCATTGCGACTGCTCCAGAAGCGCCGTCGAGCCGCTCGTGGAGCAAAGCAGACCAACTCTGATGGGATCGGACAATGCCATTTCGTGACACGCTCTCCATATGATTGCGTGCGGGACCATGCCCGCACGGCAGATCGTTTTACTTGAGGTAGTGCTTGGCGACCATCGCGCCGACCGTATATTTTGGATCGACAAAATTGCCGAGCCGCACTTTGCCGACCTGGCTCAGCATCATATACGCGTCCCACTTGTCGAAGCCGTACTCCGCCGCCATCCACAGCACGAGTTCGCGATACGCAATACGTGTCGCGTCTTCGAGCGGTCGCGCGCTGCCGATGCTCATCAGCGCGTCTTCGTTTTCGAGCCGGGGCCAGTCGATCTTCCACTTTTTGATGAGATCGACCCGTACCGTGGTCGTGCTCTGATACTCGACGGCTGTGCCGCATACTTCGCCATCGCCCTGGCAAGCGTGCGCGTCGCCGATAAAGAGCCGCCCGCCGGGAGAACGCACGGGCAGATAGGTGATGCTGCCCGGCCCCATGTCGGGCACGTCCATATTACCGCCGTGCGAATCCGGTGTGAGCGAATTGATCGAATCGAGTTCGGGCGACAGACTGAGCGTGCCGATATGCGGCTTGTACGGCAGTGTGTTGCGCTTGCTCCAGTACACGTTCTCTTCGTCGATCTTGATCTTGCGCACCACCTCCGGCAGAGGCTCGTTGAGTAGCGCCGTGTAGTCGGTGCCCGTCAGTCCGCCGAAGTTCGGGATCATGCAGCAAAAGCCGTGCGGGTCGTCGCCACGCGGCGACATCTTTTCGATGTACACCGCGACCACATCGCCCTTCTCCGCGCCCTCGATCATGATGGGGCCGTTTTGCGGATTGAGGAACGGCACCTTCAGCACCTCCGAAGGCTTATCCGTTTCGTTCTTGATCTTGCCTTCGAACGCGTCGCGCGTGTCCACCACCACCCGATCGCCGGGTTTCACGTGCAGCACGGGCTCCGAATACGGCCCAATGGTGTAGTGGAAAGTCTTCTGCAGTTCCTCGGTCAAATGGTGTTCCACCGGTTCGCGATCGGCGCCGACGCCGCGCTTCATCATGATCGATTCTTCTAGCCATTTCATGTTCTGCTCTCCGTCACAGTGCCAGATACTGGCGTATCAGTTGCTCATCCCCGAGTTGCGCCGGGCTCAACGTGTCCACGATGCGGCCTTTGTCCATCACGCAGCAACGCGTCGCGATGCGCTCGACCATGCCCATGTCCTGCTCGACCAGCACCACGCCGATGCCCGTCTCACGCGCGATCGTCAGCAGCGTCTCGCCGATCAGATCGACAATGGAAGGCTGGATGCCTTCGGATGGCTCGTCGAGCAGCAACACCTGCGGCGAGCTGACGAGCGCCCGCGCGATGGCGAGCTGCTGCTGTTCCCCGCCGCTCATCGTGCCCGCCTTCTGCCGATAGCGTGTCTTGAGAACGGGGAAATAGCCGACCACTTTCTCCCGCATCAGCGCCGCCTTGTCCGGGTTCGCCTGCGCGCCGACCTGCAGGTTCTCCGCGACCGTCAGCGCGCCGAAGATTTCGCGGCCCTGCGGCACGTAGCCGATGCCTTTGCGCGCACGCACATAGGGCTTTTCATGACCGATCGGCGCACCGTCCAGAACGATATGGCCCGCATCGAGCTTGACGAGACCGATGAGCGTGCGCATCAGCGTGGTCTTGCCGACGCCGTTGCGTCCGATCAGCGCCAGCACTTCGCCGCGCCCGATGCCGAACGACACGCCGTTGAGCACGCGCCCACCGCCATAGCCCGCTGCCACGTCCGCGACTTCGAGAAGCGCGCTCATGATTTCTTCCCCAGATACACTTCGGCGACATCGTCGCGCGCGAGGATCTCTTCGAGCGGGCCATCGGCGAGCAATCTTCCGCCGTGCAGCACCGTCACGCGCGTCGCGATCTGTTTGACGAAGGTCATGTCGTGCTCGACGACCATCATCGTCAGGCCGGATGCGGAAAGCCGTTTGATGAGTTCGCCCGTCGCATGCGTTTCCTCGATCGACATGCCCGCGACGGGCTCGTCGAGAAACAGCAGCTTCGGCCGCAGCGACACGGCCATCGCGATTTCGAGCCACTGCTTCTTGCCATGCGACAGGTTACGCGCAAGCACATGCTCTTCGCTTTCCAGCAAGAAGCGCTGCAAGAGTTCTTCGATACTTCCAGGCCGGTCGTCCTTCGCGCGATGCAGCGAGAGTTGCAGATGCTGCCGCACGCTCAGATCCGGAAAGACGCCGGGTATCTGAAACTTGATGCTCATCCCCATGCGGATGCGCTCATGCGGCAGCACGTGGCTCATGTCCTGCCCGAGAAAATGCACGCTGCCTTCGGACGGCCGATGCTCGCCCGTAATGAGCTTGAAGAACGTGCTCTTGCCTGCGCCGTTCGGTCCGATCACGCAGCGAATCTCGCCCGCGTCGATCTGAAAGTCGATACCGTTGATCACCTGCACGCCGCCGAAGTGCTTCTTGAGCGCGCGTGTTTCGAGCAGCACGGTCACGATTTGCCCTCCTCTTGCTTGAGCGGTTCGTCGAAACACGGGCGGTTGCGACCGTTGCCAACGCTGCGCTCACGCTCGAAGCGCCGCAACTGCCTTGCCACGAATGGCAGCAAGCCTTCGGGCGCACCGAGCACGACCACGAGCAGGATCGCGCCCATCAGGATCAGCGCGTACTGGCTGCCGTATACCGCGAGATTCTGCGAAAGCCACACGAGCAGCGCAGTGCCGACGATCGCGCCGCCGATGCTCTTCCTGCCTGACGTGGCGACCCAGATCACGGGCATCGCTGCAGCCGTCAAACCCATCGTCGACGGCGTGATGTACGAGCCCCAGATCGTGTACAGCGCACCCGACACTCCGCCCAGTGTGCCGCCGAGCACGAAGACCAGCAACTGATGAAGGCGGATATCGACGCCCAGCATTTCCGCGCGCTGCGGATTCTCGCGAATCGCGATCAGCGTGAGACCGAAGGGCCCGTCGAGCAGCTTGCGCATGAATGCGTAGACAGCGATCAGCAGGATCAGCACCAGGTAGTAGAAGCTGGTGTTCTCCAGCGTGAGCGGCCCGCCGGGCCACGGTATCGTCAGGGGCGGCATGCCGCCCATGCCGTTGTAGCCGTTCAGGCGCGCCTCGCCGATCGCCCATTGCGGCCCAGCCGTCTGTGCCATGAAGGTTTCGAGCACGAGCGTCACCGATAACGTCACGATGCCGATGAACACGCCCTTGATACGCCCGAAGAAAATCATGTAGCCGATCAACGCCGCCACGACGACGCTCACCGCGATGCCCGCGCCGAGGCCGAGCCACGAATCGAACCACGTGTCGCCGAAGTTCAGCGTGAAGATGCCGTAGCTATAGCCGGCCAGGCCGAAGAACGCAGTCTGCCCGAACGACAGGATGCCGCCATAGCCCCACATCGCGGCGAGCCCGACCGCGCTGAATGCCCACAGCAGACAGTAGGCGAGATTGCCGCTCGTGGTCGAGTCCACGACGAGCGGCAGACACAGCGCCACGATCCACGGCACGTAGCGCAGCGCGCGCGGTGCCGGACCTGACGAAGCCAGTTGCGATTGCTTCACCGATTGCTTCACGTCTCCTCCCGGCGCAAGCGCATGAACAGATTGCCGAGCCCTTGCGGCATCAACCGGATCACGACGATCACCGTCACGAGCAGGCCGATCTGCCCGAACAGCTGACCGTAGGACGCGGTGAGCGCCGTCTGGATGATCGCCAGCACGCCCGCCGCCGGCGTCGTTCCAGCAATCACGTTCGCGCCCCCGACGACCACCGAGACAAACGCCTGCACGATGAAGTTGCTGCCCATCGTCGGCACTGCCGTCATGGTCGGCGCATAGAGCGCACCCGTGAGTCCCGCGAGCCCAGCGCCCAGCGCGAAGGTCAGCGTGTAGAGACGATCCGTGCGCAAACCGAGGCATTGCGCGATGTTGGCATTCTGGATCGTCGCGCGCGCACAGACACCGTAGTCGGTCTTGAAGAACAGTAGATAAAGCGCGAACAGAATGCAAAGCGCGATCAACGGCAGCACTGCGCGATACGTCGAGAACGAATACTCGCCGAGCGAGAACGCGCCGAACGGCGTGCCGATGCCTTCGAGCGACGGACCGGCGACGAGCAGCATGGTCTGCTGCACGATCAGGCTGATGGCCCACGTCGCCACGACGGAATCGAACAGGCGGTCATAAAGATGACGAATCACGAGCCGCTCGATCACGACGCCGGCAAGCGCCGCCGCAAGTGCGCCGAGCAACATCGCGAGCGGCAGTGGTACGCCGTGCTTGGCCGTGATGATGGTGACGTACGCACCGCACATGATGAACTCGCCGTGCGCGAGATTGATGACGCCCATCATGCCGAAGATCACCGCAAGCCCGAGCGCGGCCAGCACCAGATACGCAAAGCTGTCGCCGAACTGATAGATCAGCGAATAGAGCACCGACAAGGTGGCCATGATTGCTCCACTTTCAGAGAACGGGCGCGCCCTTCGAACTATCCGGGCGCGCCCATTCGGGTCACGACTTCTTCGGCAAATTCGACGGCGTGTACTGACGATGATCCGGCTTGTTCGGCAGATCGCATCCCACCTTGCCGAGCCAGTACGGCTGCACGTCATCCCAGACCTTCGGGATATCGACGGAATGGTCGTCCTTCACATGCACGAGAAAGATCGTGTGACTCGCGTGATGGCTCTTCGGGTCGATGCAGACTTTGCCCTGTGCGCCTTCCGTGCAGATGTCGCCGCTCTCCAGCGCCTTGCGCACGGCATCCTGATTGGTGGACTTCGCCTTTTCGGCAGCCGCTTTGTAGAGATAGATGGCGTCGTAGGCGTTGGCGGCTTCCTGATTGATGTACGGCTCATTCGGGAACTTCGCGTGGAAGCGCTTCTTGAAGTCGTTGCTGGCGGGCGTGTCGACTTCCTCGACATAGTTCGCCGTCACGTACATGTCCTTCAATGCAGGCGGTTTGAAGCGCTTGTGCTCATAGGCCTGACCGACGTTCACCGAACTCGCCATCGGCAGATTCAGATGTGCAGAAGCCTGCTGCTCGTAGTACGACGCCTGATTCGCGCCGACCAGCAAGGTCACGACAAAATCGGGCTTGGCCTTCTGGATGTTCTGGATCGTCTGACCGAATTGCGATACCGACAGCGGGATGAATTCCTCGCCCACCATCGTGCCGCCGTTCTCCTTCACGATGTTGCGCACCCATTCGGCGGAAATCTGCCCGAAGTTGTAGTCGGCGGCGATCGTGTACACCTTCTTGCCGAACTTCTGCATCATCCACGGAATCAGTGTCGAGAATTGCTGCTCCGGCACGGCACCTGTCACGAAGGTATTGGTGTCGCACACACCGCCCTCGTATTGGTTGTCGTACCAGTAGAGTTGATGCGCGCGATCCATGATGGGACGAATCGCTTCGCGCGAGGCGCTGGAGAACGCGCCGAAGATCACGTCCGGCTTGTCGGTCTGAACCAGGCGCCGCGCGAGTTCCTGGAACTTGGTGTTGTCCGATTGCGTGTCGTACGCGATGAGCTGGATTGGGCGGCCCAGAATGCCGCCCTTCGCGTTGATTTCGTCGACGGCGAGCTGCGTGGCGTGAATCTTCGGGATGGTCGCGAGCGCGAAGTTGCCCGACGCGTCTTCGAGCAGGCCGATTTTCACGGGTTCGGCGGCATCCGTGATATTCGCGACAAGCGAAGTAACTGCAAGTCCTGCAATGAAGGCCAGACGCATCCAGCCGGACGGCTTAAGCAACATGCGGATTCTCCAGAAATGGGCTCGAACTCCCGAAAATGCGAACAAAAAAAAGCCCCCTGACGAACACACGGTTCGTCAGGGGGCTTCTGTGCCGGACCCTCGGGCGGACATCTTTGTCGGGCCGCGAGGAATGGATGCAGTCTAAAGCGCCGAATTTTCTGTTGTCAACGCTGATCAAAAATCCTTCTGCCATCCGCGCGCTCGCGGAAACGCCGCATTACAGCCGCTCGATCAGCCGTGCGTCGCCATGCTCGCAGTACGCGTGACATGCGGTACGTGCAGCATTCGCCGCGCCGTGTACGAACAACGGCGCGTCCGAGCGGCGCGACATCGACACCACGATCGAAGGCGGCGACGGTTGCAAAGGCAACTCGACCACTTCGCCGCGCGCGATCAGCTCGTCGACGAAAAGTCGCGGAATGGCCGCGACGCCAAAGCCGTCGCGCACCAGTTGCACGATCACCGAAATCGATGGCGAGCCGGTGATGCGCGTGTCGGCGAGCGGCACGCCATTCGCGAGCGCGAGCTTGCTGACGATGTCTTCGAGCGCCCGATGCGGCGCCGTTCCACGGCCGAACGTCAGGATGGGATGCCGCAACACGCGCTTTGCAAGCCCGCTGCGAGACAACGGCAACAGACCCGCGCGCGCGATCCAGTGAACGGGATAGTTGGCAAGCGCGTCGCACACCACCGATTCCTCATCGCTGCCCTCCACGCGAATGATCAGATCGAGTTCGCCCGCCATCAGGCGGCGCTGCAGCACCACGCTCACGTCCACCGCGAGATCCACTTCGAGTTGCGGGTAGTCGGTGGCTAGCATGCGCATGTAGTCGGCAAGCCAGCTGTGTACGACCGTTTCGATCACGCCCAGCCGCAGCTTGCCGCGCATCGCGCCTTCGTTGGACGCGGCCGCCTGCAACTGGCGCGTCGCCTCGACCACGGCTTTCGCGTAGCCGAGCAGATAGTCGCCGTTTGGCGTAAGGCGAAACTCGCGGCTGTCGCGATCGACCAGCACGGTCTGCAATTCATCTTCGAGCGCCTTCAGACGCTGGGAAATCGCAGCGGGCGTGGCGTGCAGCGCCGTTGCCGTCGTGCGAAAGCTGCGCAATTTTGCGAGCGTGACGAATGTTTCGAGAAAGCGAGTGTTCATGGCGCGAAGCGCTTCAAAAAAAGCGACGTGACTCGGGAAAACCCGCGGATTCGTTAAGAAATTCTATTCGTGGACAGCAAAGAAAACTAGTTGGCGTCAAATTTTCTTCTTTTCTATGCTTTGCCTGACGGTACGCAATTCGAAATGTGATGCGCGCCGCCAACCGAAAACATTCAGAAGCCCGCCCGACCATGACTCCATCCGAATTCCGCCAGGCCGTTCGTCACGGCGACTTCCGCGGCCCGACAGCCGGACATTGCGGCGAGTACGCGCAAGCCAATCTCGCGATCCTGCCCGCCGTACACGCGCATGATTTCCTGCGCTTCTGCCATGCAAATCCGAAACCGTGCCCGCTGCTGGGTGTCGGTGAACCGGGCGACTTCCGCGTACCCGTGCTTGGGCGCGATATCGACATCCGCACCGATGTGCCCGCCTACAACGTCTATCGCGACGGCGTGCTGAGCGAGCGCGTCGACTCGATCAAAGCGCTCTGGCAGGACGATTTCGTCGTGTTCGCGATCGGCTGCTCGTTTTCGTTCGAGCACATGCTCGCGCTCGAAGGCATCGGGCTGCGCCACGTCGAAGAGGGACGCAACGTGCCGATGTACCGCACGCATATCGCCAACCGGCGCGCGGGCGTGTTCGGCGGCGAACTCGTGGTGTCGATGCGCCCGATGCGCGGCGCCGACGCGATTCGCGCCGTGCAGATCACGAGCCGCTTTCCTGGCGTGCATGGCGCGCCCGTCCATATCGGCGACCCTGCGGAGCTTGGCATCGCCGATCTCGCGCGCCCCGACTTCGGCGACGCAGTGACGATCCGCGCGGGCGAACTGCCCGTTTACTGGGCGTGCGGCGTGACTCCGCAGACCGCGCTGATGGCGGCGAAGCTGCCCATCGCCATCGCCCATGCACCGGGCCACATGCTGATGACAGATATCACGAACGCGTCGCTAGCCGTGTTCTGACAAACGCGGCGCGTTGCGCCGCATCGCTGGGCATCCCATTCGTTGAACGAGATCTGGCCGCGCCGACCAGAGGGGCTGACTCATTCCTTTGAATCATTTCCAGGCGTGCGTGCGGCGCCGCACGTGCCCCCAGCGTCCCACACGCGTCGATCAACAGGAGCAACAGATGGACAGCAAGACACTCACGGCAATCGCTGACGAGCCCAGCGAAGCGGCCGGCGCCAGCCGGCTTTCATGGTATGCAGAAGCCGGCCCGCGCGCGCGTCGCGCGTTCTGGAGCTGCAAGGTCGGCTACATGCTCGACGGCATGGACACGCAGATGCTCTCGTTCGTCATCCCGACGCTCGTCGCGACGTGGGGCATCACGCTCGCGGATGCGGGATTCATCGGCACGCTGACGTTGCTTTCGTCGGCGTTGGGCGGCTGGATCGCGGGCATATTGTCGGACCGCATCGGCCGCGTGCGCACGCTGCAGCTCACCGTGCTGTGGTTCGCCGTCTTCACCGGTCTATGCGGACTCGCGCAGAACTACGGCCAGTTGCTCGCCGCACGTGCGCTGATGGGTTTCGGCTTCGGCGGTGAATGGACTGCGGGCGCCGTGCTGATCGGCGAGGTGATTCGCGCACGCGACCGCGGCAAGGCCGTGGGCCTCGTGCAGTCGGGCTGGGCGCTCGGCTGGGGCATGGCCGCCCTGCTCTACGCCGTGCTCTTCTCGGCGATGGCGCCGGAAATCGCGTGGCGCGCGCTGTTCCTGATCGGCCTCGTGCCCGCCGCTCTCGTGCTGGTGATCCGCCGCTATGTAAAGGAACCCGAAGTGTTCGAGCAGGCGAAGGCGATCCGGCGCGACACCAACGATACACCGCGCTTCACTGAGATCTTCGCGCCGAAGCTGCTGACCACGACGCTACGCGCCGCGCTGCTCACGACGGGCGCGCAAGGCGGCTATTACGCGATCACTACATGGCTGCCGACGTTCCTCAAGACGGAACGCCATCTCACGGTGATGGGCACGGGCGGCTATCTGGCGATGATCATCGTTGGCTCGTATATCGGCTACCTGTCGAGCGCCTGGCTGACGGACCGCATTGGCCGCAAGCCCAATTTCATTCTGTTCGCCGTTGGCTCGATGGCCATCGCGTTTGCCTACACGTCGCTGCCGCTCACGAATACGTCGATGCTCTGGCTCGGTTTTCCGCTTGGCTTCTTCGCCTCCGGCATCTTCTCGGGCATGGGCGCGTTCCTCACCGAGCTCTTCCCCACCCGCGTGCGTGGCTCGGGACAGGGCTTCTGCTACAACGTCGGCCGCGCGATCGGCGCGCTGTTTCCCGTGCTGATCGGCTCGCTGTCGAAAGAGTTCGGCCTTGGTACCAGCATCGGGATTTTTGCGGTGGCCGCCTACGGCGTGCTGATTATCGCCGCCCTCACGCTGCCCGAAACACGTGGACGCGAACTCGAATCCGCATGAATCTGGCGCGCCCGATTGCGTGCCCGTTCGATCAACCGCCTCTGCATTCCGCCCTTATCTTTCATCGCACCATGAACCAACATCACGTACCTGAAGCATGCACGCCGTCCCGCTGGCAATTCTGGATCGACCGCGGCGGCACCTTCACCGATATCGTTGCGCGTCGCCCGGACGGCTCGCTGACCACGCATAAGCTGCTCTCCGAAAACCCCGAGCACTACCGCGACGCAGCCGTTGCGGGCATCCGTCATCTGCTCGGTTTGCGCGCCGGTGAAGTGATCACGCCGAGCGATGTCGAGATGGTCAAGATGGGCACGACCGTCGCGACCAATGCCTTGCTCGAACGCAAGGGCGAACCCGTCGCGCTTGTGACCACGCGCGGCTTTCGAGACGTGCTGCGGATCGCGTACCAGAACCGTCCGCGTCTGTTCGACCTCGACATCGCGCTGCCCGAAGCGCTCTATCAGCGCGTGATTGAAATCGACGAACGCGTGAGCGCACAAGGCGACGTTGTCGTGCCGCTCGATCTTCCTGCAACGGAATCAGCCTTGCGCGAGGTCTTCGATGCAGGCATTCGCGCGCTCGCCATCGTGCTCGTTCATGGCTATCGGCACACCACGCATGAGCGCGAAGTCGCGGCACTGGCGCGGCGCATCGGCTTTACGCAGGTCTCGGTTTCGCATGAAGTATCGCCGCTGATGAAGATGGTGTCGCGCGGCGATACCACCGTCGTCGACGCTTATCTGTCGCCTATCCTGCGCCGCTACGTCGATCAGGTGGCGAGCGAAATGCCCGGCGTGAATCTGCAGTTCATGCAGAGCAGCGGCGGCCTCACGCGTGCGGACCTGTTCCAGGGCAAGGACGCGATTCTTTCGGGCCCGGCAGGCGGTATCGTCGGCATGGTGCGCGCCGCGCAGGCGGCGGGCTTCGAGCACGTCATCGGCTTCGACATGGGGGGCACGTCCACGGACGTGTCGCACTTCAACGGCGAGTTCGAGCGCGTGTTCGAAACGCAAGTGGCGGGCGTGCGCATGCGTGCGCCGATGATGAGCATTCACACGGTAGCGGCAGGCGGCGGCTCAATACTCGGCTTCGACGGCGCGCGTCTGCGTGTCGGTCCCGCTTCGGCGGGCGCGAACCCCGGACCTGCCGCGTACCGGCGCGGCGGTCCGCTGACGGTGACCGACTGCAACGTCATGCTCGGCAAGATTCAGCCCGACTATTTTCCGCATGTGTTCGGCCCGCACGCCAATGAGCCGCTCGACCGCGAAGCGGTGGCCACACGCTTTCGCGCACTCGCCGACGAAATCTGCGCGGCAACGGGCCAGCGCCGCACGCCGGAAGAGATCGCCGAAGGCTATCTGGAGATTGCGATCGGCAGCATGGCGAACGCAATCAAGAAAATTTCAGTTCAGCGCGGCCACGACGTGTCGCAATACGTGCTCACGACGTTCGGCGGCGCAGGCGGCCAGCATGCCTGCGGCGTGGCCGATGCGCTCGCGATGACGAGCGTGTTCGCACATCCGCTCGCGGGCGTGCTGTCGGCGTTTGGAATGGGACTCGCCGATCAGACCGCGATGCGCGAGCGCGCGCTCGAAATCGTGCTCGACGACACGTCGCTTGCAACCGTCGACGTAGCACTCGATGCCCTCGCCGATGAAGCAACGGGCGTGCTGCTCGATCAAGGCGTCGACGCTGCTCGCATTTCTACCGTGCGGCGCGTTCACCTGCGCTATCAGGGCACCGATTCGGCACTCGCAGTCAACGCAGGGAGCGTGCAGTCGATGCGCGAGGCGTTCGAAACCGCCTATCGGCAGCGCTACGCGTTTCTCATGGCGGACACGCCGCTCGTGGTCGAACTCGCGTCCGTTGAAGCGATCGGTCATTCGGATGCCCAGCCGGTGACAGGCAGCATCGCCGTTCGCCCCGAAGGCGACGCGCCCACAGCCGCTGCAGTGGTACGCATGTACTCGGGCGGCCGCTGGCATGACGCGTTGCTCTATTCGCGCGACACGCTGATGGCCGGTGACAAACTGGACGGCCCCGCCATCATCGCGGAGAAGAACGGCACAACCGTGGTCGAACCTGGCTGGCAGGCTGCGCTTACGGGCGACGGCAACATCGTGATGGCGCGCGTGCTCGCGCTGCCGACGCGCCGCTCGATCGGCACGCAAGCCGACCCGGTGCGGCTCGAAATCTTCAACAACCTGTTCATGTCGGTGGCCGAGCAGATGGGGCTGCGCCTGCAGAACACCGCCTACTCGGTCAACATCAAGGAACGGCTCGACTTCTCGTGCGCGATCTTCGACGCGGCCGGCAACCTGATTGCGAACGCGCCGCACATGCCCGTGCATCTGGGCTCGATGGGCGAAAGCATCCGAACCGTCATCGAACGCAATCGCGGCACGATGCGCGACGGCGATGTGTTCATGCTCAACGACCCGTATCACGGCGGCACGCATCTTCCCGATGTCACCGTCATCACGCCCGTGTTTGCCGACGGCAGCGAAGCGCCGCTCTTTTATGTCGGTTCGCGCGGTCATCATGCGGATATCGGCGGGATCACGCCCGGTTCGATGCCTGCCGCTTCGACGCATATCGAAGAGGAAGGCGTGCTGATCGACAACTGGCAGCTTGTTTCAGCTGGTGTGTTGCGCGATGCCGAAACGCGCGCGCTGCTGGCGTCCGGCCGCTATCCCGCGCGCAACATTGTGCAAAACATGGCCGACCTGCGCGCGCAGGTCGCTGCCAACCAGAAAGGCGTGGACGAACTGCGCCGCATGGTCGCGCAATTCGGTCGCGACGTGGTGCTCGCGTTCATGCAGCACGTGCAGGACAACGCGGAAGAAGCGGTGCGTCGCGTGATCGGCGCACTCAAGGACGGCGCGTATCGCTACGCGCTCGATAACGGCGCGGTGATCGACGTTAAGATCCATGTCGAGACTTCGACGCGCAGCGCAACGGTCGATTTCACGTGTACGTCTGCGCAACTGCCGAACAACTTCAATGCACCGAAGGCGGTCTGCATGGCGGCCGTGCTCTATGTTTTCCGCACGCTGGTGGGCGACGATATTCCACTCAACGCCGGTTGTCTGAAGCCGCTTTCCGTGATCGTGCCGGAAGGTTCGATGCTCAATCCCGTCTATCCCGCTGCTGTCGTGTCGGGCAACGTCGAGACTTCATCTGCGATCACGAACGCGCTGTATGGCGCGCTCGGCGTCGTGGCGTCGAGCCAGGGCACGATGAACAACTTCACGTTCGGCGATGCGCGCTACCAGTACTACGAGACGATCGCGGGCGGCAGCGGCGCGGGAGACGGCTTCAATGGCGTCGACGCCGTGCAGACGCATATGACCAACTCGCGCCTGACCGATCCTGAAGTGCTCGAATGGCGTTATCCCGTGCGGCTCGAATCGCATCTGATCCGCAACGGGTCGGGCGGTGCCGGACAGTGGAAAGGCGGCAATGGCGCGATCCGGCGCATCCGTTTTCTCGCGCCGATGACGGCCTCGATTCTGTCGAACAACCGCATTCACGCGCCATTCGGCGCGGCGGGCGGAGGTGCGGGAAGACAAGGCAGCAATCGCGTCGAACGAGCGGATGGCGAGATCGTCGCGCTGGGCCACATCGCCAGTGTGGAGATGGCTACGGGTGACGTATTCGTGGTCGAGACGCCCGGCGGTGGTGGATTCGGGCAGCTTTGATGTGGCTTGCGGCGAGCCGTTGCGCAGCGTAGCTCGCGGTACGTTCTGAAGAGAAAGAGGGGCGCATGAACTTCAGCGCCCCTTCTTCGAAGATCGACGCTTGACGCGTTATGTCGATCCTCGAACATGCCTGTGCAGCACTGCCTTCAGTGCTGGATCATTCCGTTACCCCGAGCAGATGTTCGATGTGTTCTTCAACACGGGCACGCGCCTCGGTGATCGCGTGATCCGTGGTCCGGGAAACGAGCGGAAAGTCGAGACCGTTGCCCTTGAATCTCCCCGCGTAGTGTACCCATGACCGATAGGCGAACACGCCTGAATCGCGCCGGACGAGGTTGATCGTGACGTCGTAGGTACGCTGCATGCCGCTCGCTCGCGTGTAGGGAAACTTGTGGACTTCCGAGTGAATCATGGATACCACCTCCTGTTTTCCGATTCTGGGGTGACGCTTCGCGCAGGGGGGCGTACTTTCCTGACTTCAAAGCGTGCCAATCGTTGAAGACAAAACCGTTGCGTCTCAAAGAAGATCGGTCGCAGATTCGTGTCCGCAACCTTCTTTCTTTGACCGGATATCGCAGGGTGGCAACGGCATTGGTTCGTTGTCCGCGAATGCCGTGCCGCAGCGCACGGCAAACGCGAAGGCCGATTGCCGGTTCGCGAAATGGCCCAGATCGCCAAGCGACGTCGCCTCGCCATCCTCTTCAAGAATAGCGACCCGGGCGACAAAGGTATTGCCGCTTCGTGCGACCGACGGCTGAATCGCTACACCGTGGTGATAGAAGTGCATATCGCCTCCTCAGACCCTTATATGGAGACTCCGCGGCGGCCTGGATTGCGCCAATGCTCTCGGGAAGTCCTGACGGCATTGTAAGGTATTTGTCAGAATTCGGGAATGGGATACGCGCTGGTGCGGCATCGCGATAGACGCGGGCTTCGGCAGATAACCGCAGGATTGTCGGGAAAACATGGACTTACAAAGCGTGTGTCCAGTTGCCGCACGGCGTGCGCAGCGGTCGCCACTGGCCTGCCGCGTCGTATCGCCACGCGTGACAGGCCGCACGTTTCACGAATTGCCTTGAGCAGCGCCAATTCGTCTTCGGTCAACATGTTCGACTTCATCGAACGTGTTCAACGCACAGACCGTACGGCAGAAGGGGACTTTGAGTTCAGCATTTGACTACGCGAACAGGCTGCGCGTTCGTTGCGATCTCACCGATGTCCTCATCAAGGAAACACCATGCTTCAGTTTTACTTCCACCCTTCTCCCAATCCCATCAAGGTAGCGCTTTTACTCGAAGAGCTTGAAACGCCATTCGAGCTTTCCTCTGTCGATACCTTCAAGGGAGAACAACACGCGCCGGCGTACCGGAAGATCAATCCGAACGGCAAGGTGCCCGCCATCGTCGATGACGGTGTGACCGTGTTCGATTCGCACGCGATTCTTCTGTACCTCGGCGCAAAACATGACAAGTTCGTGCCGTCCGCAGCGTCCGAGCGTGCCGCGATGCTCTCGTGGCTCCAGTTCGTCGCGACCGGGTTGTCGCCGTTTTCCGGTCAGGCCGTACACTTCCTGCACCATGCACCGGAACCGCTGCCGTATGCGCGTAATCGCTATCTGAAGGAAGTCGAGCGTCACTATCGCGTTCTCGATGAGCATCTCGCGACCTCGAAGTATCTGGCCGGCGACACTTACTCGATCGCCGACATCGCGCTGTGGGGCTGGGCGAATTTTGCTGGCTATATCTTCGGCGAGAAGGGACTCACCGACTATCCGCACGTCAAGCGTCTCGTCGATGAGATCTCGGCGCGCCCGGCGGCTGTCCGCGCGTTGGCGCTGAAGGACCGGCTCACGTTCAAGGCCGAGTTCGATGAAGAGACCCGCCGCGCGCTGTTCCCGCAGAACGCCTCGCTCACGGTCTAAACAAGCCGCGAGAGCCGCCCCGCTTGCCGCCCGAAATGGCGAGGGCGGGCGCGTTGCAGATCGATACTGTAGTGTTACAGCTTTCCTGTTCCCTGTTCTCGCGGCCGACATCGCAGATGCCGGCCAACCGAATCTACAGCTATGAAAAAGATTGGTTTTCTCTCTTTTGGTCACTGGGCTAATTCTCCAGGTTCAAAGGCACGGTCGGCAGCCGATGTTCTTCTGCAATCCATCGACCTCGCCGTCGCCGCCGAAGCACTCGGCGCGGATGGTGCCTTCTTCCGCGTCCATCATTTCGCTCAACAGCTTGCATCGCCGTTTCCCCTTCTCGCCGCGATCGGTGCGAAGACGCGCACGATCGAGATTGGAACGGGTGTCATCGACATGCGCTACGAGAATCCGCTCTACATGGCGGAAGACGCCGGCGCAGCCGATCTGATTGCCGGCGGACGACTGCAACTCGGCATTAGCCGAGGCTCGGGCGAACAGGTTGTCGATGGATGGCGCCACTTCGGGTACGCGCCAAACGAAGGCGAGACCCACGCCGATCTGGCACGCCGTCACACAGAAGTGTTTTATGAAGTGCTGCGAGGCAAGGGTTTTGCACAGCCGAACCCGCGCCCGATGTTTGCCAACCCGCCGGGACTCCTACGCGTCGAGCCGCATTCCGAAGGCCTTCGCGATCGCATCTGGTGGGGTTCGGGTTCCAACGCGACTGCCGTTTGGGCCGCGAAGATGGGCATGAACCTGCAGACCTCCACGTTGAAAAACGACGAAACGGGCCGACCGCTTCATATCCAGCAAGCCGAGCAGATCCAGGCTTACCGTGATGCATGGAAAGAGGCCGGGCATACGCGAGCGCCCCGCGTGTCAGTCAGCCGGAGTATCTTCGCGCTCGTGAATCAGCAGGACCGCATGTATTTCGGCCGGGGCACGCAGAGCAACGACACGATCGGCTTTCTCGACGACGACATCCAGAAGATCTTTGGCCGGAATTACGCTGCGGAGCCTGATGTCCTCATCAAGGAACTGGCAAAAGACGAAGCCATTGCAGCAGCTGATACGTTGCTACTCACCGTGCCCAACCAGTTGGGCGTCGAGTTCTGCGCGCACGTCATTGAATCGATTCTCACGCATATCGCTCCGCGTCTCGGTTGGCGCTAACGCGCGGAAGAACCGTCAGATACACACAGGCCGCGGCGCAGCGGGTTTCCGGCCAATTTAGGCAGATTTTGAGCCAGCAAAAAGGCTCTGACTCACACTTCCTGCTGCCGCAACGGCCATCAATTCGATCAGATGTTCAAGTACATCGGGTCGTAGCGGCTTCAATTTCCCGAGGCGTAAAAAACTTCGCGCCACTCCGGCGCGCCTTGTCCGACAAGGCGAAGTCGACGTTAAAGCACGTCCGGCGCATCGAACCTGCCCTCTCCTTTTAGCGGCTGCAACACGCACAAATTCACTGTCCAGTGCAGTCGCGCAAGCCTTGCTGCTGACTGTCATTTGTTCCTTCCGCGCAAGACTGTTTGTCCGACGTGGATATTCGACCTCCGGGTTCGTACGCCTACATTGTGTCTATTGGATCGGTCGGCGCAAGGCGTAAAGGCCGGGCAACCAACCTTCGACAACATGGGGCGGCGCGGCACGGACAATGCCCGCAGCCCTCGATAGGAGCATGTAATGAGCGAAGCAGATAAAAGCGCTGTGCGCGAGTTGAGTCATTTCATCGACGGTCGGCGCGCCGCTGGTGCGGGTCAGCGGTTTGGCGAGGTATTCGATCCGGCGCAAGGCCGGGTGACGGCCCGCGTACCCGTCGCAACATCCGCTGAAGTCGAAGCCGCCGTGGCCGCCGCGAAAGCCGCGTTCCCGGCATGGAGCGAAACCGCGCCGCTCAAACGCGCCCGTTTGATGTTCAGGTTCAAGGAACTGCTTGAGGCGCACGCTGACGAACTCGCCGAACTCATCACGCGCGACCACGGCAAACTGTTTGAGGACGCAAAGGGCGAAGTGGTGCGCGGCATCGAAATCGTCGAATTCGCGTGTGGCATTCCGCAGTTGCTCAAGACAGACTTCACTGATTCCGTCAGCGGCGGCATCGACAACTGGAATCTGCGTCAGCCGATCGGCGTGGCCGCCGGCGTCACGCCGTTCAATTTTCCGATGGTGGTGCCGTGCTGGATGTTCGTGATGGCAGCCGCTTGCGGCAACACGTTCATCCTCAAGCCTTCGGAGCGCACGCCGTCAGCGTCGATCCGGCTTGCCGAGTTGTTCATCGAGGCGGGCTTTCCCAAAGGCGTGTTCAATGTCGTGCATGGCGACAAGACCGTCGTCGATGCGTTGATCGCACACCCCGATGTGGCTGCGATGTCTGTCGTTGGCTCGACACCCGTCGCTGAATACATCTACAGCGAAAGCGCAAAGCGCGGCAAGCGCGTGCAGGCGTTGGGCAGCGCAAAGAACCATCTGGTCGTGATGCCCGATGCCAATCTCGATCAAGCGGTCGATGCGCTGATCTCGTCGGCATATGGTTCGGCAGGCGAGCGCTGCATGGCAACCTCCGTCGCGGTGGCAGTGGGCAGTATCGGCGATGAACTGATCGAGCGGCTCGCGCCGCGCGTGCGTTCGCTCAAGATAGGCGGCGGCATGGAGCCGGATCTCGACATGGGGCCGCTTATCAGCGCCGCGCATCGCAACAAGGTCACGGGCTATATCGAGGCAGGCGTCGCGGCAGGCGCCAGGCTCGTCGTCGATGGTCGCGGCCATACCGTGCCAGGCCATGAAGAAGGCTTCTTTCTCGGCGGCTCGCTCTTCGACGACGTGAAGCCCGATATGAGCATCTATCGCGAAGAGATCTTCGGCCCGGTTCTGTCGGTTGTCCGCGTGCCCGATCTGGCCAGTGCGATCGCGCTCGTCAACGCGCACGAACTGGGGAACTGCGTGTCGCTCTTCACATCTGACGGGGCCGCGGCACGCGCGTTCTCCCGGCAGATTCAGATTGGCATGGTGGGCATCAACGTCCCGAGCCCGGTGCCGCCGGCGTGGCATTCGTTCGGAGGCTGGAAGCGCTCGCTGTTCGGCGATCATCACGCGTATGGCGAAGAGGCTGTGCGCTTTTACACGCACTACAAGAGCGTGATGCAGCGTTGGCCGGATAGCATCGCAACAGGTGCGGAATTCACGATGCCCGTAGCGAAATAAATCGGAGCGTCGCAGCGGTCACGGTCGGTTTTGTGCCCGCTGCGCGTTCAAACACGAAACTGCTGACGTTGCCCCCGCTGGCAACGAGCGCGGCGCACCAACCGGATTCCAATCGGAATGTGCTTCAAAAGGTATATGTTGTTGACGACGGATAATCGTACGTTTAAGTTTCTGCTTTGCAATTAAAAAAATCTACAAAGTGGCTTCAGCTCAATACGATGAAAGGCGACCCGTTTCCGTCACGCTCGCCGGCATTACGCACACGGGTTCATATCGGGTGCTCGAAGGAACCGTCATCGTCTATTCAGGTACGGATATCCGGTCTGCCCAGTGCGGAATGGATCGTCCGGAGACCGTTGCGCGTTGGGTATTGCTCGACATGTGCAAGAAAGCCGAGGCGAAGAAGCGCAAAGACGGCAGCGGGCGAAGCCAGTTGCGCCCCGCTTGAGCCCGGCGGTTGCTACGCTTTTGCCGAACGCGCGTCAACACGCCCCCGGTCGCCCAGGAATGCGAGCGTGAGAGCCGTCAGACCGCATATCGCGATCAGTGTCAGTAGCGCGTCCTTGCCCGCGTGTACCAATACCCACCCGCCCACAGACGGAAAGCCGAAGACCCCGATGAAGTACGCCGCAACGAACCACGTCAGTGCGGCGCGACGATGCGCGGCGGCGGAATCGTTGACCGCCTGGGTCTGAATGACGGGATAGGCTAGCCCGTACCCGGTGCCAAGCAGAACGGCGGCGGCAGCATGAGCCGATACATGGTACGGCACCGCGAACATCGCTGCGATGCCCAGCACCATCATGACGAGCAGCACCTTCGTTGCAGTTTCGCGGCGCAGATTGATGACCAGCCGGGTGAAAGCCCAGCGTACCGTCACGACGGTTATCGCGTACAGGCTGAAGAAGGTGGTTGCTTGCGCATGCGTTCCCTGCACCAGCGACATCTGAAACGTCATCAAGCCTGAGAAGACGCAGGCGCCCAGCGCGACCATGATGATCGGATACATCGCACGCGTGCGCGCAATGGCGCCGATGCCACGCCACCATTTGTCCTGTACCGGCGGCACGAACGAAACGGGCGACAGCCGGGCGAACATTTCCAGTATCACCGACGCGACCACACAAAGGCCGCTGACCGTATAGAGCACACCGCTGAGCGACCAGTGCAACGAATGTATGGCGACGCCTGCCAGCGCAGGGCAGCCACCGATTCCCGCCATCTGGAAAGTGCCAAAGCGCAGAAACCAGTAACCGCGATCCGAATCATTGGTTCGCTCGGCAAGCGACATCGGCGCCGCGAGATAGAACGCGCCCCAGCCCAAACCCACGAGAAACGCGGGAATCGCATCGAGCACGCTGACACGCTCGATCACTGCGAAACCCGCGACGCCCATGCCCACGCATAACGCCGCAAGCGCGGCCATCCGCGCCGCGCCGATGCGGTGATGCGAAAGCCAGCCGACCAGCGGAACGCCGACAAAGGTACCCACCATCGCACCCACGAGCGTAAGCCCGGTGTCGACGTCATTGCCGCCGATATACCTGAAGCGCATCGAAAGAAGAAAAGTCCCGCCGTATCCTGCTGCCGTGAGCAGGGTACCGGCGAGAACGAGAAAGCCGTTGAATGGACGCATGAAAGAGAGGCAGTCGTCAATCGCAGGAGCGAGTATGTACCAAAGCGGCATCGGACTGCCTGGATGCTACGGCACACGCCAGCGACACTCGATACACCGATGCACGATCCCGGCCCAGGTCACAGCAGCGACCGCAGTGAAACGGATGAATCCGCGAGCCGCGCTTCGTCCATGATGGCACCTGCCGAAATCAAACGCCTGCATGCGCCGATCTCGCGTCCCGCATTGACGGCAATCGCCGCCCTCATACGCGCCGTGTCGTCCAGCGCCATGACACAGAACGAACCGGTGACAGCATCCCCACGGGTGACGAGACGATGCTCCCCGCTGTGCGGGTCGCGACTATCGCGCTGGACTCCGGCCTCACTCATTTCGGCCGGTTCGCCCAGGCATACCGTGAGCGGTTTGGAGAACTTCCGTCGGAAACACCGCGGCGCGAATCGCTGCGTTGTCGGGTGGACGCGTCACCGCGTCTCACCCAGCCCCAGGCCGGCCACCACGGTCGTCGGGATCTTGCGAAGCGTTGCGCGATCGCGTGAACGAAAGAATAACAAGCTTGTTGAGCGACGCGCCGCTTTGTCATGCAGATCTGGCGCGCCGCGATGGGTCCAACTCCATGGCCTCCGTCTAGCGGGACTTCCGAGACGACCTTGCCAAGAGGTTGCGCAATCGTTGCAAACTCAACTCCCTTGATAAATATCACAAGACAATCCGACGACACACGGCCCGCCATTCCTCCCTCGCCCGCTTCCACTCGATCCACCAGGCTGAGGACCGACCGAATCGTATTCATAGCGATTCATTGAGCTGGCAGGCTGTGCCATTTGTGGTTGTGACATCGTCGCGGCGGGCGCCATTTGCGGGTTGGCGCTTCCGGCTGGCTGTTGCGATGTCTGCGAATACGCCAGGCCTGTAACGGCGGACAATGCAGAAGCCACCAATAATGAAGCAAAAGGAACTCTCATTTCTGCACCTTCATGGAGAATGCAATTCGAGTCTATCCAATCAGGATCACGAATCGAAATGCATTGATTTGAAAGAACAACAGACTTTCGGTTGCCGATCGCAGAAGAGGAAGCCTGTTACGGCGAGGCTCGTAATACATCGCCTCAAGCACAATGCCGCAAAAAACGATGAATAGCGGCAGGTGCGGATAACAGCGTGCGTTTCTGTTATTGAAGGCATCCTCTGAAGAGGTGACAAGGGCACATGTTTAGGGACGCGCCTTTTCTTGTCCTCCAGTTATAGACCTGTCTTCTAAGGAAATCCAGCGGCGAGCATAGCCGTGCCAGCTCTGCTTGCTACATCGCGCGAGACATTAACGAGAGCGCCGCAAACATGTCGATAGCCGGACGGTGGCCTTTCATTCATGACAAGTCCGTAAGCGCGCGACACTCGAAATGCCAGAGCGGATATGTGCAAAGGATCTGCCACGAATCAATCGGCAAGGTTGACTCCCATCACCTACATTGGTACTGCATGTCCGCGTCCCGCCATTTACTCACTGGAGTTCGATCATGAACTGCAACCCCGCCGATACGGCAGTAGTGTTTATCGATCCACAGAACGACGTGTTGAGCCCCACAGGCAAAAACTGGGGCGCTGTTGGTGCCAGCGTGACGGAAAACCGAACGGTTGAAAACATGGTGAAAATCTTCAAGGCAGCGAAAGCAGCGAAGTTCAGCGTGTTCATCTCCCCCCACTACTTCTATCCGACCGACCGCGCATGGACATTCAACGGCCCACTGGAGGCAGACGAGTTTGCAACGGGCACGTTCGCACGAACGGGTGCGCTGAACCTGAGCGGTCTCGAGAAATCAGGTGCTGACTGGCTGGAGGAGTTCAAACCGTTTATCGAGGACGGCGAGACTATCGTAGTGAGCCCGCACAAGGTGTTCGGACCGCAGACAAATGATCTGACGCTGCAACTTCGAAAGCGTAACGTGCAGAAAGTCGTGCTGGGCGGGATGCTCGCCAATATGTGTGTCGAATCTCACCTGCGCGATCTGATCGAGCAGGGCTTCGAAGTGTACGTCGTCGCCGATGCTACGGCGGGGCCGCGTCATCCGACCTGGGGCGACGGCTATAAGGCGGCGTTGATCAACTATGCGTTTCTTGCGCACGCTGTTGTCAAAACCCAGGATGTCGTGGACTCGATGACGCGAAGATAGCTGCGACGCGAGCCGCCCGACATTCAAAGGATTCCAGCCATGTTCGGTGCCAGCGGGTGCGCCATCACGGGGACATTGCTTCGCGGGTCACGAATCGACAGCAGTCCCCGCCCAGGCGATACCGTGGCACACAACGTTCGGCCACTCCACTACGACGCCACCTTTCCGTTGCCGGTCAGGCCGATGGTCGAGCAGCTTCGAGAATCAGTCTGCTGATCTCGTCCGGATGGGAGATCAACGACAGGTGACTCGACTTCACCTCGATTGTCTTCGCGCTCATGCGCTTGGCCATAAAGCGCTGAAGTTCAGGATTGATCGTGCGATCTTCGGTGGAAACAGCGTAGTAGCTGGGCTTCGATCGCCATGCGGCGTGAGCCGTCTTCCCCGCCAGCAAGGCCTTGTGGAACGGCTCCTGGACCGCGTACAGCGTCCGCGCCCTCGCTTCCGGAAGGTCGCCTGCGAAGTCGTGCAGGAATGCGGACTCGCTGAGGCGTCCCTCGTCGCCGTCAAAGACAATGCCGGCTGACGCAGGAGGCGTGGGGTAGTTTTTTGCAAGCGCGGGGTAGTCCTCGCCGGCATCCGGCGCGCGCGCCGCCACGTAGACCAGCGCCGAAACGTTCTGATGCACGCCCGTCTCGGTGATGATCATGCCCGCGAAGGAGTGCGCAACGAGCACCGTCGGACCATCTTGTCGATCCAGCACGCGGGTCACGGAGTCAGCCGCCTCGGACAAGGTCGTCAGAGGGTTCTGTACGGCTGTGCAATTCATGCCCGCTGCCTGCAACCGCGCAATGACGTCCAACCAGCATGAGCCATCGGCAAACAGGCCATGCGCGAGAACGACATTGCGCGCTTTCACTTGCGCAGGGGGGATCGCCAGCGCGCGTGCCGACACCAGGGCGCTTGCGGCGCCTACCAGCACAGCCGCCGAAAAGGTGCGACGGTCCATAGCCATATACTGAACTCCTTCGCTAAAAGCTTTGTGGCTCAATAGCGGTCCCGACGCCGCCGCTACCTGGCGGGGCCACTGAATGATCAGCGTTATCGCCCATTTTGAGGAAGGACCGGGCCTCTGCAGAACCGCCGCCGCATGAAGATCGGCCTGCTTCGAGAGCAGGTAGTCCGCGCTGAGGCTCATCGAGCGATAGCGTGCGCCACTGTGCCCACCGACTTTCCACCGCGTGTATAAGCGTACAAGTATAGGCAGCAACCAGTTGTAAAGCAGGCAAGGGGTACTTTGGAAAGCATTGTCGGTAGCTGGCAATCCTCTGACATTGACGCTGCCAGGTTCGAACACGTTCGACGCGAAAAAGGATCAGGCGCAACCGTGTCTTTCCCGCCCTATAAATGACATCCATCATCTATTGTATAAATGATGACCATCATTTATTATCGAGTTGTAGCCGAGCCCGCTATTCGGGCGTTTCTTTTGCTCAATCTGACGCCGCGCGCCGGCATAGACGTTTCAACCAGGGAAATTATCATGCCACTTGTACGCATCGATCTCGCAGAAGGCCAATCCGCCGAATATCGCAGCGCCGTCGCCGACGAGGTCTACAAGGCGATGACCACCACGATGAACGTGCCCGCCAATGACCGGTTCATGGTGGTCAACGAGCATAAGCCCGGCGACTTCATCGCCGATCCGACCTATCTCGGCATCGAGCGCTCGCCTCAGTGCGTCATCGTGCAACTCACGTTGAATGCGGGCCGCGATATCGCGCTCAAAAAAGCCTTCTACAAGGCGCTCAGCGAAGGTCTACACGCGCGCGTCGGACTGCGCCGCGAAGACCTGTTTATTAGTCTCGTCGAAGTGCCGAAAGAAAACTGGTCGTTCGGTAACGGCGAAGCACAATACGCGCAGTAAGCGCATCGTCGACGCGCGCTGCCGTAAAGGCAGCTTGCGTCGCACTCACCGTGGAGGGCGCGGATGCCTCGCGTATCGAGGGAACAAACCGACGAGAACCGCCGGCTGATCGAGGCGGCGTCCGCGCGCCTGTTCAAGGAGCGCGGGCTGAACGGTGTGTCGGTGACGGACATCATGGCGAGCGCGGGGCTCACGCATGGCGGGTTCTACGGCCATTTCGAATCGAAGGACGAGCTCGCGGCCGTGGCGTGCGAGCGTGCGTTCGGCGAATCCGCTTTGCGCTGGCGAGCGCTGGTCAAGGAAGATGCGGGCGAACAGGCTTTCGTCGACGCGCTCGCGAAGCACTATCTGAGCACGAAGCAGCGCGACGAGCCCGGCAGCGGGTGCCCCGCCGTAGGGCTCGCGGCGGATGTGGCCCGCGAAGACACGGCCAAGCCGGTGCGCGGCGCATACCTACAAGGTCTCAAGTCGATGCTCGGCAGACTGGCGTCGTTTGCTGGTCCGCGTCCGTCGAAGAGAGCGCGCCAACGCGCGATCGCCCGCCTTTCGATGCTGGTGGGAGCGGCCACGCTCGCGCGCGCGGTGCGGGGCGATCCACTCTCCGATGAAATACTCACAGCCGTGCGCGACTATCTGCACGACAGTTTCCAGTAGCGGCACAGCCGGTTGGGCGTCGTCATCAGCGCGTAGCGCCCCCTCTATCAGACGATGCAGAGCGCGGTGAATGCTCCGCTCACTCGCCCGCACGCCCCAACCGATGCGAGCGAGCCAGCAGGCGCAATCCGCTAGCAATGCAGCCCACACCCGCAAACATCGCGCCGCCTGCCAGCGCGAGGGTCGATCCGTGCCGGCCGGCCACGCCGAAACACAACGCGACCAGTGCGGCGCCCGTAGCCTGTCCGATCAGGCGCGAGGTCGCGACGACACCGCTTGCTCCGCCGCTTCGCGCATGCGGCGCGCTTGCCATCAGCGCCTTGATGTTCGGCGACTGGAACAAGCCAAAGCCGACTCCGCAGAGCGCCATTCGCGCTGCAATGGCATACACGGACGGATCAGCAGGCATCAGCGCCAGCGACACCAGTCCCACGCACAGACAGGCCAGCCCTGTCGCGCCCAGCACGCCTGGCGGATAGCGGTCCGACAGCCGTCCCGCTATCGGCGCCGCGATCGCCACGACAACGGGCCACGGCGTGATGAGAAAACCCGTTTCGATCTGGCTGCGATGCAGAACGTCTTCGAAATAGAACGGAAGCGACACGAACGCGAACCCTTGCGCAGCAAAGCCACAAAGGGCCGTCACCGCCGACAGCGCGAAGACAGGTCGTCTGAGCAGATCCATAGGCAACATCGGCGCGAGCCGCCCTGCTTCGCGCCGCATCAGCCACGCGCCGAAAACGAACGCGACTGCAAGCGCGCCGAATACGTGAGCGGCAGGCGCACGTTGCCCACCTTCACCAAGCGCGAAAATCAGCGACGCGAAGGTGATAACGCTCAGCACGGCCGCAACGGGATCGAATGGATGCGCGCCTTTGGCCGTATGCGGCAGCGCAGGCAGCGCGAACGCGAGTCCAATCAGCCCGAGCGGCACGTTGATCATGAACAGCCATGACCACGAAGCCGTCGAAAGAATCAGCGACGCAATGGTTGGCCCGACGGCAACCGACACGCCAACGACGAGCGCATTGACGCCGACACCGCGTCCCAGCCGGTGTCGCGGATAGAGCGCACTGACGAGCGCGATGCTGACGCTCGTGATCGCGCTTCCGCCAAGCCCTTGCAGCAGCCGGGCGGCAGCGAGCAGCGGCAGCGTCGGCGCGGCCGCGCAAGCCAGCGATGCAACCGTGAACAGCGCCAGGCCGCCGATGTAGACGCGTCCGTGCCCCAGCACGTCGCCTAGCGCGGCGAACGGCAGTATCGTCGCAACCATCGCGAGCTGATAGGCGTTGACGACCCAAACCGACTCGGCTGATGTGACGTGTAGATCGGCGGCGATCGCGGGCAGCGCCGTGTTCGCGATCGCGGTATCAAGCGTCGCCAGCGCGACGGCCAGCATGACAGCAACCATCGCGAGGCGGTTTCCGGCCGGCATCGGCGCATCGGCGCCACGCGCGGCTGGGTGATAAACGTCGGACAAGATGCCCTCCCCGGTTCGAACAAAAGTGTTGTCTCTATTGTTCGACGCGCCGCGCGGAAAGCGTGGCGTCGTTTGATTCCCGCGGGGAATACCGGCGCCATGGCATGCGGATTTCCGCTAGAGTTGGGCATCGGCAACGGCTGACGGACACAGGATGAGAATCGAAGACCTGCACGTATTCTCCGTGCTGGCGCAAACGCGCAATCTGCATCGCGTTGCACAGAAAACCGGGCTCACGCAATCCGCTGTGTCGAAGATCCTGCAGCGGCTCGAAGCCGAGTTCGACACGCGCCTCGTAGACCGCAAGGGCCGCGGCGTCGATCTGACCGCCGCGGGGCGCGTGCTCGTCGAGCGTGCCGCCGATGTAGGCGCCTCTGTCGCGCAAACCTACGCGGAGATGGCGGCGGCGAAGTCCGCATCGGTGGGCAAGATTCGCATCGGTGTCGTGCCCGCCTTGCTGGAATCAGCGCTGCTGCCCACGCTTGCCGGCTATACGACGCGTGAGAGCGCCGTTTCCTTCCGGCTTTCCGTGCAGGTTTCGGCGCTGCTATTCGACGAACTGAAGGACGGGCAGCTGGACCTCGCGCTTTGCTTCATGCCGGACACCGTAGAGGACGAAGAACTCCAGTCGGACGAGATCGGCACGCAACGCTACCGGATCGTGGCGCGGCAAGGTCATCCGCTGACACGTACGCCAGCCGATCCGCGCATGCTGCAGGCGGCGAAATGGCTGCTGCCGCTGCCGGGTCACGGGCTGCGCCAGATCGTCGAGCGTTACTTTGACGACCATGATCTGGCGCCCCCTCAGGCAATGATCGAAACCGACGCGTCGATCTCATTGCTGACGTCCTTGCTGCGCAACAGCGATCTGATCACGATGCTCACCGAGCAGATGCTTCAGACCTACGCGGGCCGCGATCTCGTTGCGCTGCCATACGAAACAGCGCTCTTCGAAAGCAGGATCCGGCTGTTCTATCGCAGGAAAACGTACATGTCGCCGGCTGTGCAAAAGTTTCGCTCGACATTGCATGAAGCATTGATCGAGCTTTGAGCACGGGGGGTGTGGCCTCTAAACTGCCTCAATGATCGACCGCCTTCACTGACAACAGCCCCGTCTGCCCATAGAACTCCTGCAGCGCAAACGCCTCCCGCTCCCGCTTCGCACGGGCGCCGCGATCCAGCATCGAGAAGAACCAGATGCCTCCGAATGCAAGCGGCACTGAAATCAACGCGGGGTTGTCGAGCGATACCAGCGCATGTGCCTGATGCAGCACGTCAACCCATACCGATTTCGAAATCACCGTAAGCAACACGGAGGAGATCAGTCCGAGACCACCACCCATGACCGCGCCGCGCGTCGTCATGCCGCGCCAGAAGATCGACGACACCAGCACCGGAAAATTCGCGCTCGCCGCGATCGCCGCCACGAGACCGACCAGGAATGCCACGTTGACGTGCTCGAAAAGAATGCCGAGTCCGATCGCGATGACGCTCAACATCAGCGTCGCCATCCGCGACATACGCATTTCGCGAGCTTCGTTTGCATGCCCGCGAGCCAGCCAGCATGCGTAGAGATCGTGCGACACCGTGGTCGCGCCGGAGAGCGTGAGCCCCGCCACCACTGCGAGTATCGTCGCGAAGGTCACGGCCGCGATGAATCCGTAGAACAGATTACCGCCCACTGCCTGCGCCAGCTTGACGGCGACCATGTTCGAGCCGCCAAGCAGATCATGGGTCAGATTGAAATGCCCGTCGGCGGCAGTCTTGAAGAACTCGGGATGCTGCGCAAGCAGTGCGATTGCCGAGAAGCCGATGATGAAGGTCAACAGATAGAAATACCCGATAAAGCCGGTGGCCACAAACACCGACTTGCGTGCCTCCTTCGCGCTGGGCACCGTGAAGAAGCGCATCAGGATATGCGGGAAGCCCGCCGTGCCGAACATCAGCGCGATGCCGAGCGAAAGCGCGTTGAACGGATCTTTCAGCAGCTTGCCGGGGCCCATGATGCTGAGCGCGCCGGGGTGAACATCGACGGCTCGACGAAACATCTCTTCGGGACTGAAGCCGAATTGCGCCAGCGCGCTGACGGCCATGAACGTCGCGCCGCACAGCAGCAGCACGGCCTTGATGATCTGCACCCAGGTGGTCGCCGTCATGCCGCCAAAGAACACATAGATCACCATCAACGCGCCGACGATCACTTCCGCCATCCAGTACTGCAAACCGAACAGCAACTGGATCAGCTTACCCGCGCCGACCATCTGCACGACCAGATAGAAGATCACGACGACGAGCGACGTGCTGGCTGTCAGCAGCCGAATCGGCGCCTGTTCGAAACGGTAGGCAACCACGTCGACGAAGGTGAACTTGCCGAGATTGCGCAACGGTTCGGCGAGCAGAAACATCACAAACGGCCACCCGACCAGAAAGCCAATCGAATAGATCAGGCCGTCGAAGCCGAACATGAACACCATGCCCGAGAGGCCCAGAAACGAAGCCGCCGACATATAGTCCCCGGCAATGGCGAGGCCATTCTGAAACCCGGAGATGCCGCCACCCGCGCTATAAAAATCCTTCGTTGTGCGCGTCTTGCGTGACGCCCAGCGCGTAATGCCGAGCGTCACCAGCACGAACAGCAGGAACATGCCGATCGCAACGGGATTCAGCGCGACGTGATCAGGCACAGGGCCTTCGATGGCGGAAGCGTGAGCAAGCGCAGGCAGCGAGGCAAGGCTCGCGCAGGACAGAGAGCGAATGAGCTTCATCGTTCAGTCTCCTTTCCGGACGCTGGCGAGCAGCGCGCTCATCGACGGATCGAGCGTGCGGTTTGCATGCAGCACGTACCAGCCGGTCAACCCGATCGATGTCAGGATGATGCCGACGCCCGCGACGACACCCACGCTCGTCGTGGCGCCCGTATACAGCGGGCGGGCCAGCATGTGCGGTGCAAGCGCGACGAACAGGATAAAGCCATAGAAGATGACGATCATCAGTGCCGTCAGCGTGAAGCTGAAGCGTCGGCGTGACGTAATCAGCCGCCGGTACGCGGCGCTCGCCTTGATTGAATCGATATGGACCTGCTGCATGGGACTGTCTCCTCCCTGTTATTTGCGGACGTCTTCGATGACGGATGAAACTTCACGGTTCGCAACAACGGCTTTGCTGGCTGCTTCGGCAGCTCTTGTTTCAGATGTTCCTGCTGGTGAACCCGTTCAGGCGATGACCAGTCGTCCCATCGCCTGCCACATGTCGCGCTCGAAACGGAGCACGATATCGGCAAGCGGTTCGATGCGGTCGACGAACGCAAGAGACTGCCCCGCGGAGAGCAGTCCCTTCGACCAATCGCCCGTCACATAGGCATTGCGGCCGATCTTGCCGGCCACCATCGGCATCAGGTCCTGAATCGTCACATCCGGGTTCTGTGCCTCGATCTCCTTCACGGCGGCCGTGGTCTCGTTGCGCAGCGTCCGCACGGTGTTGCGCAAGGACTGCATGCTCAGTTCGGTGTCGGTCGGGCCAGCGTCAACCAGCCGTTGCTTGTAGTCGGCATGTGCCCAGATCTCTTCGGCTACCGCGAAGCGCGTGCCGACAACCACGCCGGAAGCGCCCATCGCGAGCGCCGCAGCGAGTTGCGAGCCGCGTCCGATGCCGCCGCCGATCAGATAAGGAATGTCCAGCTGGCTCTCGGCCCACGCCGCATTGACGAACGAACCGACCATGTCGAGCCCCGGATGTCCGCCGCATTCGGCACCGACGATCGCGACGGCATCGACGCCGAGCGCTGCCGCCTTGACTGCAAACCGCACGGCGGGCACCTTGTGAAGCACCTTGATGCCGGCTTCTTTCAGCAGCGGCAAGAATTCCTCCGGACTGCGCCCCGAGGTTTCGACGAACTTCACGCCTTCATCGACGATCAGTTCGAACACTTCCCGCGTCTTCTCGCCGGGGACGAGCTTGGGCAGCATCGAGACGTTGACGCCGAACGGGCCGCCTTCGCACAGCTCGCGGCAGCGCCGGATCTCCGCACGCAATGCTTGCGGCTCGGGAAAGCTCGCAGCCGTAATAAAGCCGATGATGCCGGCACGCGCCGCGGCGGCGACATAGTCTGCATCGGCGAGCCACATCAGCCCGCCGGCGACGATGGGCAGCCGTGTGCCAAACAGTTCGGTCACGGCGTTTCGAAAAGCGATCTGACTCATTGAACAGTCCACCATGCGGTAAGGCGCCATGCAGCGTCAGACGACGCCCTCGGCCTTCAGTTGTGAAAGTTGTTCGTCGGACAGTCCGAGCAGGGACTGAAGAACCTCGTTCGTGCCCTCGCCGAGTTTCGGCGGGCCGCTTCGCACAGGCAGGCGTACGCCGTCGAAGCGGTACGGCGGCGCGAGCACATGCGTGCTGCCGGCTTCGGGATGCGTGTAGGTCGTCACGAGTCCGCCCTCGGCCGCGCGCTTCGACGTGAGCGCCTTGTGCAGGCCGAGCACTTCGCCGCACGGAATGCCCGCCTGACTCAGACGCTCCAGCAGGTCCAGGCGCTTTCTCTTGCCGAGTTCGCGCCTGATTTCAGGCACGAGCGCTTCACGGTTGGCGGCCCGAACGATGTTCGTGCGGAACCGTTCTTCGTCGACGAGATCCGGGCGCTCGATCACTTCGCGACAGAAGCGCTCGTACTGCCGGTTGGTGCCGACCGCGATGACGAGCGGCCCATCTTCCGCATCGAACACGCCGTAGGGCACGATCGAAGGATGCGCATTGCCGTAGCGCGGCGGATCGTCGCCCATCAGCATCGACTCCAGTCCGCAGTACGAGGTGATCATCAAGCCGCAATCGAAGAGCGCCATTTCGATGTGGCGTCCCTTGCCCGACTTCTGCCGCTCGAACAACGCCGCGAGCACGGCCTGGGCGGAGTACATACCCGTGAACAGGTCGACGGCGGCGATGCCGAACTTGAGGGGCGGCTGATCGGCTTCTCCGTTGAGCGCCATCAGTCCCGCCTCGCCCTGCACGACCACGTCGTAACCGGGACGTGACGCTTCCGGTCCACGGCGATCGTAGCCCGAGATCGAACAGTAGATGAGATCCTCGCGTCCCTGGCTGAGCTGTTCATAGCCGAGGCCGAGTTTTTCCGCGCCGCCGTACTTGAAGTTCTGGATCACGACGTCGCTCTGCTGAGCCAGTTCGCGGGCGAGCCGCTGCCCTTCGGCCGTCTGCAGATCGAGGCACACCGAGCGCTTGTTCCGGTTGACGCTGTTGAAATAGGTCGTTTCGCTCGCGCCGACACGCAAGCCCCAGTCGCGCGTGTCGTCACCGCGCTTTGGATGCTCGACCTTGATGATTTCAGCGCCGAGGTCGCCGAGCACCATCGCGCACCACGGTCCGGCGAGCACGCGCGACAGATCGAGAATGCGAACGCCGGCAAGCGGCAGAGAAGAATTCAGGTTCGACATGGCTAATCCGGAGTGACAAGGAAGAGTGACGCGCACACCACGTCTAGTGCGAATCCACGGGCGAAACACGGCGCAGCGCGGAGAAATCAGCCGGGCGCTTGCCGAAGAAGGCGGCGATGCCTTCGGCGGATTCATCGTCGCCAAGCGACTCCGTCATGTATTGCGCTTCGAGATCCAGTTGCGCTTCGAGCGTGTTCTCGCCGGCTTGACGGCACAGGCGCTTGATACGGGCGATCGCGCGTTCCGGGCCGGCCGCGAGCGACTGCGCCATCGCGATAGCTTCCGTCAGCGCGCTGCCCGGCTCGGCGAGGCGATTGGCGACACCGAGCGCGTGCATGCGCTCGCCCGTGACGGGCCTGCCCGTCAGGCACAACTCGGTCAGCAGTTGCCGGGAGACGAGCCCGGACAGAAACGCGGTCGCGCCGCCATCGGGCGAGAGGCCGACCTTGATGTACGCGACCGAGAACGACGCATTGCGCGCGGCGGCCAGCATGTCGCACGCCAGCGCGATCGAAAGACCCGCGCCTGCTGCCGCGCCTTCGACTGCTGCGATCACCGGTTTGCTGCAATCGCGAATGGCGCGAATCATGTCGTGCAGACTTTCGATGCCCACGCGCCGCTCGGGCGGTGTCAGCGCGCGACGTTGCGCAAGCCGGTTCAGATCGCCGCCTGCGCAAAACGCGCCGCCTACACCCGTCAGTACGATCGCGCCCACCTCGGGATCACGCCCAGCCTCAGCGAGGGCGGCCGGAAGAGCCGCGTACACCTCGGGTGTGAGCGCATTGCGCGCAGCCGGGTTGTTGAAGGACAGCACTTGCACCGCGCCGTCGCGGCGCGCAAGGATAGGTTCATTCACGGTGTTAGCTCCGGCCCAATGTGATAAAGCGTTCGAGATGGTGATCTTCGTCGCCGAGTTGATGGTCGATCATCACAAGGCGCTTCGCGAAGTGCGCAAGCGGCAGTTCCCACGTCATGCCGATGCCGCCGTGCATCTGGATGCACTCTTCGGCAACGAGCGCGCCGATGCGCCCGATCGTGACCTTCGCCGCCGACAACGCACGTTCGCGCTCGACGCGCGCCGCGCCGAACGCTGCGGCGGCGTTGATGACCGCTGAGCGGGCCTGCTCGATTTCGAGCAGCAGATCGGCCATGCGATGCTGCAGCGCCTGGAAGCTGCCGATCGCGACGCCGAACTGCTTGCGCGTGCGCAGATACTCGAGCGTGTACACCTTCGCGACATCCATCGCACCCAGTGCTTCCGCGCACAACGCGAGCACGCCGGCGCCGATGCTGCGTTCGAGCGTCGCGAAGCCTGCGTCCCGTTCGCCAAGCAAAACGGTGTCGGGAAGGCACACTTCGTTCAGACAGACTTCGGCGGCCCGTCCGCCATCGATCTTCCCGTAGCCACGCACGCTGACGCCCACCGCGTCGCGCGGAACGACAAAGAGCGAGATGCCATCCTCGGCATCGGCCGCACCGCTCGTGCGTGCGGAGACGAGGAAGAAGTCAGCCTCGGCACCCTGCTGCACGACCGATTTCGCGCCCGTCAGCACCCAGCCGTTCGAGCCATGCACGGCGCGCGTCGTCACCTTGCTCAGTTCGTAATGCGAGCTGGGTTCGTCGTGCGCGAGCGCCGCAACGGCGTGGCCTTCGATCAGGCTCGCGATGAGCGCTTTTTGCACGCCGTTGCCGGCACTGGCCAGCGCGCGCCCCACCACCAACGCGCCGAGAAACGGCTCGACCACGAGGCCGCGGCCGAGGCTTTCGAAGACGACGGCAATATCGAAACCCGCTCCGCCAAAGCCGCCATCGGCCTCGTTGAAGAGCGCGCCGACCACGCCCAGTTCCGCAAAGCGGACCCACAGTTCGCGGCTAAAGCCCGAGTCGCTGCGCGCAAGCGCATCGCGCGTCGCGAAGCCGTATTCCTGTTGCACGAAGCGGTTCAGCGTATCCGCCAGCATGCGGCGGTCTTCGGTATGCTGGAAATTCATCGTGATCCTCTCAAAGTCCCAGGATCATCTTCGAGATGATGTTCTTCTGGATTTCATTGGAGCCGCCGAAGATCGACAGCTTGCGGTTGTTGAAGTAGAGCGCGGCAGCGCTCGCGGCACCCTCGGGGCCGACGGGCGCTTCGTCATGGCCTTCGTGCAACGCTTCTTCGATGAACGGCTGTGCATGCGGTCCCATCGCGCGGCGCATCAGAGACGAAAGCTCCTGGCGAATCTCCGTGCCGCGAATCTTGAGCATCGAGCTTTCCGCGCCCGGCACGCCGCCGCCCGCGACGGCCGCGATTACGCGCAGGTTCGTGGTCTTCATGTTTTCCAGATCGATCTCGACGCGCGCGAGGCGTGCCGCGAAGTACGGATCCTCGGCAAGTGGCCGGCCGTTGCGCGTAACCTTCGCTGCGATCCGGCGCAAGCGCGCCAGTGCCGCGACCGAGAAGCCGACGCCCGCAATGTTGGTGCGCTCGTACGTCAGCAGATACTTCGCGACCGTCCAGCCCTTGTTCTCCTCGCCGACGAGATTGGCTGCAGGCACGCGCACATCGGTGAAGAACACTTCGTTGATCTCGTGCTCGCCTTCGAGCGTGATGATCGGACGCACTTCGACGCCCGGCGCGTTCATGTCCACGAGCAGAAAGCTGATGCCTTCCTGCTTGCGCACATCGATGGCGGTGCGCACGAGGCAGAAGATCATGTTCGCGTGCTGGCCGAGCGTGGTCCACGTCTTCTGGCCGTTGACGATGTAGTGCTCGCCTTCGTCGTCGATGCCGCGCACCGCGCTCGTCTTCACCGACGCGAGGTCGGAACCCGAGCCCGGCTCCGAATAGCCCTGGCACCACCAGTCAGCGCCTTCGAGAATGCGCGGCAGCCAATAGCGCTTCTGCGCTTCGCTGCCGTACTTGATGAGCACGGGCCCGAGCATGTTCACGCCGAACGGCACGATGCGCGGCGCGCCCGCCAGCGCGCATTCGTTCTCGAAGATGAACTTCTGCACGGCGTTCCAGCCTGGGCCGCCGTACTGTTCCGGCCAATGATTCGCGAGCCAGCCCTGTTCGTTCAGGATCGCGTGCCACTCGACCATGTCCGCGCGTGTGAGGTGCAAGCCGTTGCGAACCTTGCCGGAAAGTCTCGCAGGCAGTTTTTCTTTCAGGAAGCGCACCACGCGCTCGCGAAAGGCTTCCTCCTCGGGGGTGAAGTTCAGATCCATGATCTCGTTTCTCTCAATAGATTTCGAACAGGCCAGCGGCACCCATGCCGCCGGCAATGCACATCGTGACGACCGCGTACTTCACGCCGCGCCGGCGGCCCTCGATGAGGACGTGTCCCGCGAGACGCGCGCCCGTCATACCGAACGGATGGCCGATCGAGATCGCGCCGCCGTTGACGTTGAGCCGCTCGACAGGAATGCCCAGGCGCTGCTGGCAGTAGATCGCCTGCGATGCAAATGCTTCGTTGAGTTCCCACAAACCGATGTCGCCGACGGTGAGTCCGTGGCGCGCGAGCAGCTTCGGCACAGCAAGCGCAGGACCGATGCCCATTTCGTCCGGTTCGCATCCCGCGACCGCGAGGCCGCGGAACGCGCCGAGGGGAACGAGGTTCGCGCGCTCGGCCGCTTTCGCTTCCATCATCACGCAGGCGGAGGCACCGTCGCCGTTCTGCGATGCGTTGCCCGCTGTGACGAACCTTTCCGGGCCCTTGACGGGCGCGAGCTTCGCGAGTGCCTCGTACGTCGTGCCGGGGCGATTGCAGTTGTCGGCGGAGACCGTGACCTCGCGCTGGCTGACGGCACCCGTCTCCTTGTCGGTCACGGCCATCGTGGTCGTCACAGGCACGATCTCGTCGGCGTAGCGGCCGGCGAGTTGCGCTTCTGTCGTGCGGCGCTGGCTTTCGACGGAGAAACGGTCCTGCGCTTCGCGGCTGATGCCGTAGCGCTGCGCCACGATGTCGCCCGTGTCGATCATCGCCATGTAAAGCGCGGGCTTGCGCTCGACGATCCAAGGGTCGAGCCCGCTCACGCCGTCTTCGCGTGTCCGGATTCCGGAGATGCTTTCGACGCCGCCCGCGATCATGGCGGGCGCACCGTCGACGACGATGCGCCCCGCCGCCATCGCAATGGCCTGCAGTCCCGACGCGCAGAAGCGGTTGACGGTCGTGCCCGCGATCGACAGCGGCAAGCCCGCGCGGATCACGGTCTGGCGCGCGACGTTGCGGCCCGTGATGCCTTCGGGATAACCACAGCCGAGGATCGCGTCCTCGATCAGTTCCGGGTCGACGCCCGAGCGCTCCACGGCAGCCCGCACGGCAAACGACGCGAGCGTCGGGCCCGGTGTGATGTTGAATTCGCCGCGATGCGCTTTGGTCAGCGGCGTGCGCGCGGTGGAGACGATAACGGCTTCTCGCATGGTCTGAATCTGCAAAAAAGGGGATGAGGGATTGAACGGATCAGGCCGCGTGATTGAGGCTCGCCAGCGTGGCGCCGCGCTCGACGAGATCGACGATCAGCGGCGACGGCTGCCAGAACACGGGGTCGTCTTGTGCGAACTCGCGGATGTCGGCGAGCACCTTGTCGAGGCCAACCGTATCGGCGTACTGCATCGGCCCGCCGCGATGGCGCGGAAAGCCGTAGCCGTAGAGGAACGTAACGTCCACGTCGAGCGGACGCAGGGCGATGCGCTGATGCACGACGTTCGCGCCTTCGTTGATCATGGCCGCCATGTAGCGCCGGATGATTTCTTCATCGGAGAACTCGCGCGGCGTAACGCCGGCACGCTCGCGCTCGGCATCGATGATCGATTCGACTTCCGGGTCGGGCTTACCGGTGCGCGCGCCGTCGGCATACACGTAGTAGCCGCGCCCCGTCTTCTGGCCGAACCAGCCGCGCTCGCAGATGCGGTCGGCGATCTGCACATAGCGCTGCTGCGGATCGCGCGTGGCGGCGCGGCGCTTGCGCGTCGCCCAGCCGATGTCGCCGCCCGCGAGGTCCGCCACCTGGAACGGTCCCATCGGAAAGCCGAACGCACGGACGGCGCGGTCGATCTGATAAGGCGACGCGCCGTCTTCCATCATGTGGTCGGCGGCCGCGCGATAGATCGCCAGCACGCGATTGCCGATGAAGCCGTCGCACACGCCTGCCCGTACCGGCACCTTGCGCAGCTTCTTCGCCAGATCGAACGCGGTGGCGACCACGTCGGCGCTGACCTGCGCGGGCACCACGACTTCGAGCAGCTTCATGATGTTGGCGGGCGAGAAGAAGTGCAGGCCCACGACATCGCCAGGACGCGACACGCTTGCGGCAATGGCGTCGATGTCGAGATACGAGGTGTTGGTCGCGAGCACGGCGCCCGGCTTGCAGACCCGGTCGAGCTCGGCGAACACGGCATGCTTGACGGACATCTCTTCGAATACGGCTTCGATCACGAGATCGGCCGTGCCGAGCGCGTCGTAGGAGGTGCTGCCGTTCCAGCGCGCGAGCACTGCCGACTTGGCCTCCGGCGTCATGCGACCCTTCGCGATCAGGTTGTCGTAGACCTTCTCGATATGCGCCAGGCCGCGCGCAAGCGATACATCGTCACGTTCGATCATCGTGACGGGCAGGCCCGCGTCGAGTACCGCCACCGCGATGCCCGCGCCCATCGTGCCGCCGCCTACCACGCCGACGCTTGCGATCTTGCGCGGCTTCGCGTTGCGCGTTTCGGGCGCTTTCAGCACCTCGCGCTCGGCGAGGAACGCGTGAATCAAACCTGCTCGCTGCGGGCTGTCGAGGCACTGCAGGAACAGTTGCCGTTCGTGGCGCAGGCCATCGTCGAAGGGCAGTTCGAGCGCCGCTTGCACCGCATCGACGATCTTTAGCGGCGAGAACAGCCCGTGGGATTTCTTCGACGTTTCGGCGCGCGCGGCTTCGATGGCGGCTCGACTGGCCGCGCGGTCCGCCAGTCCGTCGGCGTCGCGGGTCCGGCGGACAGGAGCCTGCGCGTCGAGCAAGGCCTGCACATAGGCGAGACCCTCGGCCAGCACGTCATCGGTTTCGCCGATGCGGTCGACGAGGCCAAGCGCGTGAGCCTCGTTTGCGCCGACGTGACGGCCGCTGAACATCAGATCCAGCGCGGCCTTCGCGCCGACAAGACGTGGCGCGCGCTGTGTGCCGCCTGCTCCCGGCAGCAAGCCGAGCGTCACCTCGGGCAAGCCGAGTCTGGCGGCTCCGAGTGCGATCCGGTAATGCGCCGCGAGTGCGACTTCGAGGCCGCCGCCGAGTGCAGCGCCGTGAATGGCCGCTACAACGGGCTTGCGGCATGCTTCGATCGTGTTGCAGACCTCGGGCAGCGACGGCGGCAGCGGCGGCTTGCCGAACTCCCTGATATCCGCGCCACCGATGAAGTTGCGTCCCGCGCCAACCAGCAGCATGGCATCGACGTCAGAATCTTTTTCGGCGGCCTGGATAGCGTCGTGTAGTTGGCGCCGCACGTTCGCGCCAAGCGCGTTGACGGGAGGGTTATCGACGGTGATGACGAGAATGCGGTTGCGCAGAGTACGCCTGACGGCGTGTCCGGTCGGTTCGAGTGTCATTGCCCGCGTCTCCATGTATTTCGTGTTGGTTGATTGTTAAATGCGGGAGACGCGTTGACAATCCAACTGGGAGTTGACGAACTGTTAACTGGAGATTGACACTGACCGCGACAACGTCCTACGGGGCGGGATGATTCGCCACCGAAGTTCGATGCCGGGAGAGCGGGTTTGCGGGAAACAGACGGACTTGCGCGAGGCGGCGCGGCGTGGAAACCGCTTCAGCTCCAGGCTTGCGCGAGCGACAGGATTTCGGCTCGAAGATAATCGATCAGTGCTTGCGTCGCCGGCGACGGATAGCGGTTCGGAAGCGTCACGATATACAGCGTGTTCTGCAAGCCGGCCACACGGAAATCCGGCAGGATACGCAGCAACCCGCGGCTCATTGGCGCGTGCGGCACATAGGCCGGCAACAGCCCGATACCCATACCCTGACACACCGCCTCCGTCAGAAACGGATAGTCCGAAGACTGCAGCGCAGGCTGAATCGCGATTACGTGGACGTCCGACTCGTCCTGTCGATGCGTGAGCGTCATCGTGACCCGCCGTGCCGGGTACGGCGACGCCACCAGCGTCTGCTTTTCGAGGTCGCCGGGGCAGTTGATTGGACCGTGCTTTTCGACGTACTCAGCCGACGCATACAGGTTCCAGTCAATCGAGCAGATGTTGCGCGCCACATATTCCAGCGGCGGCGTCGCCGTGATCCTCACCGCGACGTCGACTTCAGCGGCGATCAGGTCTTCGATCCGGTTGTTGAACGTGACATTGAGCGAGATGCCCGGATGCATGCGTGCGAACTCGAGCAGTCTTTCTCCGAGAAACATTCTGCCGAAGCCGGTCGGCACGCTGATGCGAACACGGCCGCTCAAGGTCTGCCCGAGGCTGTCGATCGATGCGCGAGCCGTGCTCAGGTCTTCCAGCATGCGCTGGCCGCAGTCGTATAGCGTATGTCCCGCTTGCGTCAGTTCGAGGCTTCGGGTCGAGCGGCGCAGCAATTGCGCGCCCGTTTCGCGTTCCAGCAGCTTGAGCCGCTGACTGATGTTCGCGCGCGTCATGCCGAGCTTGCGCGCGGCGGCGCTAAGACTGCGCGATTCGACGATCTCGACGAACAGGCCGATCAGGTTCAGATCCATGGTTCAATAGTGCGTGTGATTACCTGGCGATCCGTCAGGATAGCGCTCACCCGTTCGCTCATCGACTACAAAGTGGCTTTAGCTCAATGCGACGCGGGACGAAAAGGAATCATCGCCAGCAACTGCGCAACCCCGGCTTGCAGCTTGCGTTTGCTGGCGCCGTCGGCGGCCTGGACGGACAGGCCGGAGAAAACCGACATGCACAATGTAGCAAGCGCCGCAGCGTCCGCGTCAGGCATGAGTTCCCCTTGTTCGACGGCTTTCTTCAAGCGCTTTTCGACGGTCCGAGCCGCCTTTAGCCGCAACGCCTGAAGGAAGTTTCGCAGTTCGGCGTGCTCTGCGCCAATTCCCGCGCCGCCGAGAAAAATCATGCAACCACGGGAACGCTGTCCGCCCGTGAAAAGGTCGATGCTTGCGTCGAACATGGCGTCGAGGCTTTCGCGCAACGTCGCGCGCGATTCGAAGTTCCTTAGCGCCGCGCCGCCTTCGGCCCGGACGTATAACTCGATTGCCTCGCGATACAGGCTTTCCTTGTTGCCGAACGCCGCGTAGATGCTCGGCGAGTTGACGCCCATTGCATCGACGAGATCCGACATCGAGCACATATCGAAGCCCTTTTCCCAGAAAAGGTCCATCGCGCGCCTGAGCGCCACCTCGCGCTCGAATGCTCTTGGTCTGCCGCGTCCCTTGGTTTCGCCGTAGCTGGCCGGCTCCATGTCCCCTCCTGGCAAGCGATTGTCACAAACCCGCGAATACTGAATTCTATGTCGATCATAACAAAATTATGGACGCATGCTCTCCGCCTGTGCTTCAATATGTGTAATGGTCGTTACATAAATAGCGTGACCATCGGTCAGGTTCGATGGTCGAGCGTTCAATATCTCAAGGATTGAGCAATGAAGCTGATTTCCTCGTCACTTTTCGCTGTCACGCTGCTGGCCGCGCCGATGGTGTCGCACGCGCAAGCAGTTTCCGAGGCGAAGGCTGACTCGCCCGTTTTCACCGTGTTCGTCGATGCACCCACGGGTTACACGTTTGTGAAGTTGCCGGACGGCTGGAAATACGTCGGCGCCGTGACGCAGGAAGACGCACGCCTCGTGCAGGCTGGGTCTGTGCCGAAAGCACAGTCATCGACAAAACAGTCGAGCTAACAGAGGTTGATAGGACGCAGAAGGTAGACGCTGCTCTTCCTGCGAAGAGCAGCGTTGGTCGCACCTCATCCCCGTTTGGGATGGTCAAGAAAGAATCGCAGCATTTCAGCACTCGCGTCCGGGCCGCTTGGGTCCGTGTAACTACCGCGTGCGTTACCACCTGACCACGCGTGCGGCGCGCCATGAATGGTCCACAATTCCGCCTCGATACCATCGGGGGAAGTAAGCCTCGAAACGGTACAGCTACGCCGCCCCGTATCGGCCCGACGCCCTTCAATGCTGTTATCGGTTCGCTCTTCGAAGCCCTGAACCAGCTGCGTAGCATTCGCGACGTGAACCGTGGCGTCCGCGTCGCCGTGAAAGACGATCATGGGCCGTTTCGGCGAGTCTTTAGCGCGCTTCGCATGCGCTGTCGCGCTGCGGCGTTTGCCGCCTTTCATTGCCGCAAGCGCAGAGGGCAAATCGTGCGCGCTGCCCACGGGCAGACCGGAATGCACACCCGCTGCAGCGTACAGGTCAGGATACGTGGCGATCATGATCGCCGCCATCGCGCCGCCCGCAGACAGGCCCGCGACGTACACGCGCGCAGGATCGACGTTGTGGGCCGCGATGATCTCGCGCGTGATGCCTGCGATCAATGACGGCTCGCCATTCTCGCGATGCTGATCGTCTGGTTTGAACCAGTTCCAGCACTTCGACGGATTGGCCTGCTGCGGCTGCACGGGATACGCGACAAGACATCGATGCTGCTCGGCAAGCGCATTCATCTGCGTACCGGCTGCAAAATCGTCGGCGTTCTGCGTGCAACCATGCAGCATCACAATCAATGGCATCGGCTCGCCGACTGCGCCCGCCGGCACGTACAGCCGATACTGCCGGGAACCTGCGGCGTTCGAATACGCATGCGTGCTGAAATGCCCCCGGTCTTCGACATCCTTGCTGTCTTCTCGTGCCGTGTGCGGTGTGACTTCGCTTACTTGTGTCTCGGCGAACGGGAAAACTCGCGCCTTGTCCCGCATTCCATCAACGGCGCCTCCTCGCAGTGCGCGTTGTATTGCTTCTGTCGCTTCGGCGGGACCGCGGGTACGCAGCAAGGTCATCGCTTCGTGCATTGAATTCAGGAAACCTTCGTCGAGTTTCATCGTATGTGTCCGGTTAGCGGATGTAGGCGTTGGGCGTCGCGTGGCTAGTGGATTCTGTCCGCGAGCGCCGTCTTGACGGCGGGCGAAGCGTGAAAGGCTCCCAGCACCGTGACGCTTTCGATCGTGGCGAGCGCAAGCTCCGGCGTGACGTCGGTAGCAATGCTGGCGAGTCCCAGCACCTGAATGGTGAGTCGCTGCCGCGCAGCGCGAACGGCCTCGAGATCCTGCCTGGAAAAGTGCTGCAGTCCGAGCACAAGCGCACGGCGCGTCACCGTGTCCTGCACGACCTGCGCATGAAGGGCAAGCTGGTTGCGAATCGCCGTTCGGATCAGGTCGGTCCGGTTCGAATAAAAGCCTTCCTCGACCAGCAGGTCGATTTGTCCGAGATCGACGGGGCCGAGGTTGATCGTGATTTTTTCCGATTCGCCGCCTTTGGGGCGAATCGTGTCGAGTGCTGCGGGCTTTTTCATTTTTCCATCCATCCACCATCCATATGGATGGTTATAGGCTGGTTTTTGTCGCACCGCAACATCAACATTCAGGGCCGATACACTTTCCGCACAGTCATTGACTGCCTGGTTGCAGGTGCATCGATTCCGCAAGCCTTCAATGCGATCTAATTGGGCGCGCCGCTTATCGCGCAGCTCGCTTCGGCGCTTTCGGCGGCTGCTTCTGGGACTGCCAGCTGTCGTCGTCGAGCAACCGGTCAAACAGACGATTGATCATCGTTTGGGGCAGTGGCGCGAGTCCAAGCAATGAATTGAACGCTATGCCGCTTGCAGCGAAATAGCGAAGTAACGAAAGCTCGAGGTCGCCCGATTCGCGCTGAAGCGCTTTCATCCTGTCTGCGTCCGCCGCTTTGGAGTCGTCGAGCAGTTCCGGGCTCTCGACCAACGCTGCCAGCACGGCTCGCGCGACCGAATGCGGCTGCTTGATGGACTCACGATAGACGGCGATATGCGCCGAAAGATTGGGTTCGGCTTTCTTGCCTGCTTCCTTCGCCAGGTAGTCGAGCCGGATCTGTTCAAACTGTTGCCGCTGATAATCAAGCAGCGCTGTCAGCACACCATGCTTGGTGCGGAACTGATGCAGCAGCCCACCCTTGCTCACGCCACTCTCGCGCGACAGCGAATCGAATGTAAGGCCACCCACGCCTTCTCGCGCAAGGATTGTGAATGCGGCTTCAATAGCCTTCTTGCGGGTCGTCTCGGAACGGGTCTGATTGTCCATTGATGAATAAAGATGTCGTCGCGTCAACCGGTCATGCCGTCTGTTGCGAGGTTAGCGGCGTCTGAAGCCGGCCCCGCGCCAACCGCTGAAATCCGAAGCAAACCGGGCGTTCATGCTGGTAAAGCCTGAATTGTACGCCCGAGTTTTCCTTAAAAACAAACCGGGTAGACGGTTTACATATGAAAACGGCGATGCTACGCTTCGGCCACACATCGGGACTCACCCGACGTGACGCTCTTCCAATACCTGCCATCGGCTTCCAGGGAACACGACATGTTCAAACTCAGACTGACTCCGCTCTTCTTCGCCGGCGCAACCGCGCTGGCCTTAACGGCCTGTGCTGGCGTGCAGCCCGTTGCGTACTCGGGTATCGCCTCCTCGTCGCAGCTGAAGCAGAACCGGGATGACGACTCCACCAAGGTGCCGTACCGGTTCGCGGCCCCCGTTGTCTGGTCGCGTTACAACCAGGTGATCGTCGATCCCGTCGATATCTATCGGGGCAATGACAACCAGTTCGGGGATATGAAAGATGACGACAGGGCGGCGCTCGCTGACTACATGGGCAAAACGTTCGCGTCGAAACTGTCGAAGCGTTTCGAAATCGCCGCACAGCCAACGCCCGCCACCCTGCGCGTCAAGCTCACGCTGACGGGCGCGGAACAAACCACTCTGCTTGTCGGGCAGGTGATGCACTTCGATATCGCCGGAAATCTCTATAACGGCGTGCAGGCCATCCGTGGTGGCAAGGGTGCGTTCAGCGGCTCGGTGTCGTATGCGGTCGAGGTGTACGACAGTTCCAATGGGCATCTGTTGAAGGCATATGTGACGAAGCAGTATCCGAACGCGATGAATCTGCCCGCTGCGTTCGGATCGCTCAGCGCCGCCAAGACGGGGATCGACAAGGGCGCGGATGCTCTCGTCGCTCAACTGAAGTAACACCCGGCGAGCCACATCGACATGCGCCAAGCCGGAGAACGAGCGAATCGACGCGTCAACCGTATGAGCGATCCACGGATGCAGGCAATCGCTCACACCCCGGCTGTTTCGCCATGATGCATGCCCTGGCCGACCTCGTCATGACGACACCACCACCATTGATGGTCGTGATCGTGTTCGCGGTCACCTACTTCGTGGTAGGACTGCCGGTTCATTTCACGCGCGGTGCTGGCTACAGGGACGTGCTCGGGACGATGGCGGGCGTGTTTGCCGCGCTTGTGTACATCGCGCTGGCCGTCGACTCGCATGCGAACGTTCATTAGTCACGGCGATCGGGCAGCGGTGAAGCGTCTCCGTCGCCGGCTCAAAGCGTGCGCAGCCATCGTTCGCCGGTTCGGCAGGCGACTGTGCGACGTGATCACTGGAACGCTCTGATGAATAGCCGGCGCCGGCCGTCGGCTGTATGGCTCATCCCTATCGCCGCGCTACTCATTTGCAGCGCGCTACTCGTTGCGTCCGTTGTGCAACGCGGACCTCACATCAGGATCAGCTTCACGAGCGCCGAGGGACTCGAAGCGGGTAAAACGCGCGTGCGATACAGGGATGTCGAGATTGGCACGCTGACAGGCCTGCATCTCACCGCCGATCGCACACGGGTTCTCGCCGACGTGCAACTGGATGACTCAGCAAAAGCTTTTGCGACATGTGATACGCGATACTGGGTGGTCCGTCCGCGCATCGGCATGACAGGTATTTCCGGGCTCGCAACGGCCATTTCAGGTTCGTATATCGCCGCCGATATGGGGCGCGCGTCCAGCGTTTGCAAAGACTTTGCGGGCCTGGAAATGCCGCCCTCCGTCACATCCGATCAGAAGGGAAAGCGGTTCGTGCTTCACGCAAGCTCTCTGGGGTCGCTGACACCTGGCTCGCCCGTCCTTTTCCGCCGCGTTCAGGCCGGTCAGGTACTCGGATATTCGCTCTCGAAAGATGGCGCGGAGGTTATTGTCGATGTCTTCGTCAACGCGCCCTACGATCAGTATGTCACCTCGAATACCCGCTGGTGGCATGCAAGCGGAATCGACTTGCGCTTTGATTCCAATGGGCTGCGGCTGGACACCCAGTCGGTCGCGTCGATCCTCTCCGGAGGGGTGGCGTTCGATATCGTTGGACCCGCAACGACGCAAGCTCTGGCATCGGACGGCACGTCGTTCGCACTGTCCGCAACACGGACGGAAGCCGCACGTAAGGCCGAGGACGGTCCGGCCGCACGCGTACTCATGAGATTCGGACAGTCGTTGCGTGGCTTGTCGATCGGCGCACCGGTGGATTTCCACGGTGTTGAACTGGGTCAGGTGACGGCCATCGACGTCGACTTAAACGTTCGAACCGCTAAAGTCGACATGGTCGCTACACTTGACCTTTACCCGTCGCGACTCGGACGGCGCTACCGGGAAGCACTCGGAAACGGTGATGGCGCCGAGGGCAGGCGTCTGTTGCATCAGCTGGTTGCTGACGGGCTACGCGGACAATTGCGTACGGGCAGTGTGCTGACGGGCCAGCGATACGTCGCACTCGACTTCTTTCCGCACGCTCGCGCGGTCCGAATCGATACGCAGCGAACGCCCGTCGAACTGCCGACGGTACCCAATACACTCGAAGAACTTCAGGACCAGCTTGCCAGCATCGTGAAAAAACTCGACGATGTGCCCTTCGATGAGATCGGACGCAATCTCGACAAGACTCTCCGGAATTCGGCGTCGCTGTTCCAGCAGATCGATAGCGAACTGGTCCCCGAGACTCGTGCGGCACTGGAAGCTGCGCAGCGTTCATTCGACGCGGCAAACGCTACCCTTGCGAAGGATTCACCGCTTCAATCCGATGTTCATCAGGCGCTGAACGAATTGCGTCGAACGCTTGCCAGTCTTGGATCACTGTCCGAGTATCTGCAACGGCATCCTGAATCCCTTCTGTGGGGCAAGCCGGACCGCAATTGATCCAATCAAGTCAGGGAAGTTGAAAACACTGCGCGCGGCGCGAACAACGCATAGAGGGAGATTGCTGTCGTGAGAATACTTGCTCTGGTTGCTGTCGTTTGGAGTCTGCTCGCTGCGCCAGCGTTTGCTGCCAACGTCGGCTTTGCGGAAGTCAAGATCGCGAATGGCACAGAACCGCCATTGACGGTCGGAATCTGGTATCCGACGAACGCTACGGCAGTCGAGCAGACCGTCGGCAATGTCACAGAGACTGTCGCACGGGACGCGCCCATCGCAGGCCGTGGCTTACCATTAGTCGTGATCTCGCACGGCGGCGGCGGCTGGTACGACAGCCATTACGACACCGCCATCGCGCTGGTCCACGCCGGCTTCGTGGCAGCGGCGGTAAGTCATGCGGGTGACACGTTCGACGATCAGAGCCGTGTTCTGCAGCTATGGCGTCGTCCCGCTCAACTGAACCGGTTAGTGGACTACATGCTCGCCGAGTGGGTCGATCATCAGCACCTGGACAAGACGCGCGTCGGCGCATTCGGTTTCTCCAATGGCGGCTTCACCGTGCTCGTGATGGCTGGTGGCGTGCCAAATCTGTCCGAGATCGCTCCATATTGTCACGCACATCCGGATCACGATCTGTGCAGCGCGCTGGCGCGGGCCGGCGTCGATCCCGACCAGGGCGCCGCCGTGCCCGCCAGCGTATGGGTGCGTGACCCTCGAATCAAGGCCGCCGTGATTGCGGCCCCCGCTTTCGGATTTACCTTTGGACGCGCGGGCTTGAGCGGCGTGCGCGTCCCAATCCAACTATGGCGGGCCGCCGATGACCGTCATCAGCCGGACCCATACTATGAAGAGGCGGTGCGCGCCGACCTGCCCCATCCGCCCGAATATCACGTTATCCCGAACGCGGGACACTACGATTTTCTGCCGCCCTGCGACGCGCGCCTTGCCCGCAAAATGCCCGCCATTTGCAATAGTTTGCCGGGCTTCAATCGCGCTGCGTTTCACGAGCAGTTCAATGGAGATGTGGTCGATTTTTTCCGTAAGGAGTTGCACTGAGTCTTTCGGTTGCCTCGGCGCGTGGCGGTCGATCTCTCTTAGTTCTCTTCTTCAGCGTGCATTGCTCGCGAGTGCGGCTTACATGGGCCTATCTAACAGGTTACACAAGCATAGCGGTTGTTCGAAGCGTACACGTTTCGGCTGAGCTAACCTGCCGCAGAAGCAAACCGGTGAGACGAGCGATGAGCGAAACGAAAATCACCTTTTCCCCAATGAGAATCAGCGTCACCGCGATTGCCAACTAGACCAGGTATCGCTATTCCCCCGCGCGGCCCTGTGCGACAAAGCATCCGGACAATGCATCCGGCGATCGGGACCATCACAGCATTCTTCGACATTGCGCGTTATGGTGATGCACCGCTCGCCAACCTCGTGATGAACGAGACAACCGCGTGTACCCGATACTGAGCGGGACACGTTCAATGTGCGTGGGCTCATGCCGTGCAAGCGAATCGAAAAGCAGCGCGATATATGCCGGTTAATAGAGGAGGAGTATTCCTTTGCTCAACACCATTCTCAATGGGCTGTTGCCGGTTGCGTTCGTCATCATGCTCGGGTGGCTCTCGGTTCGCATCGGCTTGTTGAAGCATGACGATGCCAGCGTGCTGGCAACTCTGGTGATCCGGTTTGCGCTACCTTTTGCGCTGTTTGAAGGCGCGGTCAAGACCTCGCCGGACAAGTTGCACAATGCCGGCTTTGCGCTGTGCCTGACACTCGGTTTGATGGGTACGTATGTCATTGCGCTGGGCGTCGGCCGCTTTGTGTTCAGGCATGACCTGCGCACCGCCACCATGCAGGCACTGGTGTGTGCTTTTCCCGACATGGCTTACTTCGGCGCGCCGATTCTCGCCGCGGTGTTCGGGCCGGAGGGATTTCTGGCCGTGCTGGTCGGCAATCTCGTCACCAGCATCTTCATGCTGCCGCTGACCATCGTGCTGACCGGGCTGGGCGACAAGAATGCGATGGGAACGGGGCAGCCGGACGTGTTGCGGGTATTCGGACAAAGTATCGCGCGCGCCGTCATCAATCCCATTGTCTGGCTGCCGATCTCCGGCATGGTGCTGAGTTTCTGCCATGTCACGCTGCCCGGCCCGGTGTTGACCTCCGTCGACCTGATCGCAAAGGCGGCCGGCGGCACGTCGCTATTCGCACTCGGATTAATGCTCTATGGCGAGCGCTTTGTGCTCAACGCCAACGTCCTGGCGAACCTGGGTATCAAGAACTTTCTGCAACCCGCCTTGATGGCGCTCGGCGCCGTATTGTTCGGGGTAGTGGGCGCACCGGCTCACCAGGCCGTTATCACGGGCGCCGTGCCGACTGCGACCGCGGCCGCCATGTTCGCGCTCAAGAGCGATACCTACACGCGCGACGCCACCGCGACGATTCTGGTCAGCACGATTCTCGGCGTCGTAACCGAGGGACTGCTGATCGCGTATTTTTTCTGATGATGCAGACGGGAGTTGTCGCTTCCAACGAGCGGTGCTCGACGACCCTCCCGCAGAACCTGCGCACCCAAAATTCAGTCATCAAACCGAACCCCGCAACGCCTCCACGATCCCCGCCGCTGCCCGCGCCGCCACCTCACACCCGAGCACGATATGCGCCTCGGCGGTATCCTCGATGAAATCGTGACTGACGCCGCCAATGCTCGGCACGAAAAGCATGCAAGCGGGAATGTGATGCGCGATCACCTGTGCATCGTGCGATGCGCCGCTCGGCATGTAAATCCACTGCCCCGGCACGACTGCTTCGGCCGCTTGCGCAATATGCTGCTGCAACGCGGAGTCCATCACGACCGGCTCCTCAGGACCATCGCAAGGTATCAGCTCAACCTGCACGGCATGCTTCAAATTCCACTCGTCTACTAACGCAGCAAGCGCGTTCTCCATTGCATGCAGCCGCTCGGCGTTACCGTCACGGAACTGCACGTACATATCAGCCTTGCCCGGCACCACACTGAACGAACCCGGATCGAAATCGATCCGGCCGACAGTCCACACCGTATCCGCGTCCGCCAGTCGACCGAACGCCGCGTCAACACGCGCGATGAACGCAACCAGCGCCGCGCCCGCATCCCGTCGGATGGACATCGGCGTCGTGCCCGCGTGGTTCCGCTGCCCGGTGAAGCGCACCTGAAACTCGCGGATGCCGACAATCGTCGTCACCACACCGATCGACTTCCCCGATGCTTCCAGCCGCCCGCCCTGCTCGATATGCGGTTCGAGATACGCGCGTTGTCTCGCACGATCGAGCACCACACGCGGCACATTCGCCAAGCCCGCCTGTGCGAGCCCGTCGCCGAGCAACACGCCGTCACGATTGCGCGCGTGCTGTAACGACGCATCGATCGCATCGCCGACGAAACTGCGGCTACCAAGAAAACTCGAAAACGTGCCCTCTTCGTCGATCCACGATGCAACGTCTACCGCGAAGTCGCGCGCCGCAGCGCATTCGTCAAGGGCGCGCGCGATTTCGAGGCCGTAGATCACGCCGAGCGCGCCATCCAGCCAGCCGCCGGTCGGCTGCGTATCCGTATGCGAGCCGATTACGAGCGCCGGGCCGGGCTTGCGCGAGCGCCCGAACACCGTCCCGACACCGTCGATAGTTGCATCCAGCCCGGCATCCGTCATGCGCCCCGCGAGCCAGCGACGCGCCTCCATATCGACGGGTGAGAGCGACAGTCGCACCACGCCGGGTCCATTGGCGCCAAAGCTGCGCAAAGTCTTGAGATCGTCGAGTAGGCGAACGGGATTGATGCGTGGGAAGTCGTACACGCGAGTTCTCCGGAACATGAGTCGATGGGCAAAGAACGATTTTCGCATCAACCCGATGAACGCGTGATGGGTGATGGGCTCACGCGGCGGACTTGATGTCTTGCGCTGGCATCCTCGTTTGGGGCTTCCGGCGCGGCCGGTTTGGTTGTTCTTGTTCTTTCGCTGGCATCCGCGATTTGTTAGCGTGCTTCACGCGTTGCCCCTGTGCGGGCTGGCACCTACTTTTGGTTGTCTGCGACGCTGGGTGGTTTGCTTGTTTTTGCTGTTGGCATCCGCGTTTTGTTAGCGTGCTTCAAGCGTCGCCCCTGTGCGGGGCGGCACCTACTTTTCTTTGCCGCCGCAAAGAAAAGTAGGTGTAGTGGTCCAATGATCCTGGACACCTCAAAAGGTAGACTTCTAGCCAACAGAGAGGTGTTCGATGGGACGAAGGGAATTCTCGCCGCAGTTCAAGGAAGATGCAGTTAATCTGGTACTGCAACAAGGTTATACGGTCACCAAGGCAGCACGAGGGCTGGGTATTGGCGAGACGGCGCTGCGTCGCTGGCTTGGTGATCGCCAGCCGCAGGGTGCGGTGACCGAACCGCCAAAGGCAGGCGCGACGCCTGCCCAGACCCGCATTCAGGAGCTGGAAAGGCGGGTAGCCGAACTGGAGCGGGAGC
>NZ_FNDI01000031.1:0-108280 GCF_900100565.1 Paraburkholderia steynii | reverse complement strand
GTAAGCGTTGCCCCAGCACCGTCTAGACCAATGTTGCCAAAGTGGACACAGTAGGCCCCACCAAACGAGTGGTGGAGACTACTTTGTCACCTGAGATAGCAACAGCAGCGAGACGGACGCGTAAAGGTACTCCCAACCACCCCATCGAGTTTCGGCGTGAACTCGCGAAGCTGGCATGTGAACCGGGTGTCTCGGTCGCACGACTGGCTTTGGAACACGGGCTCAATACGAATCTTTTGTTCAAATGGCGCCGAGCCTATCAAGCCGGGCAGTATGAGCCGCCGACACTGCTGCCCGTAGAAGTGGTGCACGAGGAGCGCACAATTGAGAACGCGGCTGTATTGCCGGCTCAGTCGCAGAGCAAGGCCCATCCAGTCGTCGCTGGTGTGATTGAGGTAAGCGTAGGCGTCGCACGCGTGCGTATCGAGGGCACGCCCGACCCGGCCACGCTGCGTGTTGTGTTGCGTACGTTGCGTGCCGCTGCGGAGGCTGAAACGTGATTGGTCTTCCTGTCGGCACGCGTGTCTGGCTGGCTGCCGGCGTGACCGACATGCGGGCAGGATTCAACAGCCTCGCGGCCAAGGTGCAAACCGTGCTCGAACGGGATCCGTTCTGCGGGCACGTCTTCGTATTTCGTGGCAGACGCGGCGACCTGCTCAAAGTGCTGTGGTGGAGCGGCGATGGCATGTGCCTGCTGATGAAGCGACTCGAGAAGGGGCGCTTCGTCTGGCCACAAGCCGACGGTGGCGTTATTTGCCTGAGCCCTGCGCAACTATCAATGCTGCTGGAAGGCATCGACTGGCGGCAACCGACGAGAACGGCACGACCGACGTCGGCGTTGTAAACGTCGCTGCTCGCGCGTAAACTGCCTGCATGACGCGCGCGAATCCGCTTCCCGACGATGTCGAAACGCTGAAGGCCATGCTGCTCAGCCAGGAGGCGGCACTTCGCGAGCGCTACGCGCAAGTGCTCAAACTACAGGAAATGGTCGACTCGCAACAAGCCGCGCTGGCTTCGCGCGCAGCGGAAGTCGAACACCTGAAGCTGCTCATTGCCAAGCTGCGCCGTATGCAGTTCGGCCGCAAGTCGGAGAAGCTGGACCGCCAGATCGAGCAACTTGAGTTGCGTCTCGAAGAGCTTGAGACTGACGAAGGCGCGGCACCGGTGGAAATCCCGAAGACGCCTCGCACGGCCGTGGAACAGGCACCGCGCAAGCCACTGCCCGAACATCTGCCGCGTGAGATCCAGACACACTTGCCCGAATTCGCCGGAAAGTGCACGCAGTGTGGTGGCCTGATGAAGTCGCTGGGCGAAGACGTCGCTGAACAACTTGAGTACGTACCGGCAAGCTTCCGGGTCATCCGTCATGTGCGCCCGAAGTTTGCCTGCGTGTGTTGCGACCACATCTCTCAGGCACCTGCACCGAGCCGTCCCATCGAGCGTGGTCTCGCTGGCCCAGGGCTGCTGGCACACGTGCTGGTCTCGAAGTTTGCAGACCACTTGCCGCTTTACCGGCAGTCGATCATCTACGCGCGGGAAGGCGTCGAGCTTGATCGCTCGCTGCTTGCCAAGTGGGTCGGGCACGCGGCGACGCTGCTGCAGCCACTCGTTGAAACACTACGTCGTCACGTGATGTCGGCGACGAAACTGCACGCGGACGACACGCCGGTTCCCGTGCTTGCACCAGGCAATGGCAAGACGAAGACCGGTCGCTTGTGGGTGTACGTGCGTGATGATCGTGCATCGGCCGACATGACGCCGCCGGCAGTCTGGTTTGCCTACACGCCGGATCGAAAGGGCATCCATCCGCAACAGCATCTCGATGCATTCAACGGTACGCTGCAAGCCGACGCGTACGGTGGATACCAGGCTATCTACGAAACCGGGCGAGTTACAGAGGCAGCTTGCTGGGCGCATGCCCGACGACAGTTCTATGAGTTGCACGTAGCGCGCCCCAATGCGTTGAACACCGAAGCGCTCGAGCGTATCGGCGCGCTATACAGGATTGAGGAAACGATCCGGGGCAAACCGCCCGATGAGCGCCGGGCGTATCGCCAGGAACATGCGCGGCCGCTACTCGATCGCTTCCATGCATGGCTCACCATGACACTGGAAACGCTCTCGCGCAAATCGGATACGAGCCAGGCGATCCTCTATGCGATGAATCGGTGGGAAGCGCTCACACGCTATTGCGATGATGGCCAACTCGAGATTGACAATCTGCCAGTCGAGCGCGCGCTACGCGGAGTGGCCATCGGTAGGCGCAATTACCTGTTTGCCGGTGCCGATTCCGGGGGTGAGCGCGCCGCTGCCATCTACAGCCTCGTTGGCACCGCAAAACTCAACGGCATCGATCCTGAGGCCTATCTGCGCTACGTGCTCACGCGCATCGCCGACCACGCGATTAACCGCATCGACGAACTCACACCGTGGGCCGTCGCCGATCAGCTCCGCCGCCCAGCCTGACAATCACGCTCTCCAGTCAAGACGTTGCTGCTGCCACGCTTACGTCCCTGGGCCCATTAGTACCTCGACAGAAATTGCAGGATTCACGCACCAAATGTCAGACCCCTGCGATTTCCACAATACCATTTTGGTCGTAAAGCCTCGCCAGACAAGGACTTCTCGATTGCCAGGTTCGACTCAGCATCTCAACTACCAACAAATGCGCGCGGGTCAACGCATAGCGACTTTCGGCAACTCTCGATTCTAAAACTTAAAACTTGCAATTTTGCACATATCACAGAGGCATCAACTCACAATCGAACTTCAAGCAATTGCACTACTGCTCTTGCGTCGCTGGAGAAATTGAATCAAACTCTTTCCGAGTGCGTTGCCCGGTGTTTCAATAAAGCGATACGTAAGTTCAGAAATAGACGTGACTACCGCCAGACCAATCGCTATCGACACGAGATACGCGGCAGTCACGTACGACACGTGTGCATAAATAAAGGCGAACACTTTCGACATTAAGAAAAGCGTTGTGGCATGACTAAGATAAACCGAATAGCTTATCCGTCCGTAAAATCTGGAAATGCGATTCACGATAATTACCGGGGACTTTATAGCCAAACCAATCAACAGTAAACCATAGATAGCTGCCTCGACTGTCAATCCGTCAAACCCACCAAAACCAATCAAGCCATATGCGACGGCCCAAATTCCCGCGATCCCAGCAGAAACGAACATTTCACCAATACCATACAATTTTGCCTTGTCGACATCGATAAGTCTAGAAATTCGATACACAACGATGCCGAACAGGAACGTTGGAAGATGATGAAGCAAACTGAAATTGTAGTAGGTCTCCACCAACCCCAAGTCGGCGATCATATGTGGTAGCGCCGCCCTCCATATCGCCCTCAGTAGCAAGGAAAAGAGGAAAAGAGCTGTTGCCTTTCCCAAGTTGCCTGCGCATTTGAAAAGAACAGGGAAAAAGACATAAAACAGCATTTCGACGCCGATCGTCCAACTCGCCCAAACGAAACCCTGTTCGCGCCCCGGAAAGAGATTCAAAACAAAGAAAACGCTGCGTGCAATTTCTGCAGGAGAATGAACTGTGTTGAAGACGAATATATCTCGAACGATATATGCGATTATCCATACATAAAACAATGGGGCGATTCGAAAAAAGCGCCGAATAAAATAATTCAACAATGGCGTGGATTCGTCGCGCTTGCGTGAATCCGTGGACAGGCAGAGCGTAAACGCACTGACCACAAAGAAAAGCGTTACACCCGATCCACCGAAACCCGTGAACGGAGCCAGCCATCGCGGCGCCACTGCCATTGGCGTAGTGATCAGGCTGAAATGGAAAGCGAGCACGTACAAGGCTGCAAAACCACGCAACGAGTCAATAAAACCGAGTTTCGGAGGCTGCATTTGTTAATCCGTTGTAGTTACTCGAAACAGCGTCCACCATACTGTCAAACATAGAAGCGAGGCGCACCGACCGAGGTCAAGACTGGCTCTTGGTCCAGACGGACTCCATTCCCGTCCGCCGGCCTGCAATCAGGCTCGCCTCGGCGACGACGCCACTACCATCAGCGGCAACAACCGCACCCACCTGCTCGTCTAGTCGATTGCAGTCATGCCCGGCAACGTTGCCTTAATGCCATCGAGAATTCGCGCATCGATACGGAACTGCGCGCAAAGATGTCGGGCATAACTATCAGCGACCTCTTCGGTCGCTACATCCAGATCGAAACGTTCCCGTACCCACAATTGGATACCGCGTATCTCTCTCAATTGAGATTCACCAAACCCGCCAATTGTTACGCTACTCCCGTGCCGCCGATGAAGGTTAAGTGAACTCTCTGTAAACGCCACTTTCCCCTTCGCCAGTACGTGTAGATAGACCATCCAGTCACCGGCGACACGAAACTGACGAATCTCGGCAAAGTGCGAATCGAGCACCTCAGCCAAGGCTTTCCGCTTAAACACTACCGCACTGACATTCGGGATAGTGTTCTTCACTGCGAGCGCATCGCGGATCTCATCAATGCCTTCATTGACGTAGTCGACTTGCCACTTGGTCGTAGAAATGTCCGCTACATAGTCACGATAATTCTCGGCCATCACTTCGCCCGTCTCAGCCATCTGCTTCGACTCGCTGTAGCTCAAGACCGTCGCCTCATCGTCGAAGCCTTCGATCGTTGTGCCAAGGAAATCCGGAAGTGCCAGATCATCCGCTTCCGCAATCCACACGTAGTCACCGTGCGCAAGGTCGACACCGCGCTTCCACTGTGCAAAAACCGAGCCTGAGTTTGTCGCATTGACGATGAGCCGATTGTCAACTGACTGGTTTGCCAGCACCGACTTGATTACCGATACGCTGTCGTCACTCGAGTTATCGTCGAGGACGATCACTTCATAGATGGGATATCGTTGCTTGAGAATGGACTCGAGCCGGTCTTCGATGAAGCGTGCGTAATTGAAGTTTGGTACTACGACGGAAACTCGCTTCAAGCCGATTCCCAACAGATCCAGCAGGTCGAACACGTAATGCCTGAATGAAAACTCGTCCGCAATGATCCGGGCGCCCGTCGCTCCCATGCGTCGAGCCTCTTCGGGCTCGGTCAAAAGCCTCTGCACGGCAGCCGTGAAAGCCTTGACGTCCTCTAGCGGTACAAGCAATCCGCAGTCGCGAACTATCAGTTCACTGGCGCCCGTTGCCCCTTCGAAAGCGACGACGGGCACGCCCACCTCCAACGCTTCAAGGACAACAGACGGAAACGGATCTTCACGCGACGTAAGCGCAAGGACATCGGCGCCTGCGTAATAGACATCCGTATCTGTCTCTAAGCCTGGGAAAACGAATCTGTCGCGGAGCGGGTGATGAACCAACAAAGCATCGACGATCTCCTGCGCTTTGGATTCCCAATGACCGACCCAAACGAAGTATGTGTCCTTCAACTGCGAGCCCAGCTCTACTCCGATCCTCGCGAACAGGTCAACGCCTTTCCGCAGATCAGCATACCCGACTCCAAGCACAATTTTGGCGTCACCGGGAAGATGAAGCTTTTCACGCAGTGCGGACCGTGCGCGACCTTGATCACCTCGTAACTGATTCCGCTTGTAAAGCCCTTGGGGCCTCAACCGACTACGGGCTTCAGCGGCAGGCATCATCGTCCGGAAGGACCCTCTGACTGATTCGGCAGGAAACACGATTGCAGATGCGCTTTCACTGATTCGTTTGGCATGGCGCTCCAGATTGTATTTCGCGAGCATCCCTTGTAGTTCGTGAACGAGCGATATACACCTGAAGCCGCCATCGGCTAATGTGCCTGCAAACAGTCCGGACACGGTCGAATTGCAAATTGCCACATCAAAGCCCCGCGAGGATAGCTTGCTCACGAGACTCCGCGCCTCCTCCCCTTCGGGATCTACTTCCTTGAGATCGTAGACGCTGCTCCAATTTGCGAACTCATTCCTCAAAGGGCCGGCTCCCAATAGCACCGTTGCCACTTCAAAATTGAAGTCGGCCGCCAGTGTGCGAACCAGATTTAGCGCGAGGAATTGTGCACCATGGGCATAAGCATCGTGAGAAACCACAACGATCTTGCGACCACTCAGGACCGCATTTGCACGGACGAGTGCGTTGTTGGTCGCCTGAAGCCAAGCGTAGCCGTACTTGCGGTCCGGTTCGAGGTGTGCCCCCTCCGCCCATTCGTTCCACGCGTTGATAAATACAAGCCGCTCGTCGGGATTATCAACTTTAGCGACCGTATATGAGGCTGCGTTAAACAACCACTCTTCATAGAGCCGCGGTGTCGAACCAAGGAATACAGTACCCCGTCCCGGCTTGCGGGCTTCGTTATCCCACGACGGAGTCACCCCGCGGAACAATCGATAGTTCGGCGTTTCGTAGTTGTAGCTCTTCTCCAGATAATGCGTCCAATCTAGAACATGCCCCGCAAACTTGTCATTGAAAAATGTCAGTTCATTTGCAAGCGACGGCGGATGTGCGTTATTGGGCGGGAATTCCACCGCGGCATCGAAACCATAGTCACGCGGATCGGCATTCTCGAAGGACTGCGTATAGGCGAGATACAACTCCCCGATCCCATTCTCGCGCGCCCATTTACGCCACCGTTCGACAGTCTCACGCGCATTGGGAAGCAGGTTCGGACGGTACACCATCAAATAGGGGCGACCGTTGATTCTGATATACCGCGGATCTTTCAGGTACGACGAAATATGCTCGATGAACGCGAGGTCATCCTCCGCGGAGTGATGCTGCGAGATCAGACGCTCCTGATCGAGACCATCCCATCGTCGAGTCCAGTTTTCATTCGCCCAGCAGAGACAAAACGGAAAATCAAACTCCGAATGCTCGAGGTATTGACGAATGGGCGCCTCCATCAAGCGCTTGCCTCCAAACCAATAAAAATAGAAGCAAAATCCACCTAGACCCGCGGCTTTCGCGAGTTCGACCTGCCGTCGTTGAACCTCCGGAATACGTAGGTCATAAAAACCGAGCTCGCCAGGCAGATGCGGTTGATAGTGGCCGGCGAATTGGGGGACCGCACGCGTGACATTTGTCCACTCAGTGAACCCCTTACCCCACCATTCATCGTTTTCAGGGAATGGATGAAACTGCGGCAAGTAGAACGCGAGTGCACGTACAGGCACATTCCTGGGTGCAACGGGAGGCAACGCCTGGTAGTTAGCGTCGGGACTGACGGCAGTGACGGGCAGCACATACGATGTCAGGTTCGCCGAGTCCTCCCTGGACGCAGGAACGTTAGCGGGTGCCACAGCCTCAGCGGGCGCGTCCGCTTGAGCAACCGTCGATGCGGAACGCAAATGGGCGCGCAGCGAAGCCCAGTCTTGGTAGGCCCGCGTATGAGCGAAGAGTCCCGGAAAGGCACGAAAGGCCGCGCCTTTGATCCGCCGCTTGGCACCAAATGGCACGGGAGCGAGACGATAGACCATGCGCGTTACCGACCGTAACGCGGCAGCACGCTCCTCGCCTCCGTGCGCGATGCGCCCGGCGAAGCGGATCGGCTTCGAAATTCGCCACGACGTACTCGAGTATATTTGCGCCAACTGTTCTTGGTTTCGCCTAGCCTGAACCTCGCGTTGCTGCAATGCCAAAATGAGTCGGTTTCGCTCCGCCGCCACGGCCTCTCGCTGCCCTTCGATCATCGCTATGGAATCGTCGCGTAACGTCACTTGTTTCTTGGCGTCGAGGAGGCTTCTCGACAATGCCGCAACATCTCGATCAGCTTCGGCCAACGAATCGCCGACGGACTGCATGCCCACTGACGCCGCCAGATCTAGCATGACTGCCCAGCCCGGTTTGATCATCGTCAGAACCGCGTGTGGCACTGGAATGGTCAGCCATGGGTCGTCTGTGGTCACGACCAGAGTCGCTGGTTGAACGGATTTTCGAAAGAAAGAGCCATGGACCTGATCGAGCCCCTCGCAGCGGCCATCCCACGACCAGGCGGGCTTTCCATCCTCGTTGACAAGAGAGATGTCGAACATCCGCACCAGACAAGGCCGGTCGCTAAGATCTAGCCTCAGACTAACGATGTCGAGATGCGCCGCATTCGGTTCACGTATTTCGAGGCGAACCTGCTGCCTTGATTCATTGGCGAGTACGTAGCATCCGATCGCGTGACGTTCTGTCCACGTCTCGTCCTGCGCGACGTGCCAGTACAACTTACATTCGATTCGACCGTCCTGAACCTTGCCAATGCCTGCCCCCGCCCCGCCCGGAGCCTCGTAGACGCTACTGTCGAGCTTCGGCATTTCGACGTCGGACGCAATCGCGACAAAGTAGAGCGGACGCGCGACCCCCATCTCTTCCACCTTGCTCGTGGAATCGGCACCGGGGATGGTCGTCAGGTGCGTAGCAGTGTCCTGCAAAGGCGCGAGCATTGACCCCGTCACAACACGCTGACCATACAACTCGACATTTCGAAACTGCTGGCGCAGCAGCGTTTCGAATTCGTCGAGATACAGCTCCTTCACGTGGAACGGATTTGCATAGCCCGTCACATCCGAGTACTCGTACTTATTCGGGCTGGAGATGATCAGCACTCCGCCTGGAACAAGTACTCGCTTGATCTCACGCATCATTTCTTCATGCTGGTCATGATGCTCGATCGTCTCAAAGCTGACCACGACGTCGACACTGGCGTCCTCAAGCGGAATACTTGCGGCTGAGCCGACTTCAAACCTCAGATTGACCGCTCTGTTGCAATACTCAGCGCGGGCATGCCGAACTGCGTCTTCACTAATGTCCACACCGACGACGCTCGAGGCTGCACCGGATAGTGCATAAGATCCATAGCCCTCACCACATGCGATATCCAGCACTCGCCGTCCGGTTGCAAGCTTTGCCGCGAGCACATAACGATGCACGTGCTCCAGTTCGATTTCTGTAGACATACCCGGGATAAAGCGCTCGCCATCCCACGCAAGGTCCTCTCCGCCCTGACCCGAAAGTCCGCGGTCAATATCGTCGTTATGCATTTCGCCCTGATTCGTTTCCAACCGGTTGTTCGACATACGATGTGTGATTAGTGTGCAGCCACTGCAGTGGAGATTCCGATGTTCAGCATAGGAATGGCCATGAGCTGGTGCGCTGTGCTGGACGCGTGAACCTTCAAGGCTAGCGCGTCATGAATCCAATGAAGCTGAACGTGCGACTGTTGCGTGCCGTCGGCGATGGCCACGTTCACAGAGTAGTCGCCTACAGGCAGAATCGGCATGGCAAAAGTAAATTCCGCCCGCACAACATCACCTTCTTCACCCGCAACAGGTCGGTCCTGATAATTGACGAACGTGTTTTCTCCGAACAAGGGCTGTCCCAAGATGTCGTTAACAAAAAACCCGACAATTGTTGATCCGACCGTTTCATGGAGTTGTGCCGTTACCCTGAGCGTTACACGCTGCCCTCCAACGACCCATCCAAGGGCACTGCCCTCTTCGTTCAAAAACTCGACATCACCGATGCGCGCGCCGCCCGTGCCAAACGAGGCCGCGACACGATCGAAGCGCATGACTTCGATGTCATTTCGAAATCTCGATCGATTGACGATAGAACGACGGTTGTCGTATGTGTCCGTGGCCACAGGTCGAGCTGCCTGACGTTGCTGCGTACGAGGCGGCTGATTCGCGCTCAGTGTCGGTGCCGCATCGTAATATGCTTCCAGATAGGCTTCGCAAACTTCACCGGGGTCCCCTGACCGCATCACGACGCCCTTGTCGATCCAGACGACCCGATCACACAGCTTCTTGACCGTGGACGTGTCATGGCTCACAAAGAGAATCGTGCCCCGCTCCCGGAAACGGTCCATAAAGCGCAAGCACTTTTGGTTAAAGAACGCGTCCCCGACCGCGAGCGCCTCATCAACGACAAGAATGTCGGCGTCCACGTGAGCGATTACCGCAAACGCCAATCTAACGAACATACCGCTCGAGTAGGTCTTGACTGGTTGATCTACGAAGTCACCGATGTCGGCGAAGCTGATGATGTCGCTCAGACGCTCGTCCGCCTGCGCACGCGTGAGCCCGTGAAGTTGCGCGTTCAGATAGATGTTTTCACGCCCGGTGTATTCCAAATCGAATCCCGAACCGAGCTCCAGCAGGGCCGCCACTCTGCCGGAGGTTTCGATCGATCCGTCGGTAGGATTGAGCGTTTGGCAGACGATCTGTAGCAGCGTGCTTTTACCGGATCCATTGCGTCCAATAATGCCAACGGTTTCGCCTCGGGTCACCTCGAGATCGACGCCATTGAGCGCCCAGAATGTCTTCGAACATTCATTCGCAATCGTGCGCGCCCGCTCTCGAACTGCCGCCCAAGGCAAAATACGACTCGCCCCTCCAAAAAAACCTTGCTTCAGGCGCTCGGCGGGCGTTTCGTATGAGCTAAATCCTTTCCTTATCTTCGACGCTCGGATGACTACCTGACTGCACATAGGTACGGCTTCCTTCGAAAAGATCATGGATTCAGGCCGTCCTCCAACACCGAACCCACACGTGTTCAAACTTACGCATTCTATCAAACGGCCGAATGCCGCCTTCGACCCGGGCGCCCGGTCTCACGGCTGCCAAGTCTGTAGCGCCCTGTAAGGTTTCAAATCGGCCACAAAATAGTGAGTCGGTCATAATCACGAATCACTGGACGAACCAATGATTCCCCGCAGCGCAACAAGGCTTCATCGTTTCGCTAACCGAAAACAAGTCTGGCGGAGTTCATCAGCGTTCTGGTAAATATTACCTGTATAATTTTAGGATTCTGTAATCTTCGAATCCGCGGCCGACGTCGCCGCTTGTCAACCACAATTTACCGATATGTTCATTGTATTTGGCTCACCACGATCAGGCACAACCTTGCTCAAGGAGTGCCTTAACCTGCATTCGCAGGTTTTCATACCCATGCAGACAACAGTCATCAGCACGGCCGCGCACCTGATCGGAAGTATCAGCGACTGGGCGAAAGCTCGTGACGTGGTGACTGAAATGCTACTCGCATCAGACGATTTCGCGACAATTTTCAGTCAGCATCTCTCGGAAGCCGACGTGCGCAGCGCTGTAGCAAGCGCCCCGCCGACTTTTGCGGGTGTAATCGATGCGTTGTATTCCTCACTTGCGAGCAAGCTGCAAAAGTCGATCTGCGGCGACAAGTCGCCCGACGACCTGCTTTCCATCCGAAAACTTGAACAGGTAGGCCTTTTCGATTCATCGATCAAGTTCGTTCATATCGTGCGCGACGTGCGCGGTTCGGTTGCCTCGTTGCTCAACGTCGATTGGGCACCCAAAGGAATCGACGAATACTTCCCGCGTATCTGGAGCTACACAAACTTACATGTATTCCACGCGCTGAACAAAAAACCGAACTATGTGCTTCTGAAATACGAGGATCTGGTCATCCGGCCAGAACACGAGCTAGCACGGATCACAGAACTCTTGAGGTTGCAGTTTGAAGAGTCGATGCTTGATGCAAGTCAGCGAGGGCCGGAGCTTCGTACGAATCAAAGCCATGTGAATCTGGCTCAACCTTTCCTACCCGACCGGATTTCCGCATGGCAAGATCAGTTGCCGGATCGGGTCCGGCACCATTGTGAGTTCAGTGCGAGAGAGGCCATGCTCACATTTGGTTACGAATGATGCAATAACGGCTTAAGTTGTGCTGCATAGCACTGGTGAACAAGGTACGCAGGACAGTCCGCCTGCGTCACTATGAGATAATGGGACTTAGCCGTCAGCCGTAGGAGGTCAGGCCTCCATCAGCAATCGGCACCATGCGGCGCCGGTTGGACGGGCGCAGCAACCGTATTTCGCCCTTTTGTTCACCGACACCCATGCAAAGTTTCAGTGCCTCGCCGATGTATCTTTTGGCGTCGATGGCGAAGAATCGCCGTTTGATGTTCGACCTTGCCCGCAGAGACGCAGTGGGTCGATACAAAGGGTCGATGCTGGGCATTCTCTGGTCGCTTCTCACTCCGCTGCTGATGCTGAGCGTCTACACGTTCGTTTTCAGCGGTGTTTTCAAGTCGCGCTGGGGCAGCGGCGGACCGGAGGGATCGCACGCACAGTTCGCTGTCGTGCTTTTCGCAGGCATGATCATGTTCAATGTATTCTCGGAATGCCTGAACCGTGCCCCGACCATGGTGCTTGCGAACACAAACTTCGTAAAGAAAATTATATTTCCGCTGGAAATTCTCCCCTGCGTTTATTTGCTGTCGGCACTCTTCCACCTGTGTGTCAGTATCACCATACTTCTTATCGCCGAATTCCTCGTGCAAGGATATATACCCATAACGGCATTTTTGTGGCCGTTGGTTCTGCTCCCATTATGTATTTTGATCCTCGGGATATCGTGGCTGCTTTCGGCCACTGGTGTTTTTCTGCGCGACATTGGCCAGACGATTGGTATTTTGATCACAGCATTGATGTTTCTTTCCCCTATTTTCTTTCCTGTAGCATCGCTGCCGCCCCGATTCCAAGCGTTCGTTTACTGGAATCCTCTCACGTTCCCAATTGAGCAAAGCCGAAACGTACTCATTTGGGGTAACTCGATCGACTGGTTCGCATGGTGCATTTATATGGCCCTGAGCGCGATCGTGGCGTGGGTGGGATTCGCGTGGTTCCAGAAGACCAGGAAGGGCTTTGCCGATGTCCTCTGAAGTCGTGATCGAAGCAACAGGGCTGGGAAAAGGGTTCGACTCGTACGCCCGCCCGTCCGATCGACTCAAGCAGTCCGCCTGCAATTTCGCCGCTCGCATTTCCCCAATCGGCTCGTTGCGTGCATACTTTTCTCAGCGCGCAAAGGACGCGGCTCAAAAATTTTGGGCGTTGCGAAATTTCGACTTGGAGGTTCGGCGAGGAGAAACAATCGGCATCATTGGACGCAATGGCTCAGGCAAGAGCACACTGCTCCAGATGATCTGCGGGACGCTTTCTCCCAGTGAAGGCAACGTGGTTACCCATGGGCGCGTCGCAGCATTGCTCGAACTTGGCTCGGGCTTCGACGTCGAGTTCACTGGTCGCGAGAACGTATACATTAACGGCCAACTAAATGGGCTGACACGAGAACAGATTGACGAAAGGTTTGAGGCAATTCGAAGCTTCGCAGATATTGGCGATTTTATTGATCAGCCCGTCAAAACCTATTCTAGTGGCATGTTCGTCAGGCTCGCGTTTGCAGTAATTGCACATGTCGACGCGGACATTCTCGTTGTCGACGAGGCGCTCGCCGTAGGCGATGCATTCTTCACGCAAAAATGCATGCGTTTTCTTAGACAGTTCATGCAAAACGGCACGATTCTATTCGTCAGCCACGATTCTTCAGCTGTCCGCAGCCTCTGCACGAAAGCAATCTGGCTCGAGCGAGGCAAGATTATTGCCTCCGGCGATCCCAAAAGCGTGTGTAATCAATATCTCGAAGCCTATTACGAAGCGCAGCAGGGAAAAAGCCAGGTCGAGGCAGTCCCGACCCTACACCAAGAAGAGGAGCTTACCGAGCGCGACGACCAACGTTCGCACTTCCTCGCGCAGCCCGAGATTGATGTCCCAGCTTTTACGCTCAGTCCTGTCGACTCTTCTCTTTATGATGATTGGGCGACGATTGAGTCCGTGAGATTGCTGAAGAACAATGGCGAACCGCTGACGTGGACCACTGGCGGCGAGATAGTCTCTCTGAGAATTGTCGCGCAATCAAAGTTTGCTGAAAGGGGGGTCGTCGTCGGCTTCGTTGTAAAGGACAAGTTGGGCAGAACGCTCTTTGGCGACAACACTTATTGGGAAACGTTTAACGATCGAGTCGACTTGTCGCCGGGCGAAAGCATGACGAGCGAATTCACTTTTGCAATGCCCGTACTTATGCCCGGCGACTACGCAATTGACGTTGCCATTGCCGTCTCCGAAGGAGATGGCGATCGCGAGACGAACTGGCAACATGGTGCGTACTTCTTCCGATCAGAAGCCGCGACCTCGTCCACGGGACTCATCGGCATACCAATGCTCGAAGTGTCTTTAAGTCTCGACAATCCCCACACCTACTAGTGCATCTTTGTATGGCCAGTCAGATTGACCCCGCTCGCAGCAATGGAACAACGAGTGCGCCCTCGCCGCGCGAAGATGAGCTTGAGCGACTTCGAAGCCAGCTTGATGCGTACGAAGCGCGCGTGTCCGGCCTTGAAAAGCGCCTGGGCGAGGCTCTTGCTAAAACGTCTGAGCTTACGAAGGTACGCAACCAGCTCACCAAAACTGAAGTTGAACTACAGACTACCTATCTGTCGATGTCATGGCGCGTGACTGCACCGCTCCGCGGTGTGTCCCGAATGGCGCGTGCTGCGCGTTTGCTGATAGAGACAATGCAACGACAAGTGCAATTCCGCGGGGGTATGTGGCAAGCGTTTGAGTACTACATCACCGTCTTTAAACGCGAAGGCGTCGCTGGGTTGAAGTCCCGATTGGCGCGCTTAGCTTCGGGTGTTGGCTTCGCCCATAATCCGCTATCGGATGCCGCGTACAACGAGTGGATCGTAAAGCACGACAGCATGACGGGTGATCGATCGTCGTTGACGCATGACATGCTGCATGCGATGACCCGCCGCCCGCTGATATCGATCGTGGTTCCGACCTATAACAGCGATGAAGAATTTCTCTCGAAAATGATCGCATCGGTAACATCGCAGATTTACCCTGATTGGGAACTGTGCATTGCCGACGACGCGTCCACGACACCACACGTCAGAAAAGTTCTCGAGGCAGCAGCGCAAGGAGATGCACGTATCAAGGTCGTTTTCCGTGAAGAGAACGGACATATCTCCGAGGCCAGTAATAGCGCGCTTTCTATCGCGTCTGGGGACTTTGTCGCCCTACTCGATCACGACGACATCTTACCCTCTCACGCGTTACTGATGGTTGCGCACTACATCAATCTGTATCCGTCCGCTCGAATGCTCTATAGCGACGAAGACAAATTGACGCCCGAAGGCAAGCGCACGACGCCTTATTTTAAGAGCGACTGGAACCCCGAGATGTTCTTGACGCAGAATATGTTTTCACATTTGGGTGTATTCGATGCCGCACTTGTTAGAAGTGTTGGAGGGTTTCGCACAGGGTTCGAAGGAAGCCAAGATTACGACCTTGCACTGCGCTGCGTAGAGGTTGCCGGCAACGATGCCGTCGTTCACATACCGCATGTCCTTTATCATTGGCGAATCTCACCCGGTAGCACCGCGGGCAGCGGTAGTGAGAAACCATACGCTCAGGTTGCTGCGGAGCGAGCAGTCGCAGAACATCTCGAGCGATGCGGTATTGCCGCAACGATTGAACAACCTCATGAGAATCTTGCGACGTTCCGGATACGTTACGCGTTGCCTCATCCATCACCGCTTGTATCGATAGTAATTCCGACACGCGACGGTGTGGACTTGCTCAGACAGTGCGTCGACAGCATTCTGGAACGCACGTTATACAGCAACTACGAAATTATCGTGGTTGACAACGGCAGCGTCGAACCAGAAACCCTTGCGTACCTTGACAAACAGAGCGAGCTACGCAACTTGCGCATCCTTCGGGATGACTCACCATTCAATTTTTCCGCCCTGAACAATCGGGCAGTTGCAATCGCGAATGGCGATTACGTCTGTTTGCTGAACAATGACATCGAAGTCATCTCCCCCGACTGGCTCGGCGAAATGGTTAGCCTCGCGGCCCAACCGCAGAATGGCGCCGTGGGTGCCGCGCTCTGGTATCCGAATAACACGCTTCAGCACGGTGGCGTGATCATTGGCTTAGGCGGAGTAGCCGGGCACATGCATCACACAATGCAACGCGGTCATTTCGGCTACTTTGGCAGGGCAGTAGCAACGCAAAATCTTTCGGCGGTGACAGCAGCTTGCCTGGTAATCAAGAAATCTGTTTACGACGAGGTGGGCGGTCTTGATGAAGGCCTTGCAGTTGCGTTCAATGACGTGGACTTTTGCCTTCGCGTCCGCGAAGCCGGTTATCGCAACGTCTGGACTCCGTACGCTGAGTTGTACCACCATGAATCGGCGACGCGAGGTTCGGACATGGATCCGGACAAATACGCACGGTTCGTCAAGGAGGTTCGTTGGATGGAGGCTCGATGGGGAGACAAGCTGAAAGAAGATCCAGCATACAATCCGAACCTCACTTTCGATACGACTTCATTGCCGTTCTCGCTTGCCGAGCCTCCACGTAGAGGCATGCTGGATTGAAGTGTGATCCGCGTCCTGCTCGGTGATAGTGAAGGAATTGCCTAGTTCACCGTCTAGTCCGGTACGCCCCCAACCTACCGCGCGCGCCGTCGCAAAGACCCCGCCAGACCATTTTGAGGTGCTCGAGCCGGTCGCTGGGAAAGCAACAGTAGATGACAACGCGAACCGGAAGCTTGATCAGTTCAGTGCTTTTCCAAGTGGCCGGGACTGATCTGCGTTTCGCCAAAGCCACAGCATTCCGGAACAGATAGTAGTGCCGCAATGGGTTGTGCATCGGATACGCCCGCCCAAAGATCCGAACGGGCTCACCACCTAGTTCGTGACTCATACGCACCCAAGGCACGCCGAGCACGCGAAAACCCTTGTGCTTCGCCCGTGCACACCATTCAAGATCGACGAAATCGATGAACAGCGAGTCGTCCATCGGACCGACGTTCGACCACCATCGCAGATTAATGCACGACCCTGATGAGATCAGAAAGTCGACGTCGATCGGCTGGTCGCCGGTCGGAACAATCCGTTCAAGCTTGAACCAGCGGAATCGGACGAATGGGGCAACGCCACGCAGACGCGGGTCGTCATACGCCGGTCCGGCAATCGCAACACGGTCGCCGACCTGATTCGCTTTCGCGATGACGGCGGGCAGTTCCGTCAATAGGTTTGCGGGTGGTTCGCTATCCTGATCGAATAGAATCGCGAAATCGAACCCCGAGATGACGAGCCTCTCAACACCTTGGTTGATTGCCGTTGCGACGCCGACATTCTCGCCGTTAGCGACGTACTGCACCAACTCAGACAATCCGAGCGCCGCCGCTGTCGTGATCCCCGGTGTATTGTCTATGACCACACAATGAAGCATCGCAGCGATCCGGTTTGCCCGTGAGACACAAGCAGCATCCGGATTGTAGAAAACGACGACAGCACCCGTACGCAGCGAATGCGTTTCGACGCTCATCGCGACGCCATGCACAACCGTAAGGCCTCTCGCCAATCCGGTGCTCGCAACCCGAATACATTGGCGAGCTTGTCATTCGAAATCCGCGAATTGTTTGGCCGCTTTGCGGGGGTCGGATATGCGGAAGCCGATATCGGCTTCACAATGGGTCTTTTCGGCAAACTGGCAAGCTCGAAGATCGCCTCCGCAAAACCATGCCATGACGTCGCACCAGCTGCCGTCAAATGATAAACACCCGAATGCTGTGCCCACCATCCAGCTTGATCGGACGCCACGACCGTCTGTGCAAGCACATTCGAGGTCAAGGTGGCAATCGTGTTCGACCAGGTCGGCGCGCCGATCTGGTCGGCCACCACGCTAAGCTCGTCACGCTCGGCGCCCAATCGCAGCATAGTCAAAAGGAAGTTCTTGCCGCGTGTGCCATACACCCAACTCGTGCGGAAAATCAGGTGCGCGCACCCCGATGCTTCGATCGCCCGCTCACCGTCCAGCTTGCTTCTGCCATACACGTTCTGGGGGTTGGTGGTATCTGTCTCGACATAGACGCCGTCTTTCGTGCCGTCGAACACATAATCTGTCGAGTAATGCACCAACGCCGCACCCAAACGTTTGGCCTCTTCTGCGAGCACGCCAGGTACTTCGGCATTCAGGCGCATAGCGCTCTCAACGTCGGCCTCAGCCTTGTCGACTGCTGTATGAGCGGCAGGGTTTACGATCAATTGCGGCCGGACCTCGCGCACGACCTTGCGCACCTGGTCGAGATCGGATAGCTCAAGCCCATAGCGATCCAGCGCAACAACACGGCCCAAGCCCTGCAGGCTGCGCGCCAGTTCAAAGCCAACCTGGCCGTTGACGCCGGTCAGCAGAATAGTTCGAGGGTTGGACGTCGTCATCTCGACCCTCACGCAAAGCAATCAGCTTCGGCAAGACGTTTACCCGCCGAGTCCTTCGCGGCCAGCAACGGCTCGAAATCGATCGGCCACTCGATGCCAATGTCCGGATCATTCCACACGATGCTGCGCTCATGCGCCTGATACCAGTAGTCGGTCGTCTTATAGAGAAACTGCGCCGACTCCGACAGCACGACGAAACCATGCGCAAAGCCCGGCGGCACCCACAACTGACGATGATTTTCAGTCGACAGGACCACGCCCACCCACTTGCCGAAATTCGGCGAACTCTTGCGAATATCGACCGCGACGTCGAACACTTCGCCTTCCACGACGCGCACCAGCTTGCCCTGCGCATGTTCGATCTGGTAGTGCAGCCCGCGCAGCACGCCCTTGGCCGACCGCGAATGGTTGTCCTGAACGAACTCGACATCCGCCTCGACGGATTCGGCGAATTCACGCGCGTTGAAGCTTTCGTAGAAGTATCCTCGCGCGTCACCAAACACCTTCGGTTCGATGATCTTGACTTCCGGAAGCGCGGTTGCAGTTACGCTGATGGCCATGCGACTTGATCCGTAAGAAGGTTTTGCAGGTATTGCCCGTAAGCGTTCTTCGACAGTGGCTTGGCGAGCGCGAGAAGCTCTTCGCCATTGATCCACTTGCGCCGGTACGCAATCTCTTCGGGGCATGCAACGACCAGCCCTTGCCGCTTCTGCAACGTCGCAATGAACGTCGCCGCTTCGATCAAGGAATCGTGCGTGCCGGTGTCGAGCCAAGCGTAGCCACGCCCCATGATCTCGACATCCAGCTTCTTCTGCGACAGATAGCGCGAGTTCACATCCGTAATCTCAAGCTCGCCGCGCGCGGAAGGTTTGATATCCGCGGCGATATTGCAAACGTCGTTATCGTAGAAGTACAAACCCGTGACCGCGTAATTCGACCGCGGCTTCGCCGGCTTTTCTTCGATCGACAGTGCGCGAAACTCCTTGTCGAATTCGACCACACCGTAACGCTCGGGATCATGCACGTGATACGCGAAAACAGTCGCACCGTCCGTGCTAGCATTCGCACGCTCCAGCTGCTTCGCCAGATCGTGACCGTAAAAAATGTTATCACCGAGAATCAGCGCCGACGGATCGTTGCCGACGAACTCCCGACCAATGATGAACGCCTGCGCGAGCCCATCCGGGGACGGCTGCACCGCGTACTGAATATTCATACCCCACTGGCTGCCATCGCCGAGCATCGCTTCGAAGCGCGGTGTGTCCTGCGGCGTCGAGATGATGAGCACATCGCGGATACCCGCGACCATCAGCGTCGACAGCGGGTAGTAGATCATCGGCTTGTCGTACACGGGAAGCAGCTGCTTCGACACGACGTGAGTGATCGGATAGAGCCGCGTGCCCGACCCGCCCGCGAGAATAATGCCCTTGCGCGCCATCGTTCCGCCCTTACGCGCGCTGCGCGTAGTTCGTTTCGACCCACTTGCGGTACTCGCCCGAAGCGACCTCGTCGGCCCACCCCTGGTTGTCGAGATACCACTGCACCGTCTTCGCGAGACCCGTTTCGAAGGTCTCCGCCGGCTTCCAGCCCAGTTCACGCTCGAGCTTGCGCGCATCGATCGCATAACGGCGGTCGTGGCCCGGACGATCCGTCACATAGGTGATCTGATCGCGATACGAGCCCTGCGCCTTCGGACGCTTCTCATCGAGCAGGTCGCACAGCGTATGCACGACTTCGAGGTTCTTCTTCTCGTTCCAGCCGCCGACGTTGTATGTCTCGCCCGGCACGCCGCGCGCCAGCACTTCGCGGATCGCGCTGCAGTGGTCGCCGACATACAGCCAGTCGCGCACGTTCTGACCGTCGCCATACACAGGCAGCGGCTTGCCGCCGAGCGCGTTGGCGATCATCAGCGGGATGAGCTTTTCGGGGAACTGGTAAGGGCCGTAGTTGTTCGAGCAGTTGGTCGTCAACACGGGCAAGCCGTACGTGTGGTGATATGCACGCACGAGATGGTCTGAGCCAGCCTTGGTGGCCGAATACGGGCTGTTCGGCGCGTAAGGCGTCGTTTCGGAGAATTGCGGATCGGTCGCCGACAGCGAGCCGAACACTTCGTCCGTCGATACGTGCAGGAAGCGGAATGCCGCCTTGTCTGCATCGTTCAGCATATTCCAGTACGATCTTGCAGCTTCGAGCAACGTGAAGGTACCGACCACGTTGGTCTGCACGAAGTCCGCCGGCCCGTGGATCGAGCGGTCGACGTGGCTTTCGGCAGCAAAGTGCAGCACCGCGCGCGGCTTGTGTTCGGCAAAGAGTTTGTCCAGCGTGGCACGATCGCAGATATCGGCGCGCACGAAGACATGACGAGGATTGTCCTGTTGCGATTTCAATGTGCCCAGGTTGCCGGCGTACGTCAGCTTGTCCAGGTTCAGGACTGACTCATCCGAGGCGTTCAACCATTCAAGCACGAAATTGGCGCCGATAAAGCCGGCACCGCCCGTTACCAGGATCATGGGATTCCTTCTAGAGATTTCTTGGCCGAGTGGACCGGGTGCCAGGACGGCCACGATCTGGCAATTATTGCCCGACCACGGAGAGCCGCCGGCAAAACTGACCGGGCATCACAAAGGCGCACGTGGGTACGTAACCGGCCATTATAAAGGTGTCGATGAGAAACACCAGCGCACTAACAAACTGAGACAGTTTGTAAATCAGGCGAGAGAAAGCATCCAGTCGATGGTGTCTTCAATGCCGATGGCCGGCATATCGGGAACGACGCGATTCAGCCTTTTGGCCGAACCAACCAGCACCTTGACTTCATTTTGACGGATGAAGGCGGGATTTACGCGAATTTCCAGATCGTGACCGGATGCCTCGCGCACGATATCGATGATGTCGGTGAGGGTCCGCGGACTGCCGCTGCAAACATTGAGCGTTTCGCCCGCGACAGGGGCTTCAAGCAGCGCCCGATACGCCCGCGATACCATCCGCACGTCCGAAAAATCACGCGCAACGTTGATATTTCCCAACTCGATAAACGGTCGACGCCGCACAAAATGGGAAACGATTTTCGGAACCAGGAAACGCTCGGACTGCCCGCGCCCCGTGTAGTTGAAAGGCCGCGTGACAACGATCGGCAGCCGGTCGAACCACGTCCGCACCAGATGCTCCATCGCCAGCTTGCTCGCTGCGTAGTGATTGACAGGCGCAGCCGGCGCGTCTTCGTCGACGACGCCTTCCGCGTTGCCGTAGATGTTCGCGCTGCTCGCAATCAGGATCTTGCGCGGCTCGTGCCCGACGTCGACGCACGCCTGCAGCAGGTTCGTCGTGCCGATCACGTTGACGTTGTACATTTCCAACGGATCGTCGTGCGCGACGAAGCTGATCGCGGCCAGATGCACGATGAATTCAGGTTTCAGCTCGCCGATCAGGCGGCGGCAATCCGGCAGCGACGTGATGTCGAGCGTACGCTCGCCGGCCTGCGGATCGCTCGCCGTCGTGCCGATGACCTCATAGCCCGCGTCGGCGAGTTCCTCGCGCACGTAGGCACCAGTGAAACCGCTCGCCCCCGTGATGAGAACGCGGTGGATGACTGGCTGAGACGGATGCCGCAAATCCCTTCCTCCCTGATCTGAGCGCCTGTCGCGCTGGCAGCGGCCGATTATATCGGACGAATGAATCGGCCTCGTTCATTCGCCGAGGGTCGTGGAAGGCTAGTTTGGCCGCCAGAAAATCATCCAAAAATCCGAAAAAAATCAAAATAATTCAACGCTTGCACTGCGATTGCCGGCGACACGGCGCGGCGATTCCAGCAACCTGCCACCGATGCCAGACGGACTGGGGATCGCGCGCTATCATGTCGCGTTGTGCAATGCAGCCTGCCTGCAGCAGCTTCGAACTCAATTCCGGGCGAACCGCGGCGCAACCACGCACGCCCGCCACCGCGCCCTTCGGACCACCACTTCTTGCCGATGACCGTTTCCACCAGCTCCCCTCCTCTCGCTTTCGGCGATCTGCAGGGCTGCCGTACCCAGTTCCAGCAACTTCTCGCGAAGGCCGCGCCGCCCGCCGACGCACCGCTCTGGTTCGCGGGCGACCTCATCAATCGCGGCGGCGAGTCGCTTGCGACGCTGCGCGACATCATCGCGCTGGGAAATCGCGCGGTGCCCGTGCTGGGCAATCACGACCTGCATCTGCTGTCGGTGTCGGCGGGAATCAGAAAGTCCAAGAAAGGCGACACGATCGATGAGATCCTCGCCGCGCCCGACGCCGAAGATCTGCTGCACTGGATCCGCCATCGTCCGCTCGTTCATTACGAGAACGGCATGCTGCTCGTTCACGCTGGCGTGCTGCCGCAGTGGGACGTCGAGCTGACGCTCGAACTGGCCGACGAGCTGCAACGCGCGTTGCGCGCGCCGACCTGGAAAGAGACGCTCGCGGGCCTGTACGGCAACGAGCCGAACCGCTGGAAGCCGAGCCTCAAGGGCATCGACCGGTTGCGCCTGACCTGCACCGCGCTCACGCGGATGCGCTTTTGCAATGCCGATGGCGTGATGGACTTCTCGTCGAGCGGCGGCGTCAATTCCGCGCCGTCGGGTTTCATGCCGTGGTTCGACGTGCCGGGCCGCAAGACCGAGGACACTACGGTCGTCTTCGGACATTGGGCCGCGCTCGGCTTGATGGTCCGCGACAATCTGATCGGACTCGATTCGGGCTGCGTGTGGGGCGAGCAGTTGTCGGCAGTCCGGCTGGCGCAGTCGCCCGCCGAACGCACGGTCACGCAGGTGGAATGCGAAGGCTGCCGCGCCGTCGCATGAACGCGAAGAATGAAGGCTGACTGACGCGCTATGCGTGGCGCGTCATGTCGACGTCCGGATCGGCCAGCGGATCTTGCGGATTTTTAGCTGCTGCAGCCGCATCGATGAACTGCTGAGTCCGGTCCGCGATCTGGCCGGAGCGGCGCGCCTCGGGATCCTGCAGCGCGGCGAGCGCCGCGCCAACGGAAGCCTGCGCCTCGGCCGCCAGCAAACGCCGATCGGCGCCCGGCGCAAGCGGCGCGCCGACATACACATGCGCTGTGAGCGGACCGCCGCGCAACAGCGCATCGAGCGACTCACCAAGCGACAACTCGCCGATATACGCCGGCGCCGTCGAATGCCTGCCCTGCGCATCCTCGTACATCATGCACACGGGCTGGACCGGACGCGACGCCGACACCGCCGCCTGAAACATGTTCGCGTGAAACGGCAGCAGTTGAACGCCGTCGGACGTCGTGCCCTCCGGGAACACGCACATCAGTTCGCCCGCATTCAGCCGATCAGCGAGCTCATGCATGATGCGTTTCGCATCGCTACGCTTCTCACGCTGAATGAACACGGTACCCAGCTGCTCCGCGAGCCAACCGACCACCGGCCACTTGCGAATCTCGGCCTTCGACACGAACGGCGTCGGACGCCACGCGTTGATCACGTAAATATCGATCCACGAAATGTGGTTCGCTACCACCAGCACGCCTTCGTCGAGCCGCGCGCCGTCGTTATGCACGACAAGGCGCATCCCGCACAACTGCAGCATGCGCAGCGACCATGCACGGTTCAGTTCCAGACGCTGCTGCGCGCTTGCGCGCGGAAAGCGCGTCCAGACGACCCACATACCGTGAAGCAGATGCACGACCAGTCGAATCTTGCGAAACGCGAGCTTCATGTTGCGAGTCTTCCGCTTATCTTTCCATTCTCTGCCGATGTGCAACGCACTCAGCGCTGCTCGAACGCCACCTGACCCGACACGACCGTCGCGCGCACGCGAGCCGGAAGCTCGTAGCCGAGGAACGGCGAGTTATGTCCCTGGCTTTTAAGCGCGCGCGGCTCGACGCGCCAATGAGCGTCGCGGTCGAACACGCACAGGTCGGCCGTCCCGCCGGCCTCGATACGGCCAGCGGGCAGCTTCAACACGCCAGCGGGCGCAGCCGTGATGCGGTTCAGCGCCTTCGCGAGCGACACGCCCGCTTCGTCGGCCCACTTGAGCGTCAGCGACAGCAGCAACTCCAGACCTGTCGCGCCCGGCGTCGCCTCGGCGAACGGCAACAGCTTCTCGTCGTCGTCGACAGGCGTGTGGTCCGAGCAGATCGCGTCGATCGTGTCGTCCAGCAGACCCGCGCGAATCGCCTCGCGGTCACGCTGGGAACGCAGCGGCGGATCGAGCCGGAACTGCGCATCGAAGTAGCCGATGTCGATATCGATCAGATGCACATGATTGATCGTGACGTCGCAGGTCACGGGCAGGCCTTCCGCTTTCGCCGCGCGCATGAGCTCGACGCCCGCCGCCGACGACACATGCGACAGATGCACACGCGCGCCCGTCACACGCACGAGTTCGAAGATCGTATGCAGCGCGATCGTTTCCGCCGACACCGGCACACCCGACAGACCGAGACGCGACGCGAGCGGACCGCTCGCCGCGACGCCGCCCTTCGCGAGATACGCGTCCTGCGGACGCAGCCATACCGTATAGCCGTACGTGTTCGCGTACTGCAGCGCGCGCAGCAGGATCTGTGTATCGACGATCGGCGTATCGGCCTGCGAGAAGCCGATGCAACCCGATTCCGTCAACTCGACCATCTCGGTGATCACCTGCCCCTTGAGCCCGACCGTCAGCGCGCCCAGCGGATACACGTGCGCGCGGTTCAGATTCCGCGCGCGGAATTTAAGCATTTCGACGAGGCCCGGCTCGTCGAGCACGGGATCGGTGTCGGGCGGACAGACGAGGCTCGTCACGCCGCCCGCGAGCGCCGCGGCCATCTCCGATTCGAGCGTCGCCTTGTGCTCGAAGCCGGGCTCGCGCAGCCGCGCCGACAGATCGACGAAACCAGGCGCCACATAAAGGCCCTTGGCGTCGATCGTCCTGGCCGCGTTGAAATCGGCGGGCGCGTTGCCGAGCGCAACGATCTTGCCCGCCGCGATGAATACGTCACGTTGCTGTTCGGTGCCCGCTACCGGATCGATCAGCGTGCCGCCTTGAATATGAATCTTCATGCGCTGCCTTTTTGCCTACGTGTGCTTTCTAGTGCCTGACTCGTGCCCGACTCAATCGTTGTTGCCCGCGACGATACCCATCACCGCCATACGCACCGCGATGCCGAACGTCACCTGATTGAGAATCACCGACTGCGGCCCGTCCGCCACCTGCGAGTCGATTTCGACGCCGCGGTTCATCGGGCCCGGATGCATCACGATCGCATCGGGTTTCGCGAGCGCGAGACGCTCGGGCGTCAGCCCCCAGCTCTTGAAGTACTCCTGCGCCGACGGCAGCAACGCGCCGCTCATCCGCTCGTTCTGCAAACGCAGCATGATGATGACGTCGACGTCCTTCAGCCCTTCGTCGAGGTTGTGGAACACGCGCACGCCCATCTGCTCGAGGCCGCCCGGCAGCAGCGTGCGCGGGCCGATCGCGCGCACTTCCGGCACGCCGAGCGTGGTGAGCGCGTGAATGTCGGAGCGCGCAACGCGCGAATGCAGAATGTCGCCGACAATCGCCACGCGCAGATTCGTGAAATCCTTCTTGTAGTGACGGATCGTGTACATGTCGAGCAGGCCTTGCGTCGGGTGCGCGTGCCGGCCGTCGCCCGCGTTGATCACGTGTACGTGCGGCGCGCAATGCTCGGCGATCAGATACGGCGCGCCGCTTGACGCGTGGCGCACGACGAACATATCGGCATGCATCGCCGACAGGTTGTTGATCGTGTCAAGCAGCGACTCGCCCTTGCTCGTCGACGACGCGTTGATGTTCAGATTGATCACATCCGCCGACAGCCGCTTGGCGGCGATCTCGAACGTGGTGCGCGTGCGCGTCGAGTTTTCGAAGAACAGGTTGAACACCGATTTCCCGCGCAACAGCGGCACCTTCTTCACCTCGCGGTCGGTCACGCTGACGAACTGCTCGGCCGTGTCGAGAATGTGATTGACGATCGCGCGCGGCAGGCCTTCGATTGTCAGCAGATGCTTCAGCTCGCCGTTTTTCGTGAGCTGCGGATTGCCCTTCAGGAAACCGTAGCGAAAACGGTCCGCTGACGCGGCGTTATCCGTCGAAACGGTGGAACCTTGGGAAACCGGGTTGGGCGTGTTCATGGTGTTCCTGAATCAGACTGAGGACTGCGTGTGCAGCAATTACTGACAGCGTCGCGGGACTGAGCGAGCGTTGCGCACGCGCTCAATCCGCGCGCGGCTCGGTGTGAAACGCAAGGCGGTCGCCGTCGCGCGACAGCACGAGCGTCGAATTCGCGGGCACGTCGATCGCACCGCCGACGAAGCGCGCCGCCACCGGCAACTCGCGCCCGCCGCGATCGGCGAGCACCGCCAGTTCGACGGACGCGGGACGCCCGTAGTCGTACAGTTCGTTCAGCGCGGCGCGCACGGTGCGGCCCGTGTACAGCACGTCGTCGACGAGCACGATGCGGCGGTTGTCGACTTCGAACGGCAACGAGGTCGGGCTGGCTTGCGTATGCAAGCCTTTCTTCGCGTAGTCGTCGCGATGCAGCGCGACATTGACGACGCCGAAGGTCGGCACGTTCAGGTCTTTGGCGAGGCGCTCGGCCAGCCACGCGCCGCCGCTGTAGATGCCAGCGAGCACCGCGCCGTCCGGACCACCCAGCGCGTCGCCGTAGACGGCGCGAATCTGTTCGAGCACGGCGCGATAGAGCGCCTCGGCGTCAATGGAGCTCATCGGAAAGTCCGTCCAGATATTGCTGAAGAATGATGCACGCGGCTTCGGCGTCGAGCATGCCGGCTTGCCTCGACCCGCTGCGGATACCCGCTTCCGCCTCGACCGACGAATAGCGTTCGTCGACCCACGTGACAGGCAGATTGAAGCGCCCGTTCAGCTGATTGCCGAAGCGCTTGGCGAGCTGGGTTCTTTCGTGCGGAGTGCCATCGGGATGCATCGGCAGGCCGACGACGAGCGCGTCAGGCTTCCACTCGTCGATCAGCTTGCCGACGGCTTCGAAGCGATATTCGCGATTGCGGTTTTGCAGCACGACGAGCGGCCGCGCGCTACGGGTAAGCGAATTGCCGACGGCAACACCGATACGTTTTTCGCCATAGTCGAACGCAAGCAGCGTCGCTTCACGTCCGGCCACACCGCTCATGCGTGACCCGCTTCGCCGGAGAGCATTGAAGAGGAAATGCCGAGCAGCGCGAGCGCTGCTTCGAAGCGCTCTTCGGCGGGCACGTCAAAGACGATTTTCGGGTCGGCCTGAACCGTGAGCCAGCCGTTCTTCGAGATTTCGTCTTCGAGCTGGCCGGCCCCCCAGCCTGCATGGCCGAGCGTCAGCAGAAAACGCTGCGGGCCCTTGCCGCTCGCGACGGCTTCGAGCACGTCTTTCGACGTGGTCATTTCGAGTCCGCCCGGCACCTGCATCGACGATGTATAGGTGCTTTCCGTAGCGTCGTGCAGCACGAAGCCACGCTCGGTTTGCACCGGGCCGCCGAAATACACGGGGACATGCAGCAGAGGCTCGATCTCGAGCTTGAGATCGATACGGTTGAAGAGCGCCTGGAGGTCGATATCGGTCGGCCGGTTGATGACGAGGCCGAGCGCGCCGCGCTCGCTGTGATCGCAAAGGTAGACCACCGTTCCTGAAAACGTGGGGTCCGCCATGTTCGGCATGGCGATCAGGAACTGGTTGGTCAGATTGATGCGATCGTTACTCTTGGACATAGGTCGAATTTTAGCAAAGACGGTGCGCGACTGCGGGCCCGTGCGTTGCGCCAGAATCGTGCAACGGGCTATTCGCCGGTCTTTGCGGGCAAGCTGTCTGCAAAACGCGCGGCCGACGAGATCGCAGTCCATGAAACTGCACTCTATCACGCGCTCCGGCCTTGCCGGGAACGACGAGCGTGCGCTATCGCGCAGCTAATGGCATAGCGCGGAGGTCTTGCGCCGTCTCCTGCATCTGGACGATCGCTATGCGCCGCCGCCCTGTTCGATGGCGCGCGTGAGCGCGGCCAGCACGTTCGTCGCGGACTGAGGCGCGACGCCCGCCGCGACCTTGTGCAGCATCGCGCGCAACGCTTCGGCGGCGGTTTCGAGCGAACGCGCGTCGGGCGCTTCGACCACGATATGGGCGCGCACGGCGGGTGTCGACACGCCGGCATGCGCGCGACGGCGCCACGCGAGGCCCAATGCGTCGGCGAGCAGCGCGACCTGGCCGAGTCCGAGCGCCGACGCAGCCGCGCCCAAACGATACGCCGCATCGCCCGCCTGCAGCGCCGCGCTGGGGTCGGCTTTCTGCGGATTGTCGGCGGCGCGCGCGTAATCCCTGAGCGCGGCGATCGCGGCGTCGGCGGTTTGCAAAAAGTCTTCATACGCGTTGGCATTGACCGTCAGCACGCCAAGTTCGCGCGTCATCGCGACATGCGCCGCCAGCGTCTCGGCTTGGTGCGCGCCCGCTTCCCACAGCGCTTCCGATGCCTGCGTGCCCGCGATATGCCAGTCGACCGTCAGACCGTAGTCGCGCAGCAGTTCGACGTGCTCGGTATCTTCCGCGGCTGCGCCGAATAGCGCATAGTCGCGCCACAACAGCGCGAGCGTCGCGCGCACCAGCGAACGCGGTGCAAGTGGAATGCCGCGCTCTTCATCGGCGAGCGCCATGTTGCAACGCGCATAGAAGCGCCGCGTGTCGACGTCTTCGACAGAACGGCCGGTCGCGCGCAACGCGCGTGAACACGCCAGGGCGAGACGCCAGAAATCGTAGGGATCGGGACCGGACAGATCGACCAGACATATGTCGAGATCGTCGAGTGCTGCATTGACTGCGCCCGCCACCGCGCTCGTGCTGACATGGCCCTTCGAGCGCAGCACGGGCAGCAGTGCCTGCTCGTAGCGCGCCCGCAAATGCGCCAGGCGCGCAGCCGATTGCGACCGCAGCGAAACGGGCGGAACCGGCCGGCCGGCGAGCGCGATGTCTTCGAACGTGATGCTGTAGCCGGGTGTGTGCTGCGCGATATGCGTGCTGAGCGCGCGGTAATGCTCGAAAAGCGAGCCCGAGCAGCCAAGCTCGCGTAGATTGCGTCGTTCGAGCGCCGCACGAAACGCGCGCAACGCCGCGCCGAACGTAGCGCGCGCGGCCGCCTCTTCGGCGAGACCGCTCGCCGCCATCGGCGAGACGAGCAGCAAGGCATCGGTGAAACGGTGCGCGGCGAGCCAGCCTGCGTCGCGTAACGCGCGCCCGGCGATCAGCAGTTGCGCAGTCATGTCGCGCCGCTGCTCGAACGCGTCAAGCGCGTCGGCAATGGCCTGCTCCGCGGGATGGACGGCGCCGCCGCGGGGATTCGGTAAAGCGTCGAGCGTATCGGGCGATGCGGATCGAAGGGTCATGAGCAGGCTGCAGGAACGCCGGCGTGGTCAGGCGGCATCGATACTGCGCCACCGGAACTGCCGCTATGGCGAAAGTAGTGCAATTGCCGGGCCACCGACCGCATAGCCCCGAAACGGTGCCGTTTTCTCAGCTTACGACATGACGCAAACGGCACCGCTCAAGTTCGCAACATCGTGATGCTGACAGCGCCACGCTCACGACGACCATCGTGATGCATCGCAAGCAAAGCGCTGTGACAGGTTATCTTGCGACAGCCCATGCGCGCCGATGTTCCATCGCGCGCGCAATCGATTCATTTCGAATCGATCGACCTTGCGTGGCGGGCAAGGATAGCCCGCCACCGGCAAGGTGGATCGATCAGATCTGCACCATCTCGAAGTCTTCCTTGCGCGCGCCGCACTCGGGACAGGTCCAATTGATGGGAACATCTTCCCAGCGCGTGCCCGGCGCGATTCCTTCCTCTGGCAGACCGGCTTCTTCGTCGTAAATCCAGCCGCAGATCAGGCACATCCAGCTCTTATATTCCATTCTTGAGTCGCGTCGAAAAGTCCGGGGAAACGGGAGCCATGATGGTACCGTGTTGCCGCCCCGATGCCTAGCGGATGCGGGGTCCGAGCGGTCGTCCGCGACACTTTGCGGCGTTATGTGTGACCGGACCCGCGGACAGATGCGAAAAAATGCCTCGCACGCGTATAAGGCCGCATAATTGAGCCGTCTGTGTGGGCTTGGCGGGCGCGTTGCGCGCCGGTAGTGGCCCACGAACATTTCGCTCATCGACCACAAAAATTTCATGGCCAGCAACACCCCTCCGATCGTTCTCACCTTCGGCCTGTCCGACCCGACGGGCGGCGCCGGATTGCAAGCCGACCTGATGACGCTTGCCAGCATGGGTTGCCACGGCGTGTCCGTGCTGACCGGCTACACGGTGCGCGACTCGGCGAGCTGCGACGAGGTCACCGGGCTCGACCCCGAAGTCGTCGCGACCCAGGCGAGGATGCTGCTCGAGGACATGCCCATCGCCGCCTTCAAGGTCGGCGCCGCCACGCGCGCGGAAGTGGTCAGCGCGATCGCCGAGGTGGTCGCCGATTACGACGACATTCCGCTCATCCTGGCGCCTGACTTCACGCTCGATGACGAGCACGTGCTCGCCGCCGACGAACTGCGCGAAGCCATCGCCGATCTGCTTGCGCCGCAAACCACTTTGCTCGTCGCGGACACGACCGCCCTGCTCGCGCTCGCGCAGCCGGACGGCGATGCCGAAGCGCCGAGCCTCGACGCCGCGATCTCACATCTGCTATCGCAAGGTTGCGAGTACATCCTGTCGACGGAAACGGGCACGCACCGGCTCGTCAACACGCTGTTCAGCGAAGACGGACAGTTGCGGCAGGACATGTGGGACCGTGGGCAGCAGCGGATCATGGGCATCACCGATACGCTCGGCGCCGCGATCGCCGCGTTGCTGGCTAACGGCCAGGAACCGGCCGAGGCGGTCCGCGAAGCGCAGGAGTATCTGTTCCAGGCGATGCAGGCTGCGTTTCGGCCGGGGATGGGGGCTTATCTTCCGGATCGTTTCTTCTGGGCGAGAAGCAGCGATGATGAGGTGCCGCTGGGTGGCGGGTCGGATGCGTCGCCGGGTGAGGCGCGGCACTAAATCCTGCGGCCCACGCAACGTTGCGCGCAGCCGTGAGAATCATTCCAGTCAAGCGTTATTTCGCAAACCACGTATTACAGCAGTAATTTTCTGTTACAGCAGTCCTATTTCTTAGATACTACAATTACGGATTGTAATTATTACCGCTGCCTGTTGATGCCTCGCCCGACGCCAGTCGCCAAGGCAGGCCCAACGGCAGACCGTCGATCCCCTGACGGAAACATACGGACAATCCGAATTGGAAGACCTTCGCCCCAGCGCCGCGGCCGCCGTTTCCGAGCCGCGTACCCGCTGCGCCCAAAACAGCGCACCAAATGGCCGCGTCGCTCGCGATGAGCAGGACGACCGCCCGTCCGTCGAGCGCATGCAGCCGTTTGTACAACGCTTCAACGGCACCATCACCGGCCGCGACCGCGCATTGATGCTCGGGCACCGGCCCGTTACCGTATGGCTCACGGGCTTATCTGGCGCCGGCAAATCGACGATCGCGTTCCGACTGGAGCGCGAACTGATGTCGATGGGGCACGCGTGCTATGTGCTCGACGGCGACAACGTCCGCCACGGCCTGACAAGCGATCTCAGCTTTTCGAAAGAAGACCGGCGAGAGAACATCCGCCGGGTCGCGCACGTCGCGCAATTGATGAACGACGCGGGGCTGATCGTAATCGCCGCGCTGATTTCGCCGATGGGTGAAGACAGAGCAATGGCCCGCGCCATCATCGGAACCGACAGTTTCGTCGAGACTTATGTGTCCGCTTCAGCAAACGATTGCGCGAAGCGTGATCCCAAAGGGCTGTATGCGAAGGCCCAGGCGGGAACCATCACTTCGTTCACTGGCGTGTCCGCGCCCTATGAACCTCCGCCAAACCCCGACTTGCTTGTCGATACGACCACGCTGACAGAAGTGGATAGCGTGTCACGCGTGCTCGATCATTTGCGCCAACACTTTCTGCTGCAACGCTGAACGCTTCGCGTGCATGACCGCTAGCTAAACCTGAAGCACCAAAAGAAAAACCCGCATTTCTGCGGGTTTTTCTTTTGGCACGAGAAGCGCGCCTCGCGGCGCGCCTCCCACATGCATTTCCAGTTACCCGGAAATTACATGTCCATGCCCATGCCGCCCATACCGCCGGGCATGCCGCCACCCATCGGTGCGTCTTCCTTCGGCAGTTCGCAGACAGCTGCGTCCGTCGTCAGCAGCAGGCCAGCAACCGAAGCTGCGTTCTGCAGTGCCGTACGCGTCACCTTGGTCGGGTCGACGACACCGGCTTCCACCAGGTCACCGTACTCGCCCGTTGCTGCGTTGTAGCCATAGTTGCCCGTGCCGGCTGCAACTGCTGCCACCACGACGCTGGCTTCTTCGCCGCCGTTCGTGACGATCTGGCGCAGCGGCTCTTCCATTGCGCGCAGAACGATCTTGATACCTGCGTCCTGGTCAGCGTTGTCGCCCTTCACGCTACCGATTGCGCTGCGTGCGCGGATCAGCGCGACGCCGCCGCCAGCCACGATGCCTTCTTCCACAGCTGCGCGCGTTGCGTGCAGTGCGTCTTCAACACGTGCCTTCTTTTCCTTCATTTCGACTTCGGTCGCTGCGCCAACCTTGATCACTGCAACGCCGCCTGCCAGCTTGGCAACGCGCTCTTGCAGCTTTTCACGGTCGTAGTCCGACGTCGCTTCTTCGATTTGCGTGCGAACCTGCTTCACGCGCGCTTCGATGCTTGCTGCTTCGCCAGCGCCGTCGATGATCGTCGTGTTTTCCTTGCCCACTTCGATACGCTTCGCTTGACCCAGTTCGTTCAGCGTTGCCTTTTCCAGCGTCAGGCCGGTTTCTTCAGCGATGACCTGACCGCCCGTCAGGATCGCGATGTCTTCCAGCATCGCCTTGCGACGGTCGCCGAAGCCCGGAGCCTTGACAGCAACGGTCTTCAGGATGCCGCGGATGTTGTTGACGACCAGCGTAGCCAGTGCTTCGCCTTCGACGTCTTCAGCGATGATCAGCAGCGGACGGCCAGCCTTCGCGACCTGTTCCAGAACCGGCAGCAGATCACGGATGTTCGACACCTTCTTGTCGTGCAGCAGCACGAACGGGTTGTCCAGAACGGCGACTTGCTTGTCCGGGTTGTTGATGAAGTACGGCGACAGGTAGCCGCGGTCGAATTGCATGCCTTCGACAACGTCCAGCTCGTCTTGCAGCGACTTGCCGTCTTCAACGGTGATGACGCCTTCCTTGCCGACCTTATCCATCGCTTCAGCGATGCGATCGCCGATCGACGTGTCGCTGTTCGCCGAGATCGCGCCGACCTGTGCGATTTCCTTGTTGGTCGTGCAGGGCTTGCTGATCTTGCGCAGCTCTTCGATTGCTGCTGCGACGGCCTTGTCGATGCCGCGCTTCAGGTCCATCGGGTTCATGCCCGATGCGACGTACTTCATGCCTTCGCGAACGATCGACTGGGCCAGAACCGTTGCCGTCGTCGTGCCGTCACCGGCGTTGTCGCTGGTCTTGGAAGCAACTTCCTTGACCATTTGCGCGCCCATGTTCTGGAGCTTGTCCTTCAGCTCGATTTCCTTCGCGACGGAAACACCGTCCTTCGTGACCGTCGGGCCGCCGAAGCTGCGTTCGAGAACAACGTTACGGCCCTTGGGACCCAGCGTGACCTTCACTGCGTTGGCGAGAATATTCACGCCTTCAACCATCTTGGCACGGGCGGAATCGCCGAACACGACGTCTTTAGCTGCCATCTTCTAACTCCTTGAATTCTTGAGAATGAACCGGGACAAGTGATTACTTGTTGACAACGGCCATGATGTCTTCTTCGCGCATCACCAGCAGTTCGTTGCCGTCGACCTTGACGGTCTGGCCTGCGTACTTGCCGAACAGGACGCGGTCGCCGACCTTGACGTCGAGCGCGATCAGGGCGCCCTTGTCGTCACGCTTGCCCGGGCCGACTGCCAGAATTTCGCCTTGATCCGGCTTTTCTGCTGCGGCTTCGGGGATCACGATGCCCGACGCGGTCTTGGTTTCCTGATCCAGACGCTTGACGATCACGCGATCATGCAAAGGACGAAGGTTCATGGATAGATCCTCTCTTGATTGGGACTGAAGAACGCTGAGGTATGCCGGCTGGCGCCGCCAACCAGCGGAGTTGTTAGCACTCTCGTGCGGTGAGTGCTAATTATATGGACGAGGGATTACAAATTCAAGAAGAGACGGATGATATCGCCCCACCGTCGGTCGGCGCGGTTCGACCCGACTGCGGAAAAGTCGGTGAGTTAAAAATAATTCATTACAAACAACAACTTACAGAAATCAGACAGATTGCGGACCGGGCGAGAAAGACTCATGGATGCTGCACTGCTCTCCAACTAGTGGCCACTAGGTGAAATCCCGTAATCGTTGTTCGTGCCGGGCTTGACGCACTCCCCCGCCTGATCTGGCCCCACACGTTGACGCCGCGATCGGCGTTTTGCGTCGCGCACTCCGTCCGCTAGTCACAAGCCGATGCAAGCGACGACACCGTGCAAATCGGCCAGGAACCCGGTGTCTGAAAAGCGCCGCATCCGGCATCCGAATACTGTGCGATGACGCACAGGTACATCGGACCGCAATCGATAAGATCGACCCGAAATCGTAGATATCCGAACTAAACGGACGGGGAAGGCAAAGTCCGTTTGCGGCTTTCATACGAACGCCAGACATCGTCACGATACGGCTCGGAACCCCGTTTCCCGATGGAACCGGATGCAGCCATTAAAGGTTGAATGATGACCAACGCCATCCACGCTGTCCGTCAGTTTCAGCCCTTCCTCGAATACCTCCAGGAAGGAAAGCAAAGCCGCACGCCAAATCCGCATGTCGAAAAAGCCGATCTGATGACGATCGAGCCGTCCAGTCATGTCGTGATTTCGCGGGAAGGCCGACAGAAGCTGGCGGCCGAGAGGCAGACAGAGCAGCAGTTCGATTGGGAACTATAGGTTTGACTGCGCCGCGTCTATCCGTCGTTGCCGTCTAGCACTTGCCGGGCGGCGGCGAACAGAACGAACGTGGAACGCAGTTTATCTGCGCCCACGCGACACACTCACTTCGTGGTCAACGACCCAACGGGCGAAAGGCTTCCCCCGTCCGAGCCGCGCATGGCGCTCGTCTGCGCATCGCCGCTATCGCGGGGCGGCGCCACCCAGGCGGCAGGCGCCGCGTTGTTCGCTGACGGACGGGCACTGTCCGTGGGTGTGCCCGGCGGCAATGGCGGAAGTGTCGGCAGCCCAGTCGGCAGCAGTCTCGTCGGCGCGCTGTTGGCAACGACTGGCGGCGGTTTGCGCGGCGCCGGCGCAGCCTTCTCGCCTAGCGGCTTCCATCCTGTCGACAGGATCGCCCGCTGAAGCAGAGCCTGAGCCTCCACGCTGCCGACATCGATCGCGAGCGCCTGGTTGGAGAGTTTGAATACACAACTCCATATCTTGTCGTTCGCACAGCTGTTCGCCACGCCTATCGCAACGTCACGCTGGTTCTCCCGATCCTTCACCTCGGTTTGCATCCGCAACGCGTCAGGATTGCCGGGTGCCAGCAACGACGCATTCGCCACGGCTGCTTTCGCTTGCGTCAGATCGTTTCGCGCGAGAGCCGCCCTTGCGTCGCCCAGCGCATCGGATACCGTCCGATGCGACTGCGCGCCGCCCGGCGCGCGAGATGCGACCGGCTGCGCGATCTTGTTGACGGCTGGCTGGCCCGTGACGTCCATCGAAGACACACCATCCTTCGACGGTGGCATGTACTGAGGTATCGAGCGGCTCGAAGCGTCCGCGCCTGTCGACAGTTCGCCGTTATCGGTGTCCCGCGTATGGCCGTGTCCGAGCCAAAGATAGCCGACCACGCCGAGCAGGGCCAGGCCGGCCAGAGGTATCGCGCCCCTCGTGACGATCCAGCGACCAACAGCTTGCGGCAGAGACAGCGGCACGACGTCCGGCGAAAATTCCGGCTCCCCTGCCCCTTGCCAGATGACGTTCGGCGCAGCACATTCCGTCGGGTCGTCGACGATTGCGGGTGCTCGGCGGGTTTCCGCGGGGACAGCCCTCAATTGCGCCTGAGCACGCTTTGGCCGATCGGCCTCGAGCGGGCGACTCACGCCGCAGTAGGGGCAGAAGTTGACATACTGGTACAGCACGCCGCCACAAGTACTGCAGGGCGTCGGAAACCTCAAGGCGGGCGTCGTTTCGGCAGACATGCTTGAACCCCAACCAATTGTGCGCGAGGCCATTTCGGCAGACTCAGCGTCGATCTGAAGACAGACAAAAGAGTGAGCGGAACTCGCCATCCACTTTCGCGGAGAAGCGGACAGCCCGGCCGCAGGGCCGGTAACTGCGCAACAGAGTGCTTTATCGCATGTCGCATCAAGCGACGGTGTTAGCTATCGCACATACGTTACGAACTCATAGAACAGAACGAATCGTGGTCTGAACTTTTCATGACCATATGTGGCGTACGGCTCTTTGCAGAAGAAACTGTGACGCCCGGCAAATGAAGAATCCCGGCCCCAAAAAGACATGGCGACCTTCCGGTCACAGAAGGTCGCCACGCTGCGCAGACGTCGATCAGTCGATAACGGAACGATGCATCGGCGTCCGCGTCATCGGGTAAGAACAGAAACTACGACAATGCATCAAACCCCACTATCCACCCGCACGCCCGCGCGAATCGGCTCGACAACGACATGGCTTTCCTTAGGCAGCGCCCATTCGAGCCACCGTGCGCGATGCAGCACCACCAGCCCGAACGCAAGCGCCGCCAGCACGCCGAACGTCGCAAAGCCCATCTGATAGCTGCCCGTGCCTTCCTTCGCGATGCCCATGATCACAGGCAGATAAAAGCCACCGATACCACCCGCCGCGCCGACGATCCCCGACATCAACCCGGTCTTGCCCTTCCAGCGCTGCGGCACCAGCTGAAACGTCGCGCCGTTGCCCAACCCGAAGCACACATACATCGCGATCAGCAACGCAATACCAGCCGACACCGGCGGCATCCACGCAGCGAACAGGAAGTCGCACAGCGAAATCGCCGCCAGCAGAATCACCAACGCGCGCACACCCGAAATACGATCCGCGACCAGACCGCCGATGGGACGCACCAGCGCACCAATACAAGCCAGCAGCGACATGAAGAGCCCTGCTTCGAGACGCGGCATCTGATACAGCGAAATCAGCAGCGTCGTCACATACGACGACATGCCGACGAAACCACCAAACGTGATGCTATAGACCAGCATCACCACCCACGTATCGCCCTCGACGAGCACGCTGCGATAGTGCTTCGGCAGCACCGCAATCGCGAGCAGCGCCCCGAGCACGGGCAGCAGCAGCACGCCCGTCTTGCCCGCGCCGAACACACCCGCATGCACGGCGACCACGAGCGCGACGAGACCCACCAGCGTCACGATGAAACTGCGCATCGCCTGCACGCCGCTGCCCGACTTCTGTCCAAGATCCTTCGCCCAGAAGAACAGCGCGATAGCGGCAAGACCCAGCAGCGGCAGCGCTGCGCCCGCAGCTTTCGCCCAGCCGAACTGATCGGCGAGCGCGGGGAACATGAAGCCGTCGAGCACCGCACCGATGTTGCCCGCAGCCGCCAGTCCCAGCACCAGACCCTGCACTTTCGGCGGATAGTTGCTGCCCGCCATCGGCAGCGCAACGGCAAAGCTTGCGCCGCCGACGCCCAGAAACACGCCGAGGATCAGCAGCAGCGTGTACGACGGCGTGCCCGGCATCAGCAGCAGCACGACGGAAGGAATCGCCGATAGCGCGATGCCCATCAGCGCGACGCGCCGTCCGTCGCAAGCCTGGTAGAGATTGCCGAGCGTCACGCGCAGGATCGCCGCACCGAGCACGGGCACCGCGACGAGGAAGCCCAGTTCTGCGGGCGACATCGCGATGTCCTTGTGAATGAACGGCGCGAGCGGCCCGAACATGACCCAGACGGTGAAGCCGGTATCGAAGTAGAGAAAGCACGCAAGCAGCGCGCGCCAGTTACCGCTCGCAAGCGAATTCAGCAGGTTTTTCATGGGTCTCTCTCATTGAACGAAAACGGGGCTGATGCGTGGGGTCGAGCAAAGAACTAGGGGAAAGCACGTTCGGTGGCGCGGGGCCGCGCGGACTGCGCGACGTGATGCGCCGGTTTGCGGGGCGTGCCGCGCCGCGACGATGCGTCGTCGCCGTCGCGATCGACGACGCTGTAGATCAGCGTGTCCATCTCCTTGATGATGTCGGCGAGCACCGTCGTGATGACGGCGAACTCGCGGCCGTACGAACCCGCGCGCGCCGCCGAAATGCGCGCATTCAACGCGACGATGTTCGCCTGCATCGAAATGCTCGATAACTGTTCCGCGATCGCGGCCTGACGGCGCTGCGTTGCTGCCTCGATACCGCGCATCTCGTTCTGATACGCAAGCGTGATTTCCTGCAGCAGTTCAAGCAGCGGCGTCGCTTGTGCGACGAGCGCATCCACATGCTCGCGTGTCACGTCGTCATTCGCCTCGACGCGCGCGACCGTTTCATCCGTCAACGCGATGAAGCGCTGCACGCGCTCATCCGCCTTGCGCGTGCCGTAATAAAGCTGCTGTAACGCTTCCGAGAACACGCCAGGCAAATGATCATTGCCGTTCACGAGCACGCGATGCGTCGCCGCAAACGTCGCGAGGCATTCGCGCGTGATCGCCAGCGCATTCATATCGCCATGCGACGCGAGCAACACATGCAGCACGATGCGTTGCGAAAGCATCCGCTGACGGCCAGACAGATTGATCAGTTCGCCGATCGTCTGCCCGGACACTTCACTGCGTTGCGTGGTGATCTGCTCGTTCGTCATGCTGGATCGCGTCGATGCGCGCTTTTCGGTTGCGCAAAAAAAAGCGTCCCGAAGCGCACGCGCGACGCCCGATCACATGGATCGAACGCTCCTCGCACGTTGCGTTTCGGGACGCCGTTGCCCCATCGGTCCGCTCGCACTGCGAGCGTCCCTGAAAAAAAACCGGAATTCGTTGAAGCCGCCGTTGGCTACGCGGCGGATAACGCAATAGGTATGCCATCAGCCTGTTTTCGGCCGATGCATGCGTATCGAAAGGGACTTGACGGCGCGCTTGCGGAGCGCGCAATCGCTTGCTGGACGGGGCGTGCGCGCATTCTTCGATTTTTCGCGCAATGCTTCTTGCCGCTACGTCCCGCCAATGAAAAAGCGCCCTTCTCAGGGCGCTTGTGCGCGCCTCAACGAAGCGCGCCAATGCTATGACGTGGTGCAGCGCACCACGGCCGTGCGCTCTGCGCTAGCGCCGGTCAGACCCCGAGACCACGTCGATCCAAACCGCGAGCACGAGAATGCCGCCCTTCACGATCATCTGCCAGTACGAGTCGACGTCGAGCATCGACATGCCGTTGTCGAGGCTCGCCATCACCAGTGCGCCGATCAGCGCGCCATACACGGTGCCCGAGCCGCCGCGCATCGAGGTGCCGCCGATAAAGCACGCCGCAATCGCATCGAGTTCGCCCATCGAACCCGCCGACGGCGAGCCCGCCGCCAACCGCGCCGTATTGATGAGGCCGCCGAATGCACACATCAGCCCCATCAGCGCGAAGATCGCGAGCTTCACGCGGTTCGTGTTGACACCCGACAGGCGCGTCGCTTCGAGATTCGAGCCGACCGCATAGATGCGCCGGCCGAATACGGTTTGCGTCGCGATGTACGTGAAAATGCCGAGCAGCGCGAGCAACAGCAGCACGGGCACGGGAATGCCGCCGTAACGGTTGAGCGTCGCGACGAACGCAAGCAGGATCAGGCCCGTCGCGACGATCTTCACGCCGTCCTGCCACAGCGGCACGACGCTCAGGTTATAGTGCTGGCGCTTCTGCCGCTGCCGCACCGTCAATGCGGCGAGCAGCACGAACAGCGCAACAGCGAGCGTGTCGCCCGCAATGCGCGGCAAATAGCCCTGACCGATAAAGACGAAGTCGTCGGACACCGGCGCGATCGTCGATCCGCCCGTCACGCCGAGCAGCACGCCGCGATACGCGAGCATGCCGCCCAGCCCGACGATGAACGACGGCACACGCAGATACGTCGACCACCAGCCGTTGAAAAGGCCAATCGCGACGCCAAGCAGCATCACGACGGGCAGCGTCGCCGCGAGCGGCCAGTGATGCGTGACGTTGAGTATCGCCGCGACGCCACCGAGCAGCCCGAGCAGCGACCCGACGGACAGGTCGATCTCGCCCGAGATGATGACGAACACCATGCCGCACGCGAGCATTCCCGTGATCGACATCTGCCGCAACAGGTTCGACAGATTGCGCGGCGTGACGAACGCGCCTTCCGTGAGGAACGAAAAGAACACCCAGATGACGGCGACAGCAAGCAGCAACGCGAGCAGCTTGTAGCGCGCGAACAGTTGCTTGATACGCTGTCCCGATGCGATCGACGCGCCGTGTTTTGCGTGGCTATCGGAGGAAGTGAGATCAGGAGTCATGCGACGCTCGCCAGTTGAGTGGGGCCCTTGCCTTTCGTGTCCGCGTCTTTCGGGTTCGTCGCGATGGCGGCCGTCAGAATATGTTCCTGCGTGAGACCGTCATTCACAAAATTGCCGCGCAACTCGCCTTCACCGATCACGAGCACGCGATCGCTCACGCCGAGCACTTCCGTCAATTCCGACGACACCATGATGATCGACACGCCGCGCTTCGCGAGCGCGAACATCAGCTTGTAGATTTCGAACTTCGCGCCGACATCGACGCCGCGTGTCGGCTCGTCGAGAATCAGCACGGAGGGATTGGTGAGCAGCATGCGCGTGAGCACCGCCTTCTGCTGGTTGCCGCCCGAAAGACTCGCAATCGACAGCATCGGCGAAGCTGCGCGCACGGACAGGCGCTTCATTTCCGAGTTGATCGTGTCGAGTTCGGATGCGGTATCGATGCGACCGCCTTTCGCAAAGCGTTGCAACACGGCGAGCGTGATGTTGTGACCGACACCCAACTGCGGCACGATGCCGTGACGCTTGCGGTCCTCGGGCACCATTGCGATGCCTGCCGTGATCGCATCGGCGGGTGCGCGGATTTTCAGGCGCTTGCCGTCCATCCACACTTCAGCCTCGCTCATACCCGGATACGCGCCGAAGATCGCCTGCATCAACTCCGTGCGCCCCGCGCCGACCAGTCCCGCGACGCCGAGAATTTCGCCCTTGCGCAACGCGAACGACACATCGTCGACACGCTTGCGGTTCGTATTCGTCACGTCATAGCACGTCACGTTGCGCGCCTCGAAGATCACGTCGCCGATCTCATGCGGTTCGCGCGGAAACAGATTCGTGATCTCGCGCCCGACCATCATCGCGATGATGCGATCGGTGGTGAGTTGCTTCATCGGCTGCGTGGCGACGTGCTTGCCGTCGCGTATCACAGTGATCGTGTCGCACACGGCTTCCACTTCATCGAGCTTGTGCGAGATATACACGCAAGCCACGCCACGCTTTTTCAGATCGCGCACGATATCGAGCAGGATTTTCGTTTCCGCTGCCGTCAACGATGAAGAAGGCTCGTCGAGTATCAGCAGTCTTGCCTGCTTGTTGAGCGCCTTGGCGATTTCGATCAGTTGCTGATGCCCGCCGCCATAGTTCATCACCGGCTGTGCGACGTTGATGCCCGTGATATTCAGTTCGCGCAACAGTTCGTCGGCGCGCTGATACATCGCCGCGTAATTCATGCGGCCGCCGGGCAGCGTGATTTCGTTGCCGAGGAAAATGTTCTCGGCAACCGACAATTGCGGCACCAGCATCAGCTCCTGATGGATGATGACGATGCCTGCGCGTTCAGTATCGCGAATGTTCTGCGCGACGAGCGGCCTGCCGTCCCAAAGAATTTCGCCGGACCACTCGCCATGCGGATAGACGCCGGAGACGATCTTCATCAGCGTCGATTTGCCTGCGCCGTTTTCGCCGCACAGTCCGACGCATTCGCCGGGCGCGACGACGAGATCGATGCCGTCGAGCGCCTTCACCCCGGCAAACGATTTGGCTATGCCGCGCAACTCCAGAAGCGCTTGTGCCATGCGTAATGTCCTGGATGGATGAAAGATGCGCGAGCGCTTCTGTCTGTGACGATCAGAAGCGCCCGCGCCCGCTATCAGTTGCCAGCCAGTTGCGCCTGCGTATAGAAGCCGTCCTTGATCACGACATCGACGTTGCTCTTGGTGAGCAGCGTGGGTTGCAGAAGTACCGTATCGACCTGCTTCTTGCCGTTGTCGTACTTCGCGTTGTATGAGGGCTTGTCACCCTTCGCGAGATCGACGGCGAGCTTGGCTGCCTCGCCTGCGATCAGCTTCAGCGGCTTGTAGACGGTCATGGTCTGCGTGCCCGCGATCACGCGCTTCACAGCTGCAAGGTCCGCATCCTGGCCGGACACGGGCACCTTGCCCGCCATCTTCTGCGCGGCGAGCGCCTGGATTGCGCCGCCTGCCGTGCCGTCGTTCGATGCGACGATCGCATCGATCTTGTTGTTGTTCGCGGTCAGTGCATCTTCCGTGATACGCAGCGCCGTCGCCGCGCTCCATTCCGGCACCCACTGCTGGCCGACGATCTTCACGTCGCCGCGATCGATTGCCGGTTTGAGTATCTTCAACTGCCCTTCGCGCAGCATCTTCGCGTTGTTGTCGGTCGGCGCGCCGCCGAGCAGGAAGTAGTTGCCTTTGGGCTGCGCGTTAAAGACGCCTTGCGCCTGCAGTTCACCCACCTTCTCGTTATCGAACGAGATATAGGCATCGACATCGGCATCGAGAATCAGCCGGTCATACGACACGACCTTGATGCCTGCCTTGTGCGCTTCGGCGACGACATTGCCCAGGGTCTTCGAATTGAACGGCACGATCACGATCACGTCGACGCCGCGCGAGATCAGGTTCTCGATCTGCGAGATTTGCCGCGCTTCGCTCGCGTCAGCGGATTGCACGGAGACTTTCGCGCCGAGTTTCGTCGCTGCGGCGACGAAATAGTCGCGATCGCGCGACCAGCGTTCGACACGCAGATCGTCGATGCAGAAGCCGATTTCGGGCTTGTCCTTGCTCGCGTGTGCGAGCGGCGCGACCATCGTCAGGCCGGCGGCCATTGCGGCGCAAACGAGGGAACTCAATACGGAACGACGCATTGCAGATTTCATGTCTCACTCCATTTAGGGTTGCGTGCAGTTTCGAATGCGAGAGAGTCGAACCGCCGTCTTAACCTCAGGGTGCGCTGCGAATACCTGTTCGCGAGCGTCAATTTTGAAAGCTGCCCCATTTTTGTTCGCACGACAGCGTGTGCCGTGCGCGCCGGCGGAGCAATTGCGAAATCTACCGGCGCTGCTAACGTTTTTTCGTGCCTTTGCTTTGCCTATTTAGCGGCTGAGTAGATTGCCTGATTGACGATGTTCTCCAGACGCTCTTGCTGTCCGCTGACATGATGCGGCGCGATGTTTCGCTGCACTGCATCGCTTGCCAGCGATTCGAGCGAATAGCCGCCCGCCAGCACCTTACGGCCGAAATCGCTGTCCCATCCCGCATAGCGTTGCTGTTTGAACGCGCCCAGGCGGTCGTTCTCGACGAGATGAGCGGCACGTTCCAGCGCGACGGCGATCACATCGATTGCGCCGATATGGCCGTGTACCAGGTCTTCGGGATCGATACTCTGGCGTCGGACCTTTGCATCGAAGTTCATCCCGCCCGTCGAGAACCCACCGTTGCGGAGGATCTCGTAGAGCGCGAGCGTGAGTTCTTCCACACTATTTGGGAACTGGTCCGTGTCCCAGCCGTTTTGCGCATCGCCGCGATTTGCGTCGATGCTGCCGAAAATGCCCAGCGCGAACGCATTGGCGATTTCGTGATGAAACGAATGGCCAGCGAGCGTTGCGTGATTCGCTTCGATGTTCACGCGGATTTCGTCCTGCAAACCGAATTGCGTGAGAAAGCCGTGCACCGTCGCGACGTCGTAGTCGTATTGATGCTTGGTCGGCTCTTGTGGTTTCGGCTCGATCAGCAGCGCGCCCTTGAAACCTATCTTGTGCTTGTGTTCGACGACCATGCTCATGAAGCGTCCAAGCTGATCGCGCTCGCGTTTCAGGTCTGTGTTGAGCAAGGTTTCGTAGCCTTCGCGGCCGCCCCACAGCACGTAGTTCTCGCCGTTCAGGCGCTGCGTTGCTTCCAGTGCGTTCAATACCTGGGTTGCGGCAAACGCAAACACATCGGGATTCGGGTTGGTCGCAGCGCCTGCTGCATAGCGCGGATGCGAGAAAAGATTGGCCGTGCCCCACAGCAGTTTGACGCCCGTCTGCTCCTGCTTGCGCGCGAGCACGTCCGTCATCGTCTTGAAGTTGTTCACATAGCTTTTGATGCTGTCGCCTTCGGGCGCTACGTCGGCGTCATGGAAGGTGTAGAACGGGGTGCCGAGTTTCTGGAACAGTTCGAACGCGTGATCGGCCTTGGCATGCGCCTTTTCTAGCGCATCACCCGAGCGATGCCATGGACGCTCGAACGTGCCTGGTCCGAACATGTCCGCGCCGGGCCATACGAACGTGTGCCAGTAGCAGACGGCTAGACGCAGGTGGTCTTCCATTCGCTTGCCGAGCACCAGTTTGTCCTTGTCGTAGTGGCGATAGGCGAGCGGGTTGTCCGTGTGCGGGCCCTCGTACCGAACGGCGGGCAAATGTTCAAAGTACGGCATGCGCGTCTCCTGATGAGTTGGTGCAGCTGAGCTGCCTGATGTGAGGTCATGCTGATGCTTACGGGTTTGCGGAGCAATTGCGAAATTCGCCAGCGGGGATGGTGATTCTTTGTGGTTGCTGGCGCAGGGGGATGGGGGCGCCTAGAATTGGCGCGATGGGTTTGATTTAGTTGTTTGGTTTGGTTCGGTTTGCCAGGGTTTTCACTGGCATCCGCGATGTGATGTTTGCTGTGCAGGCACGAAGGCATATCGCGGGGGCCAGCGAAAAGGCAAAATCCGGATGCCACCGCAAAGCACAAACCGACAGGCAAGCAGATCCAACCCTCACTGCCCGGAGAGCAAATGCCCCAGAGAACACATCGAATTGCACTGCTCTTCAATGCAAACAAAGTCTACGACCGCGAGATCATCACAGGCATCGGCAACTACCTGCTTTCCACGCGAGTCGCCTGGGACCTCTTCCTGGAAGAAGACTTCCGCGCACGCCTAAACGGCATAGAACGTTTTGAAGGCGACGGCTTCATCGCTGACTTCGATGACCCAGCAGTCTCTGAAGCGCTCGCCGACTCCCCCTTACCCGTCGTCGCCGTAGGCGGCTCCTACGAAGACGCATCGAAGTACCCACCGAGTCTGCCCTACATAGCGACCGACAACATGCAACTCATGTCGCTCGCGTATAAACATCTGATCGGCGCCGGCCTGCAACGCTTCGCCCTCTACAGCCTGCCCGAATCCCCGACCAACCGCTGGGCGCAAGAACGCGAACTCGCATTCAACACGCTGCTGCGAGCAGATGGAATGGAAGGCGACGTGCACCGCGGCCTACCGACCAGCGCGCCCGTCTGGCACCAGGCCAGCGTGCAACTCACCGAGTGGCTGCAAAGCCTGCCGAAGCCCGTCGGCATCATCGCAGTAACGGACGCCCGCGCGCGTCAAGTACTACAGGCATGCCTGATCAGCGGCATCCCCGTGCCCGAACAGGTCGCGATCATCGGCATCGACAACGATCCGCTAACGCGCTCGCTCACCCGCATTCCGCTTTCGTCGGTAATTCAGGGCACCGAGGAAATGGGCCGCACAGCCGCGCACCTTCTACATCAGATGCTGGGCGGCGCACGTTTCGCAGGCCGTCGCATCCTCGTGCCGCCCGTCGGCATCAACGTATGCGAATCGACGAAGCACGAGCCGCTCGCGAGCCCTTACGTGATGCGCGCGCGTCACTACATCCGGCAATACGCCTGCCAGGGCATCAAAACGGAACAGGTCGCCGATTACGTGGGCGTGTCGCGTTCGTCGCTCGAAGACTATTTCCGGCGCGAACTCGGCTGCACCGTGCATCAGGAAATCCTCAAGCACAAGCTCGATGTCGCCAAGCAACTGCTCGCGCAGCAGGACATGTCGAGCGCGGAAGTGGCAATCCGCTGCGGCTTCACTTCGTTGCAGTACATGTACGCCGTGTTCCGGCGCGAACTCGACTGCACGCCGCGCGTGTATCAGGAACGCATGCAAGCCTCGCCATCGACTCACAATGCGCCATCCGCATAAATGCCTTAATCTGGTTTGATCCGCGACCGATATGAATTTCGCCGACATGCACAGCACCGATACCTCTCTTTCATCCAGCGTCCAGGTCGATCGCTGGGGCACGTTGCCCGGTCTCGGCGACATTCGTCTGTTCACGCTGCGCAACGCGCACGGCATGCGTGCCACCATCAGCGATCTCGGCGCGACGCTCGTCTCGTGGCATGCACCGGATCGCGCGGGCCGCGTCGCCGATGTCCTGCTCGGCCACGACACGCCCGCCGACTATCTGGCGAGCCGCTGGTTCTTCGGCTCGACCATCGGCCGCTGGGCGAACCGCATTGCGCAGGCGCGCTTCACGCTCGACGGCGTCGTCTATCAGCTCGACCGCAATGACGGCGACAACCTGCTGCACGGGGGTATCAACGGTTTCCACAAGGCGCTTTGGCATGCTCGCGAAGTAGACGGCGCGCTGGTGCTGTCGCACGAATCGCCCGAAGGCGACGCAGGTTTTCCCGGCGCGGTCGCGGCAACCGTGCGCTATGCGCTCGACGATGACGGCGCGCTCACAATCGACTACGACGCCACCGCCGACGCACCCACGCCCATCAGCCTCACGAATCACGCGTACTTCAATCTGTCCGGCGACGCGTCCGCCGATGCGCCCGATATTCGCGGTCATGTGATCGCGATCGATGCGGACGCCTTCTTCGCCATCGACGACACGATGATCCCCATCGAAAGAAAAGACGTGGCAGGCAGCGTATTCGACTTTCGCGCGGGCGCGCCGATTGGCGCGCGTCTCGACTGGCCGGATGCGCAACTCGCGCGCGCAGGCGGCTTCGATCATTGCTACGTGCTGCGCGACGGCGCCGCTGCGACGCGCACGGCCGCTACGCTCTACGATCCCGCCAGCGGGCGCGAGCTGACGGTATCGACGGACGCGAAAGGCATGCAGTTCTATACGGGCAACTTTCTCGCGGGCGTCGACGGACGCAACGGCAAGACGTACGGCAAGCACGCGGCGTTGTGCCTCGAAACAGGCGCGTTTCCGGATCAGGTCAACATGCCGGACGCCGAACAGGTCGTGCTGCGGCCCGGTGAACGTTATCGTCACACCACCGTCTACCGGCTCGGCGTGCGTTGAGTACTTGCGGCGGCATTGCTTCCATATTCCTTACGTAATCTGTCGAAACATTGCCGCTGTTGTAATTCGCGCCCGATGATTGCGGCATTCATTACGCCATGAAATCATAGGCAGCCTTTTCTGATCTCAAAGCCAGCCCACTGCGGCGCCCCATCCAAGGGCAAAGCGGCCAGCCAGCAAACGCCATCGCATCCCCCCGACGATGGTCATTCCGTCACGAAGCATCACGCGCGTCGCGAGCATCGACGGCCGACGCGTGCGCCAGCCATTTCGACGACGGTTGCGGTCAGTTGCAACCCTACGCTGTCTTGCCCCTGGAGCGACCCGTGAACACACCCGAAACCGTTGTCATCGATTCCGCCGCGCGCGCCAACAGGCAAAGCAAAAGCGCCGGCAATGGTGCGCCGCCCGCCGGCTCGCGCCGCATTACGTTTATCCGCTGGCTGCGCAAGGTGCATAGCTGGGTCGGCCTGTGGGGCGCGGCGCTCGGTCTTTTGATGGGCACGAGCGGCTTCTTGCTGAACCATCGCGGCGGACCGCTGCGCGTTTCGACGGGCGAACCGCAGGTCGAGTCGCTGCAGGTAAAGCTGCCGCAGCCCGCGCCCGAGTCGCCGCGCGATCTCGCCAAATGGCTCAAACAAGAGCTGAAGGTGCAAGGCAAACCGGGTCGTGTGCAGAAGGAGCCGTCGCATCCCGTCGCGTGGGGTGACCGCAAGGCGGTTCAGCCGGAACACTGGCAGGTAAGTTTTGCGTCGCCTGGCGAGAACACGCAAGCGGAGTACTGGGTCGGTAATGACTATGTGACCGTCAAGCGCAGCGCCAACACGGTCCTCGCGGCGCTGACGAACCTTCACAAGGGCGTGGGCCTGAGCGTCGGCTGGGTGCTGGTGATCGACACGTTCGCGGGCGGCGTGATCTTGCTGTCGCTGACAGGCGTCTTGCTGTGGACGCAGTTGAACAAACGTCGCACGATCGGTGCGGTGCTGGTGCTCGGGTCGATCGTCGCGGCTATCGTCGCCGGGATGTTCTGACGCGTCGCGCTCATCGAATAGAACAAAGGGCAATGCACCGCTGTGCATCGCCCTTTTTTGTTGAGGCCTTTAAAATCTTTTAACGACGGAAAGCCGGCGCGCCCATCGGCGCTCCCGTATTGCCGCCATCGACGACGATCTCAGCCGCCGTCATGCCCGACGCCGCGTCCGATGCGAGGAACACAGCCGCCTGCGCCACTTCTTCGGCCAACGCGAAACGGCCCATCGGAATCATCGGTGAGAGCGCCGTTTCCGTTGCGTCGAGCGTTGCGCCTTCACGGTCGCCGCGCGTCCAGATCGACGTGCGCGTGCCACCTGGAATGACCGTATTCACGCGGATACCGCGCGTAACGAGTTCCGAAGCGAGTACGCGCGCCATGCCGGAGATCGCCGCCTTCGATGCCGAATACGCCGACGCCCCCGGCGCGCCCAGCTGACGCATCACCGAGCCGTTCAGCACGATCGAACCGCCCTCGCCCATCAGCGGCACGGCCGCCTGCACGGTGAGGAACACGGCCGTCACGTTGGTACGCATGATCGCTTCGAACTTCTCCGCCGTCGTGCTGCCGACAGGCGTCGCACCGCTCACGCCCGCATTCGCGAACACGATATCCAGCTTGCCGAACTTGTCGGCGATCACTTTCATCACGTCGTCGATGGCCGCGGGATCGTCCAGATCCGCGCGAATTGGAAGCGCGTTCGGGCCCAGTTCGGCTGCCGCTTCGTCGAGCTTCTTCTGGTCGCGGCCCGTGATCGCCACGCGCGCGCCTTGCGCGATCAGGATACGCGCCGCCGCGAAACCGATGCCGCCGTTGCCGCCTGTGATGAGTGCCGTCTTGTTTGCGAATGACATGAGGATTTCTCCAGAAATTGAGGTTGAGGGCGGACATCCGCCCGCAGCTGTTTTATAATTGCAACTGCAATCTTAAATTAATAATAGTGACCGCAATCAATAGGTGTCAAGCGGTTTTTCTCATCGGTTTGTTGCGGAAGGTGGAATAGCGGTCAATCACCCCGGCCTGAAGGCCGAGGCTTGCAGGGAAGCATCCTGCAAGTCTGGGATTGACCAGACCCAGCGCCGAGCGGCGCTACGTTGTGCAGAAGACAGCAGACCCACCGCCAGATGCTTCACTCAGTCTGGCGCTCTGGAAGTCGCAGCAGCAGACACGCCCCGGGTAGGTACGAAACGGGCTGCGACCGGTGAGCTCACCCTCACCCTCTGCTGCACAACATGGTCGAGGGGAGCGGCGCCGTAAGGCGCCCGTCACCAGGCCCGTAAGGGCAACGCGCCGGACGTTTTCCGGCAGCATAACGAGGAGCTGTGGTTTGGCCGTATGTGTTCTGGACAGGTCTGGCAAGGCGTTGATGCCGTGCAGCGAAAAGCGCGCGAGGCTGTTGCTCGCGCGCGGCCGTGCGCGCATTCATCGTGTCGTGCCCTTCATCATCCGGCTCGTTGACCGGCAGGCGCACGCCAGCAGGTTTCAACCCCTGCGCATCAAGCTCGACCCCGGCAGCCGGACCACCGGGCTGGCGCTGGTGCGCGACACGGAGCACGTCGACGCCTCCAGTGGAGAAATCCAGCGTGGCGCCGCAGTGCTCAACCTGTTCGAACTGGTCCATCGGGGCCGGCAAATCAGTGCAGCCCTGAGCGCGCGCCGGGCCATGCGCCGCCGGCGCCGCGGCAACCTGCGCTATCGCGCGCCCCGCTTTCTGAACCGCACCCGGCCGGCAGGGTGGCTGGCGCCATCCCTTGAGCATCGGGTTGTGACGACGATGGCATGGGTCAATCGACTGATGAACTGGGCACCCGTTACAGCGGTCTCCAGTGAACTCGTGCGCTTCGATATGCAGGCCCTTGAGAACCCGGAGATTGCGGGCGTTGAATATCAGCAGGGCACGCTGGCAGGTTACGAGGTGCGTGAATACCTGCTGGCGAAGTGGGGCCGCAGGTGTGCTTACTGCGACCAGGAGCACGTCCCGCTGCAGATTGAACACATCCTCGCTCGCGCGAGCGGCGGCACTCACCGTATCTCCAATCTGACGCTGGCCTGTGCGCGCTGCAACGCGAAGAAGGCGGCGCGCCCGATAGAGGCGTTTCTGGCGCGCGAGCCGAAGCGGCTGGCGCTCATTCTCGCGCAGGCGAAGCGGCCCCTGAAGGATGCGGCGGCGGTCAATGCGACACGCTGGGCGTTGGCCAATGCGCTCAGGGCAACTGGCTTGCCGGTTGAACTAACCTCGGGTGGCCGTACGAAGTTCAACCGCACGCAGCTCGGCCTGCCGAAGACCCACGCGCTGGATGCCGTGTGCGTCGGTAAGGTGGCGGGCGTGAGCGTCTGGTGCAGGCCGACGCTTGTGGTGAAGTGCACCGGCCGGGGCAGTTACCAGCGCACACGACTTGACCGGTACGGGTTCCCGCGCGGGTATCTGACCCGTTCGCGCCGCATGCACGGGTTCCAGACAGGCGACCTTGTGCGCGCAGATGTGCCCACGGGCAAAAAGGCGGGACGCCACACAGGCCGTGTCGCCGTGCGTGCGACAGGCAGTTTCAACATTCAGGTTGCCGGCGACGTGGTGCAGGGCATTGCGCATCGTCATTGCCGGCTCATTCAACGTAGCGACGGCTACGGATATTCAAGGATAGCTCTGCTCAAAGGAGACGCGAGTGATGGGACAGCTTCGCTGTCCGCGCTATCCCTCCCCGCCGTGAACGACGGGGTTTCTCGCGCAACTGGATGAAAGTCAGCAAGGAAAAAGCGGCGCAAAACCGCGCGGCCCTTGTCGAAACGGCCGCGCGCCTGTTCAGGACACACGGCATCGACGGCGTCGGTGTCGCCGAAATCGGCAAGGCGGCGGGGCTCACGCATGGCGCGCTCTACGCGCACTTCCCGTCGAAGGAAGCGCTCGCGGCGGAAGCGCTCGCGCACGGTCTGCAGATCGGCCACGAACGAATGACCCGAAAGCCCGATGGCCATGCGCCGAGCCTGAGCGAACTGCTCGACAGCTATTTGTCGGAAGAAAAACGCGACGACATCGCGAACGGCTGCGCGATGGCGGCGTCGGCGAGCGAGGTCGGCCGTCAGGACGAAACGATCAGCGCGCGCTACAGCGAAGGTTTCGAACTGATGACGTCTGTGTTCGAAAAGCACCTGCGCGCGCACAAGGTGAAGGGCGACCCGCGCGAGAAGGCGATTGCGATTTCGTCGACGCTGATCGGCGCGATCGCGGCGTCGCGCGCGGTGTTGAAGGCACAGCCGGAACTCGCGAACGACATTCTGCGGGCGGTGCGGCGCGCGGTCGGCGATATTGCGGGCGAGAAAGCCTGAGGGGCGGGCGCGTCGAACGAAGAACTGCTTCAAAAGCGCGACGCAATCCGCACGCGCCGCTGTCCACGCACGTCACGCCTTGAACTCGCGAATGCGATGTCCAATAGTTAGAAGGGAATAAAGAGGACCGCGTCGTAGTTCGTCAAATCATGACGGACGCGCCATTCTTCGAGCAAGGAGTGCATCGTGCGCAAGATCATTGTTTCGCTTCAGTTGACCACCGCTCTCGCGCTGTCTGTCGGCGCCGCGCTATCGAATGCGCAAGGGCTTTCCGCTTACGACGACGTGAACGCGCCCGTCAATAGCACGCGCCTGATGCCCAACGCGCCGCGCGGCAGCGAATATCCGACGCACGGCAACCAGCAGGCGGGCGAAATGAATCTGAATCCCACCGATCCACGCGCGCAACTCGTCACTGGCACGCCTAATAACGCCCAGTCGGGCGGTTATGGGTCGCCGCTGGCGGGTGTGCGCTCTGCTGTTCCGCCGGGCCAATAGCGGTTCCTAGAGGGTTCGTTTTGTGGGTTGATTTTGCTTTCGCTGCCATCCGCGGTTTGGGTTTGTGCTGGCATCCGCGTTATGCCTTCGTGCTTCAAGCGTCGCCCCTGTGCGGGGCAATGCTCTCAACTTAAGCCCCACTGCCATCTCGCGTACAAACTTGCTTGATGGAGTGGGGCTTAAGTTGAGAGCATTGGGGCGCACATACGGGGTACTACGGGGATTTACTGTGTTTGACATGCAACACCTCTGCCAGAAGTATTCGCCCTCTACGTGAGGGGCTTTTTCTTGGTGAAGCACGAATTATGAGACGGGGTTAGGATTGGGATTGTTAGACGGCAAACCGACAATTACCCGGAAGCAGAACCCGCGTTAGAGCATTCCAGAGTGGCGTTGTACGGGTTTTACCCTTTTCCGAGGGGTGAGATTCGTGGCTATGCCAAGCCCGCCACCCTGAAATGTTTCAACGCGGGTTTTTGTTTGGGCAAAGAAAAAAGCCGCGAATCCCTCAGAAGGATTCAACGGCTTTAAAAAAATAATTAGGTGATTGGGATTATAAGTCACCTCACAGACTTCGCAAAGGCGTTTTCCCTTTAACCCATGTCAAAGCATTAGGTGAAGTTATGAATCTCGCAGAACAAAACCATCTCTCTCAGGTGGACAGCAATCCAAATGCTGTCGCGTTAAGCAATGCCACGCCCGTCAAAATATCCCGTCTATTGGTGGGACTTCCGGCAAAATCCCGTCGCACCTATGAGGCCATGTTTTAAAAGCCTGCAATTGGGATGCGATGGCCGCGACCATCGTTGATGATGTTGCTTTCAACACCCGCAGGCACAAACGCCCCAAAGCCGCGAGCCTTGCATACTGGTGCGCGTATTTCGGTCGCTGCCCAGAGCGACGAATGAGAACCGTGATTAAACACGCGATGGATTCGGGTTTGCTGGAAGTCACACAGAAAATGTTCAATGGCAGCTATACCCCGCACTATCGGTACATCGGGACGGATGTTGAAATCAACACCACCATTACAGACAGTATCAGCAGTAGTAACAAGAACCTAAATATACAAAACGGGGAGGCGCTGGCGCTTACCCCTGAAGCCGCAACCCCTGATCGCCTGAAACACGATCAGGGGAAGTCAAACCCCAAAACCTGTGAAGCCTCACCGGCTTTCCTGAAAATCTGTCTTGAAAGAAAATGGGAGTTCACTCCAGCGAATGACAACGGGAAAAACAGCCCTTGTCTGATTCCTGAGCTAACCCCTGATGATGAGCAAACAGCCCAGCGCCTTGAACATGAGATAGCCAAGGCCGGATGCAACCCGGTTAGGTTCATGAACTGGCTAACGCTGTGTCGCTTTCAGCAGAGCGCGATATGCGACTACAGCAATAGCGCGCATTGGTCCCTGTTGTTCATCATGGCGCATCGCGCGACGTTCATCGAACGCTATCGCGCGGACTTCGCAAAGAACAAAACCAGCGAACAGCAATTGACGCTTGCGGCGATGGCCCCCGCTGGCATGAAACTGGATATTCCGCTGTATGAGCGAGACCTAGAAACGGCTATTGGCCTGTTTAGCTGGGACCAGCATTGGCTAGATCATCAACAGGACGGGCAATGGGCAGGACGTACCCGGCTGGAGCATCTACGCAAGTACACGAAGTACCAGCCCGAAATGGAAACGTGGATTGATGACGTACAGGTGAGGGCGCGCGTACTCGAATTGATGGCCCCGGCCCACCAGGATCACGCTGGCTGGCCTGCTGTCCGCTGATTGATACCAACACGGCGCCAGCCGGTAGCGCTTTTCATGCGATGTCCCCGGCTCTCACAGTACAAGACGCCGACGTGCCGCCAACGGCACGCGCGCGATTCGACACTGCATCGTAGCCAGTCGGCCTGCGCGCTTCGGTACGGTATCCCACGGTCGCTGTGGACCAGCGCACGCAACATCACGACGCGCGCCGGCTATGTGCTGTATCGAACAGCGCCTGCATTGACCACTGACTAGTATCGGCGTGCGAGACCGTCTCCGGAGATGGACCCATGAAACGAACATTCGAGTATGCGGCGCTGACGCTCGTCATCGCGTCGATCACGCTGGTCTGGGTGGCCACGATGTCTGAACCGGCGCATCTGAAGTGGAGCACGTGGGCCTATTCAGAGTGGCGCATCAGCTATGACGCAGGCTTCATCCGCCGTGGTCTCGGCGGCTGGGTGATCGACAGGCTGACCAACCGCTTTAGCGGCTCGGGCGACAGCCTGATTGCCGTCAACTATCTGGTGTTCCTGAATTACGTGCTGCTTTACGCCGTATTCCTCGTGCTGTGGCTCCGGTCGCGCGCCCGCAGCGTGATCGCGCTGACGCTCGCTATCCTGATTCCGGGCGGCCTCTTTCAGATGGCACTCGGCAACGCATACTTCTTCCGCAAGGAAATCATCTTCCACGTCGTGCTGGGCATCGATTGCATGTTGTATGGCGCAATCATCAAGGCGCGCCTCGAAACGCAGAAGGTGCGTCTCGCCCTGGCGTTTTTCGCGTTGCTGTTCGTGCAGGGCGCAATTCTGCCGCTCGTTCACGAGTCGTATCTGTTCATGTCGTTCCCGGCCGCGTGGCTGCTCGCACGCAGCATTGCGTCGAGCCTGCCCGGACAGAAGCGCTTTGCGCGCTTCACATGGGCGGCCGTCGTGTTACAGGTGGTGATGTTCGCCATCTGCGCGAAATTCAAGGGCAGCGAACAGGTCGTCGCCCATATGTGGAGCCTGCTCGGTCCCGTCGATCGCGCGCGCATCTCGCCCGAAACACCGGGGGTCGTCACGGGCGGCATGGAGGCAATCGGCTGGACCGTAATGAACAATCTGGGCGGCGTGCTGCACATTTTCACATCGGGACAGTTCTGGATCTGGGGCTTCGCGGGCGCGGGCACGGCAGCCGTGCTCCTGCTGCTGACACTGTGCAATACGCGCGAGCGCGGCGCGCACGCGCCCCTCGATGAGGCGCCCACCAGCGACCTCGATACGGTGCGCTGGCATCTCGCCAAGCTTGCCTTTCTGTTCGTCACCTGCGGGCCGATGTTTGTGCTCGGTGTGGACTGGGGACGCTGGATTTCCTCGGTGACGATCTGCTACCTGTTTCTGATGTTCGTCGACGACGCGCGCCTCATCGCGCCGCCTGACCTGCTTGCCGCCGTGCCAAAGCGCTGGAAGCCAAAGGTCGATGCAGCACGCCATTTCGCGCTGTACGACGCGCTTGGCGTTGTGCGCGGTACAACGGCACGCCATCGCAAGGCGCTGCTGCTGCTTGCGCTGCTTTTCTGCCTGAGCTTCAGAACACCCGAATGCTGCCTTTCAATGGGCTTCAGCCCGTTCCACCGGCTCAAGCCGATACTCACTGAACTGGTGCACATGCCGTGACGGCGCGCGGACTGTGCCGGAATTTGTACGATCAACGTGTGTTTACGAACAGTAACGCATGTGGGTGGTTTGCTTCAATGTATGCAATGGACTGAAGAACGCATGCGGTCGGCGAAGCAGCCGGTGAAGGTGAGAGAGGGTGATTGCGGGTGATCGCGCAGCGAGGGCCTCAGATGAATGCCCGAGCACTCCCGGTTGGTGATAGAGACGTCGCGGGAATCGCGCTCGAACATTGTTTCGACGAGCGGCGCTTCCGCCACGCACTGGGCCGCTTCGCGACGGGCGTCGTGGTGATATCGAGCGGAAGCGGCGAATCATTGCATGCGATGACAGCGAATGCCTTCATGTCGGGCTCGCTGAAACCGCCGCTGTCAGACGGTGAATCACCGCGTGTAGTGCGCAATTGCCTATGCCGTACTCTGCACGCAGGGCCGCATATCCAGCCCCAACGGACTCACGTATAGCCCGTACATCGGCCTCTGTGAGCTTGGCGCACGATGAACAGGGTTTAGCCCTGCCTACACGCCGCACCACGTCCGCACGATTGACGACATACAGCCCTTCATAACCCGGTACATCACGCCATTCTGACGCGGGCAGCGGGGCGGGGACCAGCGGCGCACCATTGATTTTGATAGCCATAATTGTTGATTTCCACCGAATTCTGACCCACCGGGTCAATTCTCAGTGGATATCAACCGCCTTCACCACACACCCGCCAGATCTACCACCCCGCGCCTTGATGGTCATGGACTTCGCGATCATTGCTCGCTCGTCCGGTCGGGTAGGCCTCGTATCTGGTTTCTGTTCGTCAGGTCGTGGCTTTGCTACACGCTTCCTTCAGACCCCGCCTCACGACGACGCCCTTGCGTTTCGCTAGTCCTTCACCACCATCAGGTTGGACAGGGGACTTGCACCCCCAAGCTGTTGCGCATGCTCGGCGCACCAAAAAAAAGCCCGCTTGCGCGGGCAACCTTCTACCAGGAGACAACAGAAAAAAAACCGCATCAACCCTTAGTCGCGCCAAACGTAAGCCCTGCAACGAAGTGCTTCTGCATCGCAAAGAACATCGCAACAGAAGGCAGCGCAGCCAGAATAGAACCGGCCGACACCAGATTCCACGCCGTCGTCCACTGCCCTTTGAGCGCCGCGACCCCAACCGTGATCGGCGCGGCGTCGTCGCCTTGCGTGAGGCACAGCGCCCAGAAATAATCGTTCCAGACGAACGTGAAAACAAGAATGGCGAGCGCAGCAAGCGCAGGGCGAATCAGCGGCAGCACGATGCGGAAGAACACCGTCCACTCACCTGCTCCTTCAATACGCGCCGCCTCGACCAGTTCATACGGCAACTGCTTGATGAAGTTCCGCAGAAAGAGCGCGCAAAACCCCGTCTGAAACGACACGTGAAAAAGAATCAGCGCGCCAAGCGTATTAAACACACCAAGGCTCAACGACAGATCGCGCACGGGAATCATCAGAATCTGGACCGGCACGAAGTTACCCGCAACAAAGGTCGCGAAGAGCGTCGTGTTGCCGCGAAACTTGTAGATGGCCAGTGCGAAACCCGCCATCGCCGCGAGCGCAATCGAACCGACCACGGCAGGAACCGTAATCAGCACGCTGTTCCAGAAGTAATGCAGCATCGGCGACGTGGTGAGCGCTTCGCGATAGTTGTCGATGAGCGTGATGTGCTTCGGCCAGCCCCAGTAATTACCTTCGCTCAGTTCTTCCGTCGAGCGCACCGACGTGACGAGCACGGCGATCATCGGTAATAGCCAGATCAATAGCGCAACCGGCAACGTCAACTTGTACAGCCGCCGGTTGAACGGCTTCCATTTGGCAACGGGCATCGGGTACATATCGTCCGCTCCTTACTGTTCGTTGCGCAGCATACGGCGCAGGTGATAGACGATGTACACGAGCATGATCGCGAACAACACCACGGCGATCGATGCCGAATAGCCGATGCGGTAATACTTGATCGCCTGGTCGTACATGTAATAAGCGAGTACGGTCGAGCTTTCGAATGGCCCGCCGCCCGTCATCACCGAAATCAGGTCGAAGCTGCGCAGTGCGCCGATTATCGTGACGACGATTGCCATAAAGGTGACGGGCCGCAACTGCGGCAGCACCACATGCCACAGCATCGACCAGCCCTTCGCGCCTTCCATGCGCGCGGCTTCGATCTGCTCGCTGTTCAGCGATGTCAGACCCGTCAGATAAAGAATCATGCAATACGCGGTCTGCGGCCATAGCGCGGCGAAGATAATGCCGAAGGTCGCATAGTGCGCGTCGCCGAGCACGGGCACGCCGTGGCCGAGTATCACGGCAAAGAGGCCAAAGGTCGGATCGTAGAACCAAGAGAAGATCAGCCCGACCACGACGCCCGACAACACGAATGGCGCGAAGAACAGCGACTTCACGACGCGTATGCCCGCCACCGCCTGGTTCAGATAGAGCGCGACGGCGAGCCCCATCGGCGGCGCGAGCAGGAACAGCACGAGCCAGATGAGGTTGTTCTTCAGCGCGGTATAGAAAGTCGGCGCCTGAAACAGTTCGATGTAGTTCGCGAGACCGACAAAGACCTTGTCGGTCATGCCGTCCCAGTTGTAAAAGCTGAGCCAGATCGACGACAGGATCGGCCAGACCACATACACCGCGACCATGAAGCACGCGGGCGCGAGAAACAACAGCGCGGCCTTGCGCTGCCGACGCGCGGTGGGTGACGGTCCACGCTTCTTGCGCGTGGCTCGCGGCGCTGGCGACGCCTGCGGCTGCGACGGCGGCGTGCCGTTGATGTCCTGACGTGTAACGGAGTGCGACACGACGATTCTCCATGCAACGAAATTGCTGCTTCGCGCCGGACGCGCATGTCGATGCGCATCCGGCGCCACTGCCTTACATCCTTACTTCTTGTAGATACGCTTGCGCGTCTGCTCGAGCTGCGCAAGGATCGCGTCGATCTTCGTCGGATCGGCGATGAACTGCTGCATGCCCTTCATCCCTTCGTCGGCCATTTCCTTCGTCATGTCGCGATCGTAGAACTGCGCAATGCCGCCCTTCGTATTCGACAAAATCTGGAAACCGATCTTCGAAATGGGATCTTCCGGCTCAGGCGACTTGCTGTTCGCCGACAGCGAGCCAAGACCCGTCGCGAGCTTCGCGCCCTGCTCCGGCGTTTCGACGAACGCGAGGAACGTGTGCGCATCGGCCTTGTTCTTGGCCTTGGCCGGAATATGCAGCGATTCGACGGGACCGTCTTCCGCCGTCGGCACGTTCGAGTCGATGATCGGGAACTGGAAGTAGCTCATGTTCGGCTTCACGTTCGGCGGGAAACCGCCCGTGATGAACGTGCCCATCAGCATCATCGCGGCCTTGCCCTGGAAGATGAACGGTTGCGCTGCGTCCAGATCGTACGACAACGAGTTGTCGATAAAGTCCTTGTCGTCGAGCAACTGCTTCCACGTCGTGTAGACCTTCTTCACGCGCGGATCGGTGTACGGCACTTCGCCCGCCATCAGCTTCTGGTGGAACGCGTTGCCGTTGATGCGCAGGTCGAGATAATCGAACCAGCCGGCAAGCGTCCATGCATCGCGGCCGCCCACTGCGAACGGCGTGATGCCCGCCGCCTTCAGCTTCTTGCACGCGTCCATCAACTGGTCCCACGTCTTCGGCTCGGATGCGATGCCAGCCTTCTGGAACAGGTCCTTGCGATAGAACAGGCCCCACGAGTAGTACACGGTCGGCGCCGCATACTGCTTGCCGTTGTACGTCGACGATTCCTTCGTCGATGCATACATGCTGTCCCAGCCGTTCTTCTTCCAGTCGCCGCTCAGGTCTTCAAACAGCCCGCGACGCGCGTAGTACGCCATGCGCTCGCCGTTGTGCCAGTTCACGACGTCGGGCGCGACGGTCGACAGCCAGCCCGGCAACTGTACCTTGTACGCTTCCTCATCGACGAACGACGCCTTCACGTCGATGTCGGGATGCGCCTTCTTGAAGTCGTCGATCACCGATTGCCACACCGCGCGCTGGCTTGCGCCTTTGAACGCGATGTTGATCGTCATCGTGCCCGCTTCGGCCGTCGTCGCCGCGAACGGCGAGACGGCTGCGGCGACTGCGATGGCTGCCACTGCAATTGCGGTGCGCGCTTTGAGTTTTCCTGCTTTCATCTTCCTGTCTCCTTGTGTCCTGGTTCTAACCTGCTGGGATCACTGCTACGTTGCGAAGTTATTCCGTACATTCAGTACGATAAGCCGCGACGCCTTGCGGCTCGACTTCATGCGCACCGACCACGAAACGCGATGCATCGACACCTTCGATCACGTGCCGTGCATTCGTATAGTTGAACACGTACGTGAGCTTGCCGCGCCGGCTGATACGCACGCTGTCGCCGAGCGGTGTCGGCGTAAGACCCGCTTCCGTCGCGATGCGCGCAAACAGCGACTCCGTCAGACGATCGTCGAACAGGCTCGCGAAGTAGTGAACGGAACCGTGCTGCACATACGCGGGATGACCGTCGGCAAAACGCGCGCGCACACCGAAGCTGCGTTCGTCGGCGGCATCGATCAGATCGCGCCAGTGACGTGCGTGACCTTCGCGCAGTCCATCGCTTGCGCCGTTCACCTGCACGGGCTCAGTTACATTCGGCCGCATCGATTCGACGCGCCACACACGGATCGGCAGCAGCGATGCGAGCGCGCCCGGAGGCAGGTTCGCGGGAATCTGCAGATCAGGCGTCTTCGAGCCGGTACGCGGACCGAGCACGATCTGCGCGCCCGATGCCGCGAGCCGCACCGCGAAGTCGCCAGGCACGACGGGCAACGGCGGGACGACGATCATCGAGTAGCCGTCGAGCGGCGCATCGGCGGGAATCACATCGACGTCGAAGCCCAGCGAACGCAGCGCCGAGTAGTACTCGAACGCGAAGCGCGGGTAATGAAAGTCCGCGCCCTGTGGATGAATTTCAAAGAGCCACTTGGCTTCGTAGTCGTAGATCAGCGCGACCTTGCTGCGCACGTTCGCGTTCGCATCGGCATCAGCCGCCGACACCTTTGCGATCTCGTGCGCGACCTGCTCCGCTTCGCTGCCGCCAATGTCGAGGCGATTGTCGGGCGTATTGAGCCCTGCATGCATCTGTTCCTGCGCGAACGGCGCCTGACGCCATCTGAAGTACGACACGCAGCCCGCACCATGCGCGAACGCTTCCCAGCTCCACAGACGCACCATGCCCGGCAGCGGCGCAGGATTCCAGTGCGCCCAGTTCACAGGACCCGGCTGCTGCTCCATCACCCAGAACGGCAGCTTCGACATACCGCGATACACGTCATGGTTGAACGACGCGAAGTCGGGATGCCCGGTGCGCAGGAACTTCGCCTTGATATCAGGGGCGTACCACTGCTCTTCGAGCGCGCCGAGCGGATAGCTGTCCCACGTGGCTACATCGAGATCGCGCGCGACCTTGTAGTGATCGAACTCGGTAAACAGCTGCATGAAGTTGTGCGCAACAGGCCGGCCCGGCGAATGCGCGCGAATGATCTCGACCTGCATGCGGTTGTAGCGCGCGACTTCATCGGATGCGAAACGCCGGTAATCGAGTCGATGCGAAGGATGCGCTTCCGTGACGGTCGCAATGGGCGCATCGATTTCGTCAAAGCTGCGGTACTCCATGCTCCAGAACACGGTGCCCCACGCTCGGTTCAATGCGTCGACGTTCTGATAACGCTCTTTGAGCCACACGCGAAAACGCGCGACGGCTGCGGGCGAATAGCTGACCACCGTGTTGTGGCAACCGAATTCGTTATCCGTCTGCCAGTACGCGACGGCAGGATGCTTGCCGTAACGCTCCGCGACGGCCTCGCAGATCTTGCGCGACGCTTCGAAATACGAAGGCGACGAGAAATCGTAATGACGGCGCGAGCCGAATGCACGCGGACGTCCATCCGCGCCCACGGGCAGAATGTCGGGATGACGGTCGATCAGCCACTTCGGCGGCGTCGCCGTCGGTGTACACATGACGACCTGCAAACCGGCGTCACCGAGCACGTCGACCGCACGATCGAGCCAGGCCCAATCGTATTCGCCCGGCGACGGCTCCATACGGCTCCACGCGAATTCAGCGATTCGCACCTGCTCGATGCCGAGCGCCTTCATACGGCGCGCGTCGTCTTTCCACATCGATTCCGGCCAGTGCTCCGGGTAGTAACAGACTCCAAGGCGCATGCGCATGTCCCTTATTTATGCGTAGTGTTCGACGGAGTTGAGCGCCTTCACGGCGAATCCGTCTTCGGTGAAAAGATGGCAGGCACGGGCGGGCGCGGCGAATACCACGCGCTCGCCCTGTTCGACGCGAGCGTTGCCCGGCACCTTCGCGATGAGCACGGCGCCGCCCGGTTGTTCGAGATGCACGTAGCTATGCTCGCCGAGATGCTCGATCAGCGAAATGGTGCGTGCGAGCGTTGCATCACGTCGTGATGCATCGTCGGTGACGAGTTCGAGATGTTCCGGGCGCACGCCGAGCGTGACGGGCTGCCCACCTTGCAAGGTGCTGCCGTCGACCTCGACGCGCAGCGTTTCATTCGTGTGATCGAGCGTGACGTCGACGCCTTGTGCGTCGATCGCCGTGACTCTGCCCGGCAGGAAGTTCATGCGCGGCGAGCCGATGAAGCCCGCGACAAAGCGGCTATCGGGCCGGTGATACAGCTCCAGCGGCGCGCCGATCTGCGCAATGCTGCCGTAGCGCTCGGTGTCCTTGCCCGAATGCAGCAGCACGATCTTGTCGGCGAGCGTCATCGCCTCCGTCTGATCGTGCGTCACATAGACGACGCTCGCGGTCGCGAACTGCTTGTGCAGACGCGCAATTTCGATTCGCGTCTGACCACGCAACGTGGCGTCGAGATTGGACAAGGGCTCGTCGAACAGAAACACGCCTGGCTCGCGCACGATCGCGCGGCCAATCGCGACACGCTGCCGCTGCCCGCCCGACAACGCGCGCGGCTTGCGGTCGAGCAGCGCTTCGAGTTGCAGGATGCGTGCCGCTTCCTTCACCTTGCTGTCGATTTCCGCTTTCGGCTTCTTCGCGAGCTTGAGGCCGAAGGCCATGTTCTCGTACACGCTCATGTGCGGAAACAGCGCATAACTCTGGAACACCATCGCGACACCACGCTCGGCAGCGGGCACGTCATTGACGATGCGCCCGCCGATCGACAGGTCGCCGTCCGTCACGTCTTCAAGGCCCGCAATCATGCGCAGTAACGTGGACTTGCCGCAGCCCGACGGGCCGAGGAACACACAAAACTCGTTTTCGCCGATCTCCAGATCGACGTTGCGGATCACGGGCGCGTTGTCTCCATACGCCTTCTGCACGCCCTTCAACGAAATGCTCGCCATCGCTTCGACTCCGTGATTTAATCAGCCCGAAGCGGAGATTAAGCGCTTAATCTGAACGGCCGAAAAAACGACCGCATTGCGATCGCTGGCCCTTCTGAAGGCCATTTGTTGGCCGTGTAAGGCTGTCTCCGATAATTCGTTCTGTCGTTTTGCGCATGGTGCCCCGCCTTCGTAGCCAATGCAAATGATGAACGCCAGTCCCACATATTGAATAAGCGTTGCGAAACATGTCCACCTTGAGCGAAGTCGCGCGGCGCGCCGGCGTCACGTCGGCCACCGTTTCGAACGTGCTGCGCAATCGCGGGCGCGTCGGCGAGCAGACGCGTCAGCGCGTGCTCGAAGCCGTCGAAGCGCTCAACTACCGTCCGCACCTCGCAGCGCGCGCACTTGCCGAAGGACGCGCGCCGACCATTGCGCTGATGGTGTCGAGCATCGCGAACCCGTTCTACCCGGAGTTTGCGCTGGCCGTCGAGCGCGCGGCGCGCACCAGCGGCCACTTCGTCATCATCTGCAACACCAATGAAGATCCGCACGCGGGCCGCGCGTATCTGGAGCAGATTGCGGGCACGCTCTCCGAAGGCGTGCTTGTGATGAACGCCAACCTCGACTTCGACGATCTGCGCAAAACGGAAGCGCGCGGCGCACCCGTGGTGCTGTGCATGTGGGAACGTCCCGACGATCCACCCGGCTTGCCGTGCGTCGCCGTCGATTTCCGTCTTGCGGGCCAGCTTGCCGCGAAGCATCTGATCGAGCTTGGGCACACGCGCATCGGTGCGGTTGTCGGCAGCAAGCCCTCGGGTATTCACGCATCGCGCTATGAAGGCTTTGTCGATGCAATGCGCGAGGCAGGCCTCAAAGTGCCCGCGAAAAACGTGCGTTACGCACCCGATACGACCGAGGGCGGTTATGCCGCAGCGCGCCATCTGCTGGAGCACGACGCAAAACTGACCGCCATCTTCGCGACCAACGACCTGCCCGCGCTCGGCACGATCCACGCGGCGGCTGATCTCGGGCGCGACGTGCCGCGCGATCTATCCGTGGTCGGCATCACCGACATTCAGCTCGCGCAGCAATCGCGCCCGCCTCTCACAACCGTCGCGGTGCCAACCGTCGAAGCCGCCGAGCTCGCCGTGTCGTTGCTGCGCGAGTTGATCGAGCGGCCAGCGGGCAAGCATGGCGCGCACCAGAAAGCACCGCGCGTGTGCGTGACGTCCGCGCCGCAGTTGATCGTGCGCGGCTCCACAAGCAAACGCTGACGCCTACCTGCACCGAAGCTGAGGCTTTCCTCATACATCACACGATCAGGCATGACATATCTCGCATCACTCGATCCTGGTCAAAATCAGTACAAGCGATGTTTGCGTAACGTGCCGCATTGGCGGGACAGAATGAGGACAAGAACCCGCAAAGGCTTGTGTGTCAAAGGCTTGCATTGCGCAAAGCGTTTGTTTATGCGGCTTTGCGCCATCATTGAATAAAAAAATCCGCCTCAAATCATCGTCGCGCTTGTTAGACTCGAATCGACTTTCCCAAGGGTTTTCGATTCATGAACAACACAGTGGATGATCCAGAAGTCGTGCCGCGCTATCGCATCGGGGCCGTCGCCCGCATGGCGAATCTCCCCGTCGGCACGCTGCGTATCTGGGAGCGCCGCTATGGCGTCGTCGCACCGCCCACTACGCAATCGGGGCATCGCCTGTACAGCGAAGCCGACGTGCGGCGCGTCGCGATGATCAAGGGGCTCGTCGATCGCGGCTATTCGATCGGCTCGATCGCCACCTTGCAGACGGGCGAACTCGAACGGCTCGCGTTCATGCATGTCGACAAGACGCCTGTGTCGCCGCTCACGGAGGGGCGGCCGGGCTTGCGGCTGCGCATCGTCGGCACGGCGCTCGCGCAGACCATTCGCCAGCATCTGCACGCGATGCAGGCCGAACTCGCGAGCGAGCCGAAAGTCTTCGAGAACATGACGGCCGCGTTCACCGAGCGCATGAACCAGCCCGCCGATGTGCTGATCATTCATCTGCCGTCGCTGCATGCCGACGATGTCGAGCGCGTGCTCGCGTTGAGCGCGTCGACTCACGCGGAGAACATCGTCGTGGTGTATTCGTTCGCTGCCGCCAACACGATCAATCTGCTGGAGCGCGTCGGCGTGCGCACGATACGCGAGCCGCTCGATCAGGCATCGATCGCGCATATGATGAGCGACATCCAGCGCAAGACGGGACAAGCTGCCACGCAGCCCGACATGCGCGAGCCCGCGCCGCAGCGACACTACTCCGACGAAACCTTGATGGCGATGGCGCATGCGTCGACCACCGTCGCGTGCGAATGCCCGAAGCATCTTGCGAGCATCATCATGCAGCTGAGCGCATTCGAGCAGTACAGCGTCAGCTGCGCGTCGCGCACGCCCGCCGATGCGCTGCTGCATGTCTATCTGGCGAACATCTCGGGCCGTGCGCGCGCGATGTTCGAGCATGCACTGCTGCGGCTCGAACGCGAGGAACGTTGGGCGCTGGAAAAATCGCTGACAGCGCGCTGATACAACAGAAGCGGCTACGCTAAACGTTTGCGCAACCGCCCAGACTTCAGCGTTGCGAGCGCTTGTTCGCGTACATCGCGCCGTCGGCTTGCGCGAGCAGGTCGTCGATGCTCTGCGGGCTGTCCGGCGCATACGTCGCCGTGCCCACGCTGCAATGCAATTGATAAGGCGTTTGCGCGGACTGATTGTGGACATCCAGTTGATGTCTGAGACGTGCGATGGTCTGCGTCGTCCCTTCTTCGTCCGAGTCGCTCAGCAACACGACGAACTCGTCACCGCCTAACCGGCCGATCACATCGCTGTCGCGCAATGCCGTTTGCAATACCGTTGCAAATGCAATCAACGCGCGGTCACCTTCCGCGTGACCGTACACGTCGTTGATATTCTTGAAGCCATTCAGGTCGAAGAACAGCAGCGACGCGGGCTTTTGTGCGCGCTTGCAGAGCCTGATTGCATGCTGCGCGAGTGACTCGAAGCCGCGGCGATTCGACAGGCCTGTCAGTTCATCCGTGGTCGCGAGTTGCACGGCGGAGATTTCCTGCTCGGCCATGCGCGCAAGATCGCGCAACAGCACGCGCTCTTCGTCATCCAATGCGCGTGGCTTCACGTCGATCAGGCATAGCGTGCCCAGCCGGCTGCCGTTGTCGACGGTGAGCGGATAGCCCGCGTAGAAGCGGATATTCGGATCGCCCGTAACAAGCGGATTGTCGGCGAAGCGCACATCGAGCAACGCGTCGTTCACGAGGAACAGTTCGTCGTCGAGAATCGCGTGGCCGCAGAAAGACACATCGCGTGATGTTTCCGAAGCATCGATGCCGGGATGCGACTTGAACCACTGGCGATGGCTGTCGACCAGCGTGACGGCCGCAATGGGCACGCCGAACAGCCGCCGCGCAAGGCGTGTGAGACGGTCGAACCGTTCTTCCGGCGGTGTATCGAGTATGTGAAGCGAACGCAAAGTCTCCACGCGTTCACTTTCGTTATGTGGCATTGATGGTCGCAGCATTCGAGATCCGGATTAAACGCGAACACGCGATACTCCTTTAGCACCGCGCGATCCGCCGCAGGTTGAACGGAACCGGGTACAAATTCTATCCGCAGCCTGCGGTAAATGAAACGATTACGCCCTGCTCAGTTGGCTCAAATGCACGCGTAATTGCCCTGGCTGAAAGCTAACCGACACCTGTCGGCCCGTTCAACACGATGCGAACCTTGCGGGCCAGTTCCACGCGCCGATAGGGCTTGTGAATCATGTCGAACTCGCTGCCGTTCGCATCGGTCCGCTCGAGCGACGCATCGGCATAGCCTGTCGTCAGCAGCACCTTGATCTTCGGTTGCAGGCGCCGCGCCTCGCGCGCGAGCATCACGCCGTTCATGTTGCCCGGCATGATGAGGTCGGTGAACAGCAGGTCGACAGTCGTGCCGTCCTGCAACATCTCCATCGCCTCTTTCGTGTTCAGCACGACACGCGTGCGATAGCCGATCTGCTCGAGCATCGCCTGCGCGACCTCCGCCACTTCGACGCGGTCGTCGACGATCAGAATCATTTCGTTGCCCGCCTTTTCAATCGCCTTCGGTGCGGACGGACGACGCTGCGCATTGCCTTCCACAGCCGGGAAATACAGCCGCAACGTGGTGCCGACGCCCGGTTCCGAATAAAGGTTCACGGCGCCGCCCGATTGCTTCGCGAAGCCATATACCATCGACAACCCGAGGCCCGTTCCCTTGCCTTCGTCCTTGGTCGTGAAGAACGGGTCCATCACCCTGTCGAGAATCTCGGGCGGGATGCCGCAGCCGTTGTCGGAAATCGCAATGCTCACATAGCGGCCGGTCCGCAGGTCGGCGAAGCCGACCATCGCTTGCTGCTCCAGTTCGACCATCTCCGTGCGCACGGTCACGACACCGTCGCGCTGGTTTGCAAGCGCGTCGCGTGCATTGAGCAGCACGTTAAGCAATGCGACTTCGAGCTGGGTCGAATCGACACGGCAATTGCCGAGGCCATCCTCATATTCGGTCTTCAGCGAAACGTTCTCGCCAAGCGTGCGCCGCGCGAGTTCGACCATGCTGTCCGCCAGCGTATTCAGATTGACTGGGCGCCCCACGAGCTTCTGCTTGCGCGCAAACGCGAGCAGCTGTTGCGTCAGCGTCGTGGCTTTGGCGACCGCGCCGCGTATGCGATCGAGGCTTTGTGCCATCACAGGGCCTTGCGCATTACCTTCGATGCCCATTTGCAGCACATCCACATAACCCGCCATCACCTGCAGCAGGTTGTTGAAGTCGTGCGCAATGCCGCCCGTCAACTGCCCGAGCGCCTCCATCTTCTGCGCCTGATGCAGCGCGTCCTCCGCGTCACGGCGGCGGCTCACGTCCAGTTGCGAGCCGAAGAAATACACCAGTTCGCCTTGCTCGTTGAAGACGGGCGAAATGAAGAGCGCGTTCCAGAACGTCGAGCCGTCCTTGCGATAGTTGAGAACCTCCGTCGCGATCTCGCGGCGATGCTCAACGGCGTCCCGCACCTCGTCGATGGTGGCGCGATCCGTCTCCGGCCCTTGTAGAAAGCGGCAGTTGGTACCGATGATCTCCGGCAGCTCATAGCCCGTCATGCGCAAGAACGCGTGGTTCGCGAAGATCACGGGGTTGTCGGGCAGGTTCGGATCGGTGACGACCATCGGCATGCGTGTCGTCGATACGGCGGCGAAGAAGATGTCGTCGCGATGGTCGGTGATCTGATGCGCGCCGCTTCGAATGGTTGTGAGTGTACGGTTGGTATCCATGGCATTTGACGCAATAAGGTGCGACAGCCACGGTTGTTTCGCTCGACTCTTTACGTGGGCAGTCACACTCCGGTTTGAGAAGCCGCATCGGTCTGCGCAGAGCGATGCGGAATTGCATGGCGTCCGTTAATGCGAGATTCATGCCGACACGAAAATGCGGCAGTAATTGCGCAAAAGCTCACCAATAGAAGGGAAGAGTTACCGCGCAAAGCCGCCATGCGTCACTGGAAATGCCGGATAAGCGGTGCGTGATTTCGCAAAAGGAAAGGCGACTAGAAAAATTTTCAAACGATCTTTACTGCTGCGTCCGGCGCAGCATCGACACGTCATAGCCTAATGCGCGCACGCGTTCCAGCAGCGCGCGTTGCAGTTCGACTGCGGGTTTCGCTTCACGCGTGAGTATCCACAGATAGGTGCCGCTCGGTTCCCCGACGATCGACCAGTCATAGTCGTCGGCGTGATCGAGCACCCAGTAGTCGCCGACATAGAACGGCCCGAAGAACGATACTTTCAGCTTTGCGTTGTCCGACTCGGGGACCACCCGCGCCTTGCCACGCGCGATGCGCCGCGGTCCATCAGCACCACCCTCGCGGCCCGTGTTGATCACGCTAATCAAGCCGTCGTCGCGCTTCGCGTAGTCCGCCGTGACGAAATCGCGGCCTCGCTCGAAATGATTGTCGTAGCGCGCGAACTCGTACCAGCGCCCCGCATAGCGGTCCACGTCGACGCGCTTTGCCGGTTCGGGCACGCGCGCATTGCCCTTCTTTCTTCTGATGACGATCGCGCATGCAACCAGCAAACCCACTGCGACGACCCCCGCGCCGGCAATGACAGCACGCGCATGAGAACTGTTGTGCTCGATCTCCTGACTGACGTTTTGTTCGACACTCATCGATATCAACCTCCCGGATAGGAAACCTCGACCCGGCGACAAAGCCGTTTAGACCTTACGCGTCTGAAAAGTTTTCCAGCAAAGCGCAATACGGTGTCAGCGCAATGAATGCTTGACGGCAAGGCCGCGACGCAGATTCGCAATAGCCGCTATGCTCTCTCTTCTGCATTTCCATCCCGCTGCACTCAACCTCTTATAGTTTCCTTCTCGCGGAGTCGATCATGCAATACCGCAAATTCGGCCATACTGGTCTTACTGTCTCGCGTTTGTGTCTCGGTACGATGACTTTCGGCTTGCAAACCGAAGAAAACGTGTCGCATGGCATTCTCGACAAGGCGACGGACGCCGGTGTGAATTTCATCGATACGGCCGATGTCTACCCGCTAGGTGGCGGCGAAAATCTTGCGGGACGCACCGAGGAAATCATCGGACGGTGGCTCAAGGGCAAGCGCGACCGCTTCATTATCGCGACCAAAGCGGTCGGCAAGGTCGGTCCACACGCGTGGAATCAGGGCGCATCGCGCAAGCACCTGCTCGACGCCATCGACGATTCGCTGCGCCGCCTGAACACCGATTACATCGATCTGTACCAGCTGCATTCCGACGACCGCGACACGCCGCTCGACGAAACACTCGAAGCACTCGACGTGATCGTGCGCTCGGGCAAGGCGCGTTATATCGGCGTCTCGAACTATCTCGCGTACCGGCTAGCGCGCATGCTCGGACGCTCGGATGTGCTGCGTACCGCGCGCTTCGTATCGGTGCAGCCGCGCTACAACCTCCTGTTCCGGCAGATCGAACGCGAACTGCTGCCGCTCGCCGACGAAGAAGGCCTGGCCGTGATTCCCTATAACCCGCTTGCGGGCGGCCTGCTGACGGGCAAGCATCGACACGACGCGAAGCCCGCGGAAGGACGCTTCACGGAGACGGTCGGCAAGGCAGGTGAGATGTACTCAGAGCGCTACTGGCACGAGCGCGAATTCAAGACCATCGAGACGCTGCGCGAGATCAACGCGAAAACGGGCGAACCGATGACGAAGACGGCGATTGCATGGGTGCTCGCCAATCCCACCATCACGTCGGCGATCATCGGCGCGAGCCGTGTCGAGCAGTTGAACGACTCGCTCGCCGCTGTCGATCTCGTGCTCGACCCCGAGATCAAGAAGCAACTCGACGAGGCGACCGTCGAATACCGCTGGGGCGATGCGCCGCGCTGAGCGTTGATGCTGCGCTAGCGTCCGTAGCGCAGCACGGTGCTGCTTGCGGCCAGCACGTGATTCGTGACGGCCGCGAGAAACGCGTCGTGATTGAGATTGGGCGGCAGCGCATCGGGCACGAGATCGAGCGCGTAGACCTGCAACACATAGTGATGCGGAACGTCGCCGATGGGCGGGCAAGGTCCGTAATAACCGGGCTTCCCGGTGCGATTGATGCCGCTCACGCTGCCAGCCGGCGCCGACTCACCATGCTGCATCGCGTTCATCGACGCGGGTATCGCGTACAGCACCCAATGAATCACGCCAATGCCCTTGGCGCCGTCGGGATCGAAGAGCGTCACCGCGAAGCTGCGCGTGCCCGATGGCACGTTGCGCCATTGCACGGCGGGCGACTGGTTGCCGCCGCCGCAATTGTTCGCGCTGGCTGCGTGGCTCGAATCGATCGTGCCGCCGTCGGGCGTGCCCGGCGAGATCACTTCGAAAGCGTCGGCCGCCACGGCGTGCGTGACGCCTGACGAGAGCGCCACACATAGCGCAATGGCTGCGAGCCGGGTGTTAGAGATAGTTTTCATTGGACGGCTCCGTCGAAAGGGACGCGGTCACGCGTTCATGACCGCATCGGAGGAAACGAACGGCCATGCCCGTTTATTCCCCCGCCCGCGCTTTCAACGGTACACGCCCGACTTCTGGTTCGCTTCCGGCAACTGCCGCGTTTCCCGCACCGACTTCGGATGCCAGAGCCGCGCGCCGCCTTCGATGCCCGCCGCGTTCGATACGACGGCCGCATTCGACGGCAACTCGAACGTCAGACGCTCCGCATTGCCGCCGCCAATCCACAGCTTGTCGTAGTTGACGAGCGAAGCGAGGATCGCGATCACCTTCTCCACACGCCGGTTCCAGCGCTTGTTACCCACCTTCTCGCGCGCCGCATTGCCGATGTACTCGTCATACGTGCGGTCCTTGCTGACGGGATGATGCGCGAGTTCGAGATGCGGCATCAGCTCGCCGTCGCGAAAGAGCGCGGTGCCCGCGCCCGTGCCCAGCGTCAGCACGAATTCGATGCCGTGCCCTTCGATCGCGGCGAAGCCCTGCATCTCGGCGTCGTTGATCATCCGCACGGGCAAGCCGCCCACGCGCGCCGCGAGTTGTTCCGCGAGCGCGAAGCCGCGCCAGTTCGCATCGCCGATATTCGGTGCCGTCAGCACGTGGTTGTCCCGCACGACACCCGGAAAGCCGATCGACATCAAGGTTGGATGCTGCGCATCGACGAGCGGCTGCACGAGCGTCGCCAGTGTATCGACGAGTTGCTCCGGTGTGCAGGGATGCGGCGTCGCGACGCGCACGCGCTCGCTTTTCATGTCGCCGCCCGCGTCGATCACGGCCGCCTTCAACCCCGTGCCGCCGACGTCGATGGCGAGTATCCGTTCACCTTCGCTTTTGGTGTTACGGCGCGTCTGTACTTTAGCTTTAGCCAAATCGTCCCCCTTTCGTTTTCCGTTGTGACAGGACTACTCTTTGCTCTGCAATGAACGCCACGCGCGGCCATCGCGCGCGAGCAGTTCATCCGCTTGCGCCGGCCCGCTGCTACCCGCTGCATAACCATGCACGGGCAGCGCCCCGCCTTCGGGATGCAGCACGCGGTCGACTGCACACCAGCCCGACTCGATGCTGTCGGCGCGCTGGAACAGCGTCTCGTCGCCGAGCATGCAGTCGTAGAGCAGCGTTTCATAGCCGACGTTCGCGCGTTCGTCGAAGAAGTCGCTGTAGTTGAACGCCGAGCGCACCGCGCCGATCTGCATCGCCGGTCCGGGCACCTTCACGTTGAAGTCAAAGCGCGTGCCATGGGCGGGATCGATGCGCAGGGTGAAGACGTTCGGCGTCAGCGCTTCGACGGGCGTGTCGCGGAACATCAGAAACGGCACGCGCTTCAGTTGCACGGCGATTTCGGTGCGGCGCGCAGCCATGCGCTTACCCGTGCGCAGATAGAACGGCACGCCCGCCCAGCGCCAGTTGTCGATGAACACGCGTGCGGCCGCGTAGGTTTCCGTCGTGCTGTCGCGCGCGACGTCGGGTTCGTCGCGATAGCCGACGCCCGCGTCGCCCTTTTCGTACTGGCCGAAGACGACGTCGTCCCGCTTCAGCGGCTCGATGGCGGCGAACAGTTCAGCTTTCTTGTCGCGCACGGCTTCGGCATCGAATGAATTGGGCGGCTCCAGCGCGACCATTGCGAGCAACTGGAACAGATGGTTCGGCAGCATGTCGCGGAATGCGCCCGTCTGCTCGTAGAACTTGCCGCGCCCTTCGACGCCGAGCGTCTCGGCCGCCGTGATCTGCACACTGTCGATGTACTCGCGCCGCCATACCGGTTCGAACATCGCATTCGCGAAGCGCACGGCAAGGATGCTCTGCACCGTGTCCTTGCCGAGAAAGTGATCGATGCGGTAGACCTGCGATTCGTTTGCGTAACCCAGAATGTGCGCGTTGAGATCGCGCGCGGACGCGAGGTCCGTGCCGAACGGCTTTTCGATCACGAGACGCCGGAAGCTCCCTTTGCGCTGCGCGTCTTCTTTCAGCAAGCCATGCTTGCCCAGACGCTCGACGATCGGCCTGAAAAAGCGCGCGCCCACCGCGAGATAGAAGATCGCATTGCCGTGCGGCGTTTTGTCGATACGCTGCTTGAGCGCCTCGAATACATCGTCGGTTTCGAATTCGCCCGCCATGTACTCCATGCGCGATGAAAGCCACTTCCAGGCTTTCTCGTCGACCTTGCCGGTATGCGCTTCGCTAGCCTTATCGGCGGCGAACTGCTGCAGCGACTTGCCGAGATCGCCGAGCCATTCTTTCGTTTCGCGCTCGCCGTGATTGACGCCGATGATCTGCATGCCGTCGTCGAGCAGGCCGTCGACCGTCAGGTTGTACAGCGACGGCGTCAACAAACGTTTAGTCAGATCGCCGCCCGCGCCGAAGATGACCAGCGTGCATGGCGGCGCAGGCCGCTTGCCTGCGGGACCCGCGGCGGCTGCGTGTGGCCCGGCGCCGATCTTGCAGCTTGCTGACGAGGTAGTCGATGAAGCGTCGTTTGCGTCATTGGACATGGCAGTCTTTCCATGAATGAGCCATACGAGTGGCGATATCTGAAAGACCCGCCGCCATGCCGCGCAGTTCAATCGAACCGCTGCATTAGCCGCGGGCAGCGCGGTCTATTTCACGGAAGCCGCCACCTCGGCATCCTGCGCCTCGCCCGTTTCAGGCACGAAGCCCGAGCTTGCCAGTTCGCGCGGCTGCAACAGCAACGCGACGAGACCCGACCATCCCGTCTGATGCGACGCGCCCACGCCGCGTCCGTTATCGCCGTGAAAGTATTCGTGAAACAGCACGAGATCCTGCGAGCGCGGGTCCGCCTGCAACAACGGATACGCAGCCATCACAGGCCGCTCGTTGTTCTTGTCCTTCAGGAACAGCGTGGTCGTACGCTGCGCGAGTGCATCGGCGATTTCGGACAATGAAAGCTGGTTGCCCGAGCCCGTCGGGTACTCGACGCGAAAATCGTCGCCGTAGTAGCGATGAAATTCATACAGCGACTCGATCAGCAGATAGTTGACGGGCATCCACACCGGCCCGCGCCAGTTCGAATTGCCGCCGAACACACGCGAATCCGATTCGGCGGGCAAGTACTTCACGCAGAAGCTCTGGCCGTTGTGCTGATAGACGTAAGGTTGATCGCGATGCACACGCGACAGCGCGCGCACGCCGTGATCTGACAGGAACTCGGCTTCGTCGAGTGCGCGCTTGAGCAGCGCTTTCATTCGATGCCCGCGCAACAACGAAAGCAGCAAGCTGTTGCCGCGCCCCGGCTCATTCCAGCGCGACACCAGCCTCGCGAGATCGGGCTTGTTGCGCAGGAACCAGACAAGGCGATCGCGCAGACCCGGCAGCGAGCCATGCAGACGCTCTTCGAGCACATGCACGGCGATTAGCGGAATCAGGCCGACAATCGAGCGCACGCGCATCGGCACATTCGAGCCGTCAGGCAAGCGCAGCTTGTCATAGAAGAACTCGTCCTCGCTGTCCCACAGGCCCGTATCGCAGTTGTCTTCGCAACTGACGGCCTGCGCGATATACAGGAAGTGCTCGAAGAACTTCACACCAATATCGACGAACACGTGATTCGCAAACGCGAGTTCAAGCGCGATGCGCATCAGGTCTAGCGCATACGCGGCCATCCATGCCGTGCCGTCTGCCTGATCGATATGGCCGCCCGTCGGCAATGGCGACGAGCGGTCGAAAATGCCAACGTTGTCGAGTCCGAGAAAGCCGCCCTGGAAAATGTTGCGGCCGTCGGCATCCTTGCGGTTCACCCACCACGCGAAGTTGAGCAGCAGCTTGTGGAAGACCAGTTCGAGAAAATCGCGGTCGCCCTTGCCCATCAACGCGCGATCGATTTCATAGACACGCCACGCGGCCCATGCATGCACGGGCGGGTTGGCATCGCTGAACGCCCATTCGTAGGCGGGGATCTGCCCGTTCGGATGCATGTAGCGATCCTTCACGAGCAGCAACAACTGACGCTTCGCAAACGCGGGATCGATCAACGCGAACGCGGCGGCATGAAACGCGAGATCCCAAGACGCATACCACGGGTACTCCCACTTGTCGGGCATCGACACGATGTCCGCGTTGCACAAATGCCGCCAGTCGCGATTGCGTCCCTGTTTGCGCGATGCGGGCGGCGTCGGCTGCGAGGGGTCGCCGTCCATCCAGCGCTCGACGTCGAACTGGTAGTACTGCTTCGACCACAGCATGCCCGCCAGCGCCTGGCGCTGCACGAGCCGCTCGTCCGCGCCTTCGATATGGTGCTGCAATGCCGCATAGAACGCATCGGCTTCAGCGATGCGCTGCGCGAACAGTTGCTCGGCATCGAGCGGCGTTTCATCGGGGCAGAACTCGGGACGCCAGCGCAGATAGACGACGGCCTTCCCATGCGGCGGCAGATTCAGCGGCACGTGCGCGGCCGCCTTGGTGCCCGCGTCGCGCCGGATCGCATCGGCGTCGCCATGCACGAGATAGTCGTTGAAGCCGTCCTTGAACGGACCTTGCGCGTCCATGTTGAAATGGCGCCGGACGTTCGTATCGTTTTCGCAGAACAGCCATTCGAAGACCGTGGTGTCAGGCGACCATGCCGTCACCACCATCGGCTCGTGTCCGGGATGCGCGCCGAGCAGACGCGTGACGCCATGCACCGTTTCCTTCGCGAGCTTCGGGCGCTCGTCCGACTCTTTCCACGACCATTTGTTGCGCGCCCAGATTTGCGGCAGCAGATCGAGAGAGGCCGATTCGTCCGCGCGGTTTTCGACGGTGACCCGCATCACGATGTCTTCGGGCGTGTTCTTTGCGTACTCGACGGTCACGTCGAAATAGCGCAAGTCGTCGAAGACACCTGTATCGAGTACTTCATATTCCGGCAAGTCCGCGCCGCGCCGCCCGTTCTCTTCGACGAGATCCTGATACGGAAACGCGCTATGCGGGTACTTGTACAGCATCCGCATGTACGAATGCGTCGGCGTGCCGTCGAGATAGAAATACAGTTCCTTGACGTCCTCGCCATGGTTGCCTTCCTGGTTCGTAAGGCCGAACAGGCGTTCCTTGAGAATGGGATCGGCGCGGTTCCACATGGCAATCGACACACACCAGTTCAACGTATCGTCGCCGAAACCCGCGATGCCGTCCTCGCCCCAGCGGTAGGCGCGGCTGCGTGCGTGATCGTGCGGGAAATAGTCCCATGCGGTGCCGTTCGGGCTGTAGTCTTCGCGCACCGTGCCCCACTGACGCTCGCTCAGATACGGACCCCAGCGCTGCCATCGCGCGCACTCGCTGGAGTGCAGACGTATTCCTTCGACGGTCGCAAGCAGGTTTCCGGCGCGCAGCGGAGGCATGGCAGCGTCCTCGTCTCTCGTGTGACGGTGGGAGTCACATCGTAGCGCGGTTTGGGGTGTTCGCGTCGGTGAGGTGGGCATGGGCGCTTTCGCCCAGCAACACACCAATACGCAACCGCTCGCCCAGCGACCACGCCTGAAACGGCGTGCCGCCCGGCGTGTGCGGCGCATCGCCGTCCGCGACTTCCGAAATGTGGTCGAGGCCCGCGCGATCCAGATGCGCGTCGAGCGGCGCGAGAAAGCGCGCGAGTGCTGCGCTGCGGGCCGCATCATCGGGACGTTGCACGCGCAGCCATGCTTCGACGAATGGCCCCAGCAGCCATGGCCACACTGTCCCCTGGTGATACGCGCCATCACGCTCGAGCGGCGCGCCCGCATAGCGCCCGCGATAGCCGGGATCTTCCGGCGACAACGTGCGCAAACCCAGAGACGTCAGCAGATGCGCTTCCACCTGCGCAACGACGGCGCGCGCCGTGTCGCCTTCGACCAGCGCAAACGGCAAGCCGCCTGCCGCGAAAATCTGATTGGGCCGGACCGATCTGTCGACCGTGCCGCGCACATGATCGACATCGACGTTATCGAACAGCGCACCTGTTTGCGGATCGACGAAGCGTTGCGCAAACGAAGCCGCCACATGATCGGCAGCATCGCTCCATCGCGCGTTCCACTGTGCTGCAATGCGCAACGCGTTGAACCACAACGCCTGCACTTCAACCGGCTTGCCGATGCGCGGCGTCACCACCCAGTCGCCGACCTTCGCATCCATCCACGTGAGCTGGACGCCAGGCACGCCTGCACGCAGGAGGCCATCGTCGTCGGCCTGGATGCCGTAGCGCGTGCCCTGTGTGTAGCCGGCCAGAATCGTATCGACGGCTGCGTGCAGGCGCTCGCGCGTCGCGTCCGACGCATGCCCCGTCACCAGATAGTCGTGCGCGGCAATCGCGAACCAGAGCGAAGCATCGACCGAGTTGTATTCCGGCTCGTCGCCGTAATCGGGAAAGCGGTTCGGACACATGCCTTGCGAAATCGTCCCCGCCCATGCGAGCAGAATCGCCTCGGCTTCCGCGAGTCGCCCTGTCGCGATCAGCAGACCGCGCATCGCGATGAAGGTGTCGCGGCCCCAGTCGGTGAACCAGGGAAAACCGGCGACGATCGTGCGGCCGGTCGAGCGCGCGACAACGTAGGCATCGGCGGAACGATGCAGGCGCGAAGCGAAAGCAGCGCGACGGTTCGTTTCGGTCTCTGCAAGCGTGTTCGCCAGTTCAATCGCGGCGGCATGCGCAACGGGCGTCGATTGGTTCGACACGTCCGCGCTCAATATCATCACGGCTGCATCCGAACGAAGATCGAACGAGAAGACGCCGGGCGTCGCGAGGTCTTCGGTGAAATCGAGGCCACGCTCACGTTCGCGTACGTAGCAGAAGTTGCGATACCAGTCGGGCACGTGTTCATATGCGCCGTTCGTGATGACGCAGATCGCTGGCAGATCGTGATACGGCTGCCACTGCACACGTTCGCCGTCGACAGAAGCAAAGAAATCGAATGCACCGTTCTCGTGATGCAGCGCGTGATAATCGCGGCCCGAGAGCAACGGACGAATGTGCAGCGTGATCGCGTCATCGTGGCGCGCGTCGCCATCGAATGCCACGCGCCAGCGCAACACCGTCTCGCAAGTTTCTTTCGCGACGAACGTTTCCGCGATCACACACGTCTGCGCATCGATGCGGAAGCGCCATGTCGGCCACGGCGTCGTGTCGAACGCGATCAGACTCGCAGCGATGTCGGGATACACGATATCGGGCGCGTAACGCTGCATCGACAGCGGATAGCGCACGCCCTTCGTCTCGATCCAGGCCTCGATCCCATTCACAAGCACGATACGGCCCGCTGGTGCGCGCGTCGCCGTCAGCAGCAGCGCGTGATATCGCCGCGTGCGCAGCGTGCCGACCGTACCCGACGCAAAGCCGCCAAAGCCGTCGGCCTCGAGCCATTCGTCTTCCAGACGTTCGATATCGAAAGGAGATTCGACGCGTGTCATCGCAGTTGCCGCCGTGCGCCGGCGACGGGATCAAGACAGCCGACAGATTAGCCGCTCGCACATGAAATGTCTTGTGCGTTCAACTGGCCGACTGCGCGGTCGATTGCTCGCCGACACCTGTTGCGCTGGAATCGCGCTGAATCGGCAACACGGCCCACACTTCCAGGCCGCCACCTTCGCGCGCATGGAACTCCAGCGTGCCGCCATGCAGCCGCGCAATGCGTTCGACGATCGCCAGCCCCAACCCCGTGCCGCCCGTTTTGCCATGCGCATTCTTGCCGCGCTGGAACGGCGCCTTGAGCCGTTCGAGTTCTTCCGCGCTCAAGCCTTTGCCGCGATCGGCAACAGCCACATGGATCGCCTGCGCGTCCGCCCACGTCCTCACGGCGAGACCCGTTTGCCCGTACACGACGGCGTTCTGCATCAGGTTCATCACGAGCCGCATCATCGTGATGGGCCGGAACGCGTGCTCAGGCAGCTCGCCCAGTTGCAGATCGAACTCGTGTCCAAGGCCCGCGAAGTCGGCGGCAAGCTGGCTGATCAACGCGTTCAGATCGCCCGATTGCGGCGTCTCGCGCTCGCCGCTGCCCGCGTAGTCCATGAACTGCTGAAGAATCGTATCGATCTGATCCAGATACGATTCCGCCGCGCCGACGAAGGCTTCGTCGCCATTCGTGTCGTTCGCCATGGCCATCGCAAGGCGCAGCTTGGTCAGCGGCGTGCGGATGTCGTGCGAAATGCCCGCGAGCATCAGCGCACGCGTCGCTTCCGCCTGCTGCAACGCCTGCGTCATCTGGTTGAACGCGCCGCTCACCTGGGCGATTTCCGTCGGACCATCGACGGGCAACGGCGGCGGCACTTCGCCCGCGCTCACGCGGCGCGCCGCTTGCGCAAGCTCCCGCAATGGGCGGTTCAGATGCGCCTGCAGCGCAAAACCCGTCAACGCGGCGAGCATCGCCAGCCCGATCGACAGCAGCACTGCCGTCAGCATGCCGCCGCCCTGCGCCTCTTCCGGCACCTGCAAGCCGATCCAATAAGGCGTGCCCGCCACATGCATGCGGATCCACATGCGCGGATGCGGCGCGCCTTGCCAGCGCACTTCGGTGCCCGCTGGCAGATAGCGGTGCAGCGTATCCAGGAACGTCACCAGCTGATAGGTCCGGTAGAACGCGAGCAACCGCACACGCGGCTCGGACACAGCTTCCGTTGGCGGTTCGCTGCGCGCATCGAGCCGCGCGACGAGCGTGTCGCGCGCGTCCTCGGGCGACGCAGCCAGCGCATTGTCCAGCGTCTTGATGTACGTGCCGAACACGGCCGCGGCGCGTTCGACGCGCGGTTTCTGCACGTAATGAATCAGCACACTCAGCGAGCACACCTGAGTGAATGCAACGAGCACGATCAGCAGCGCGATGTTTCGCGCGAGCACGCTGCGCGGCAGCAAGCGGGACATGAAGCGCCGCGACATGGGCGCGCTCATGCGTCGACGTCGGCGGCGAGCATATAGCCGACGCCCCAAACAGTCTTGATGTAGCGCGGCTTCGACGGATCGCTTTCGATCGCCTGGCGCAGACGCAGAATCTGCACGTCGATACTGCGATCAAGCGCATCGTGGTCGCGCCCTCTTGCGCGCGCGATCAGGTTGTCGCGACTCACCGCGCGGTTCGGCGACGCGGCGAGCGCCGTCAGCAGCAGCATCTGCGCCGAATGCAGTTCGAGAAGCTCGTCCTGTTTGTAGAGGCACTGCTTGGCGACATCGAGCCGGAACTCCCCGAAGCGCAGCGTCTGCGTGGTGACGGTCGGATCGTTCGAGGCGATTTTCTGGCGGCGCAGCAACGCATTGATGCGCGCCACCAGTTCGCGCGGCAGGAACGGTTTGGCAAGGTAATCGTCGGCGCCCGTTTCGAGGCCGATCACGCGATCGAGCGGATCGCCTTTGGCCGTGAGCATCAGAATGGGCAGCGTGTGCCCTTCCGCCCGCAGTTTCGCGCAGATCTGCAGGCCGTCTTCTTCGCCGATCATCAGATCGAGCACCAGCAGGTCATACGGCTCACGCTGCAAATAGCGTTCGAGCCGCTTGCTGTTCTCCACGGCGCGGACTTCGAAACCATGTCCGCTCAGAAAGCGCTGCAGCATATTGCGGAGTTCCGCTTCGTCGTCGAGCACGATGATGCGGGCGGGTCGGTCCATGCATGGCTCCTTCGTCGCTTATGGTTTCATTCGTCTTGCAACAGTGTAGCTTCATGCCGACCCGCTTTTCCGTCAGTGCGATCCCGCGCGCTGCGCCATGAACTGCTCGATCTGCGCGAGCGTCACGTAGCCCTGCTTCTGCGTGTCGATCTCGTTGAAATGCTGCGCCACGCGTGGCATGCCCGTCTGAGCCTGGGCAAGCGTCAGCTTGCCGTCGTGCGTCGTGTTGGCGGCGGCAAAGCGCTCCTGCAACTGCTGCATCATGCGCTCCATGCGCGGCGACGCTGCAATCGGTTGCGGCGCCGTCTGGGCCATCACGCCCGTCGATGCAATGCACAAAGCCAGAATAGCGATCAACTTCTTCATTTCCCATCTCCATCATCGGTTCGTTCAACTTCTTCGCTACGTCGTGTTGCGATTCGTCGTTGGCGAAGCGAATTCTGGTTGTCCGGGACGCTCAAGGCAATTTCAAAGTTATGTCGATCCATGTCATGTCAGCGCTGCGCATTTTCACGCACGATGCAACGCGTATTACGCAGCAGACGCTTCAAACATGGGCGTGCTTTTTCCGACATCGAATGAAACAAGTAATCGCTGCCCTTCACCGAAGGCGTTGCGTATCTTTTGCACGTCGGCTGCCACATCAGCATTTCGCATCGCATCCGCCGACATTCGCTTCGGGAGTTTCATGTGAACATTCGCTCTGCTTATACGTCCGCGATCGCCGCCATGGGCATCGCCTGCTCGACTAGCGCCTTTGCCGGCACCGTCTTCATTCATGCGGCCTATGTGCCCGCCGCCGTCTACGCACCGGCGCGCACGCTCTACTACGTGCCGCCGCAACCGCCTGCCGTCGTGCCCATCGTGCCGGTGGCGCCCGTCGTACCCTACGTTGCCGTCGTGCCGCCACCCGCGCCCGCGATACGGCTGCCCTATGCGACGATTCCCGTGCCGGTCGTGATCATCCGCTGACCGCATTCGCGCCGCGATTCACTTGATCTTTGCAGAGGCGAGGCCAACAATGAAAGCCTCTTTCGTCGTCGACGAGTATCGCGGAGCGCCACATGCCAGATATCGAAAAGGACAAGGTCATCGCCGTGCTGAACCAGATTCTCGAATCCGAGCTGGCAGGCGTGGTCCGTTATACGCACTACTCCTTCCTCGTGTTCGGCTTTGGCCGCATTCCGATCGTGTCGTGGCTGCGCCAGCAGGCTGACGAATCGTTGCTGCACGCGCATCAGGCGGGCGAATGGATCACCACGCTCGGCGAGTATCCGTCGCTAGGCATCGGTGCGCTGCTCGATTCGCATACGACGGACATCACGACCATCCTGCGCGAATCGCTCACCGCGGAAGACGTCGCGCTCGGCCTGTATCGCGATCTGCTCGCGCTGGTCAAGGACCGCTCCGTCGCGCTCGAAGAATATGCGCGGCAGATGATTGCCGTCGAAGAGATGCACGCGGGCGAAGTGGACAAGATGCTGCGCAAGCCCGGCACGGTGGGCACATCGGGCGAGCGCGGCGCAGCGCATTGAGTTTGTTTGCCGTGTTGTAAGGGCGCAATCGCAAGCGCCCCGTTCAATTGTCAAATCGCGCGGCGCGCTTAAGGCGGTCCGCTTAGGCCGCGCGTTCAACCGTCCATCTATCCGCCTCTCGACAAGCGCCGCATCTATCACTATGTGATGCATGCGGTGCTTCCGTCCTTTGCATCTCGCGCGCTGCATTTAACGTTTGTCCGCCGTAAAGCGCGTCTATTCCCCTAAAGCTTCTGCAAGCATGATCTCGTTTGCAACGACCCATGCTAGGCTATGCGCGGCATCAGGCTGTTGAATTCTGCATTCGCAATTTCGTTCGTAGTCCGCGCAGGTAATACAGGGTGGATAGATGATCGATGACGTCAAAGGCAGTGTCAGTCGCAGTCGTTTGCATAGACCTTCACGTTTCGCGTTCGACGCTTCGATCAGCGTAGCCGTCGCCATTCTGGGCGCGGCGTTGCTTCCCCTGTCCGGCTGCACGGTCGGCCCCGATTACCGTACGCCCGCACCGCCCGCCACCGAAACCTATACACCCACGCCGCTGCCCGATCAGACGGCGTCGTCGCCAGGCGTGTCGGGTGTGCCTCAGCAATTCATCGCCGGACAGGATATTCCCGCCCAATGGTGGACGCTCTTTCATTGCGAGCCGCTCGACGCGCTGATACGCGAAGCGCTCGCCAATAGCCCGAACGTCGCCGCGGCGCAGGCCGCCCTCAGGCAGGCGGCCGAGAACTATCGCGCGGAAGTGGGCAGCGCGTTGTATCCATCCGTCGATGCGAAGCTCAATGCGACGCGTGAGAAGTTCAACGGCGTCACGTTCGGTCAGCCGGGACTCACGGAAGAGCTGAACCTGTATAACGCGTCAGTGAACGTGTCGTACAACCTCGATGTGTTCGGCGGCTCGCGGCGCGAACTCGAATCGTTGCGCTCGCAAATCGATTACCAGGGCTATCAGTTGCAGGCCGCGTATCTCGCGCTGTCGGCGAACATCGTCACGGCGGCCGTCAAGGAAGCGTCGTTGCGCGAGCAGATCGACTCGACCGAGCGCATCGCCGCCGATGAAGAATCGCAACTCGGCGTACTGCGCAAACAGTTCGAGCTGGGCGGCGTGGGCCGCACTGCCGTGCTCTCGCAGGAAACGTTGCTCGCGCAAACACGCGCGACGCTGCCGCCGCTGCGTCAATCGCTCGATCAGACGCGCCATCAGCTTGCGGTGCTCGCGGGCAAGCCGCCGAGCGATACCGCCGTGCCCGAGTTCAGGCTGTCGATGTTCACGCTGCCGCAGAGCTTGCCCGTGAGTCTGCCTTCGTCGCTCGTCAGGCAGCGGCCCGACATTCTCGCCGCCGACGCTACGCTGCATCAGGCGAGCGCGCAGGTTGGCGTGGCGACGGCGAACATGTATCCGCAGATCACGCTCTCCGCGAGCTATGGCCCGCAGGCGCTAACGCCCGCCGGACTGCTCAAATACGCGGACATGATCTGGAGCATCGGCGCGGGTATCACGCAGCCAATTTTTCATGGCGGCCAGTTAAGCGCACAAAAGCGCGCTGCCGAGGCCGCTTTCGATCAGGCCAACGCGCAATACCGCCAAACCGTGTTGCTCGCGTTCCAGAACGTCGCCGATACGTTGCGCGCGCTCGAACACGATGCGACAGGCCTCGCCGCGCAAACGGACGCGTGGCGCGCGGCGAGTGCTTCGCTCGATCTGACGCGCGGCCAGTTTCGCGTCGGCGGCGTCAGCTATCTGGCGCTGCTCGATGCGCAGCGTCAATACCAGCAGACCGTCGTGAATCTCGCGCAGGCGCAAGCCGCGCGCTATGCGGATACGGCAGCGCTGTTCCAGTCGCTCGGCGGAGGCTGGTGGAACGACGCGACCACGAGCCAGGCGAATCAGGCAAACCCCGCCACGCCGCACTGATTTTTTGCAGTCGCCGCGCGTCGCATGCGATGAGCCCGCAGCGCCGCCGGACGCGTTTCGTGCCTCACCCGTTTGCCGTGCAAGGACCTGACGATGACGACGAAAAGACCGATGACAAAGCGGATGATCATCATGCTGATCTGCGTGGGCGTGCTGCTCGGCGCGCTGGTCGGCTTCAACCTGTTCAAGGCGCACATGATCCGGAAGTTCATGGCGAGCAATGCGGCGCCCGCCGCGACCGTGACGTCCGCTGTCGCGCGCTATCAGAGCTGGCAGCCGCAGCTGTCCGCCGTCGGCAGCCTGCGCGCGGTGCGCGGCGTCGACGTGACGACGGAAGTGCCCGGCCTCGTGCGCGAGATCCCGTTCAACTCGGGGCAGGAAGTGAAAGCGGGCCAGGTGCTGCTGCGCCTGAACGACGATTCGGACCGCGCTCTGCTCGCGTCGCTGCAAGCCGCGGCGGATCTCGCGCAAACCGTCTACAAGCGCGACAAGGCGCAGTACGACATTCAGGCGATCGCGAAGGCGCAACTCGACGCCGATGCCGCCGACCTCAAAAGCAAGCGCGCGCAGGTCGATCAACAGGCCGCGCTCGTCGAAAAGAAAACCATCCGCGCGCCGTTCGCGGGACGCGTCGGCATCACGACCGTCAATCCCGGCCAGTACATCAATCCTGGCGATGCGATCGTCACGTTGCAGGCCATCGATCCGATTTACGCCGACTTCTATCTGCCGCAGCAACAACTCGGGCAATTGCAGGTTGGACAAACCGTCGTCGTCGATACGAACGCGTACAACAGCCGCACCTTCGACGGCAAGATCCGCTCGATCAACCCGCGTGTGGACAACACGACGCGCAACGTGCAGATCGAAGCAACCGTCGACAACCGCGAGCGCAAGCTGCTGCCCGGCATGTATGCGAACGTGAAGATCGACGCGGGTAATGAAGAGCGCTATCTGACGCTGCCGCAAACGGCGATCACCTATAACCCGTACGGCGCGACCGTGTTCGTCGTGAAGGCTGGCGAGCACAAGGACGCGCACGGCAAGGTCATGCCCATCGCGCAACAGGTGTTCATCACACCAGGCCCGACGCGCGGCGACCAGGTGGCGATACTCAAGGGCATCGGCGAAGGCACGCAGGTCGTGACGAGCGGCCAGTTGAAGCTGAAGAACGGCACGCCGCTCGTGATCGACAACCGCGTGTTGCCTTCGGACAGCCCCAACCCGACGCCTCAGGAACAATAAGAGGCCGCCCGATGAAATTCACCGATATCTTTATCGAACGGCCGGTGCTCGCCTCCGTCGTGAGCCTGCTGATTCTCGTGCTCGGCTTGCGCGCGCTGTCGACCCTCAAGGTCAGCGAATATCCGCAGACCGAAAACGGCGTGGTCACGATCCAGACCGCCTATTACGGCGCGAGCGCCGACACGATGGCCGGCTTCATCACGCAGCCGCTCGAATCCGCGATTGCGCAGGCGCAGGGCATCGACTACATGTCGTCGTCGAGCACGACGGGCCTCTCGACGATCACCGCGACGCTGCGCCTGAACTACGATTCGAACCGCGCGCTGACGGAGATCAACACGCAGATCGCGTCGGTGCGCAACCAGTTGCCGCCGCAAGCGCAGCAGCCGGTGCTGACCGTGCAGGTCGGCCAGACCACCGACGCGATGTACATGGGCTTCTACAGCGACGTGCTGCCGAGCAACAACGTCACCGACTATCTGCTGCGCGTCGTGAAGCCGAAGCTCGATTCGGTCCAGGGCGTGCAGACGGCGGAAATTCTCGGCGGCCGTCAGTTTGCGTTGCGCGCGTGGCTCGATTCGACGAAGCTCGCCGCGCACAATGTGACGGCTTCCGACGTGTTCTCGGCGCTCGGCAACAACAACTATCTCGCGACGCTCGGCACGACCAAAGGGCAGATGATCAGCGTCGATCTGAACGCGGGCACCGACCTGCATTCCGTCGAAGACTTCAGGAAGCTGGTGGTCAAGCAGAAGAACGGCGCGATCGTGCGGCTCGAAGATGTCGGCAATGTCGTGCTCGGTGCGGACAGCTACGACTTCAACGTCGCGTTCAGCGGCAAGCGCTCGGTGTTCATCGGCATCAAGGTCGCGCCGGACGCGAACGTGCTCGATGTGGCGAAGCGCGTGAAGGCGATCTTTCCCGATCTGCAGAAGCAGTTCCCGACGGGCATGACGGGCGACATCGTCTACGACGCGACGGACTTCATCAACACCGCCATCGAAGAAGTGGTGAAGACGCTCGTCGAAGCGCTGCTGATCGTGACGGTCGTGATTTTCCTGTTCCTCGGCAGCTTCCGCGCGGTGATCGTGCCCGTGATCGCGATGCCGCTGTCGCTGATCGGCACGTTCTTCGTGATGCAGATGCTCGGCTATTCGATCAATCTGCTGACGCTGCTTGCGCTCGTGCTCGCGATCGGACTCGTGGTCGACGACGCGATCGTCGTGGTCGAGAACGTCGACCGGCATATGAAGGAGGAAGGCAAGCAGCCATTCGAAGCCGCGATGATCGCCGCGCGCGAACTGGGCGGTCCGATTCTCGCGATGACGGTGGTGCTGATCGCCGTGTATCTGCCTATCGGCTTTCAGGGCGGGCTGACGGGTGCGCTCTTCACCGAGTTTGCGTTCACGCTGGCGGGCGCCGTGGCCGTATCGGGTGTGATCGCGCTGAGTCTGTCGCCGATGATGTGCTCGCGCTTTTTCCGCATGGATCAGGAGTCGGGACGCTTCGCGCGTTTCGTCGACAGGCAGTTCGAGCGCGTGCATCACAGGTATCAACGGCTCTTGCATTCGATGCTCGACACGTGGCCCGTGTTCATCGTGATGGGTGCGCTGCTGTTGTGCGGCACGGTGTATCTGTTCATGACATCGCAATCGGAGCTTGCGCCGCAGGAGGACCAGGGCATCGTGCTGTCGCAGATCCAGGGGCCACCGAATGCGACGATCCAGCAGATGCAGACGTACGCGGACCAGGTATTCGACATCTCGAAGGACATGCCTGAGTATTCGCAGATGTTCCAGCTGACGGGCGCGCCGACGCTGAATCAGGGGATTGGCGGCGTGCTGTTCAAGACGTGGGACAAGCGCAAGAAGAACGCCACGCAGTTGCAGCAGGAGTTGCAGGCGAAGTGGAACGGCATCGCGGGCGCGCGCGTGGCGGCGTTCCAGTTTCCGCCGTTGCCGGGCGCGCAGGGCTTGCCGGTGCAGTTCGTGATCAGCACGACGGAGCCGTTCGAGAATCTGAATGAAGTCTCTCAGACCGTGCTGCAGAAGGCGCGTGAAAGCGGCATGTTCTTTTTCGTCGATAGCGATCTGAAGATCGACAAGCCGGAGAGCGTGCTCGTGGTGGATCGCGATAAGGTTGCGTCGCTTGGGCTCACGCAGAGCGATGTCGGGCAGGCGCTGGGCGCGGCGCTGGGTGGCAATTACGTGAACTATTTTTCGATTGCGGGGCGCTCGTATAAGGTGATTCCGCAGGTGCTGCAAACGGATCGTTTGAATCCGTCGCAGGTGCTTGATTATTATTTGCGTACGCCGGATGGCAGTGTGATTCCCGCATCGACTGTGACGCGTTTGAAGCAGAACGTCGTGCCGGAGTCGATCAATCACTTTCAGCAGTTGAACTCGGCGACAATTTCCGGTGTGATCGCGCCGGGGATTTCGCAGGGCGAAGTGCTCGACTTTTTGCGCAAGGCCACCACCGATGCCGCGCCGACTGGCTATAGCGCGGATTACTCCGGGTTGTCGCGACAGTTCGTGCAGGAGTCGGGCGGATTTGTGATTACGCTGATGTTCGCGACGATCATTGTGTTTCTCGCGCTTGCCGCGCAGTTTGAAAGTTTTCGCGATCCTGTGGTCATTCTTGTGTCGGTGCCGATGGCGTTGTTTGGGGCGCTGATCTTTATTAATCTCGGGCTGTCGACGCTTAACATTTATACGCAGGTTGGGCTTGTTACGTTGATGGGGCTTGTCAGCAAGCACGGTATTTTGATTGTGCAGTTTGCTAATGAGCTTCAGCGCGCTGGACGGTCGAAACGCGAGGCGCTCGAGGAGGCTGCTGCTGTGCGGTTGCGGCCTATTCTGATGACTACCGCGGCTATGGTGCTTGGGGTGTTGCCTTTGGTGATTGCGTCGGGGGCTGGTGCCGCCGGGCGGAATGCCATGGGGCTTGTGATCTTCTCTGGGCTTTCTATTGGGACGCTTTTTACGCTGTTTGTTGTGCCTGCGATGTATATGCTTTTGGCCGCTGATCATCATAAGGATCGGAGCCAGCCGGCTGTGGTTTGAGGTTGCAAGGGTTGCTTTTGGGTTTGGTTTTTTGGGCGTCGCCGGGCGGTGTGCTTGCCTTTTCGCTGGCATCCGCGTTCTGTTAGCGTGCTTCACGCGTCGCCCCTGTGCGGGGCGGCACCTACTTTTGGTTGTCTGCGACGCTGGGTTGTTTGCCCGTGTTTTCGCTGGCGTCCGCGTTACGGTGTTTGCCGTTCAGGCGTCGCCCCTGTGCGGGGCGGCACCTACTTTTCTTTGCCGCCGCAAAGAAAAGTAGGCAAAAGAAAGCGGCTCACACCGCCAGCCCGTGTTATTGCCCACGGGCCCCCAACGGCCCCGTCCTTCACACGGCAGCGCACCTGTTCGCGTGCGTTGCCAACGCTCTAAACAAGCTCATCACCCGCTTCGAATTCCCATAAAATAGCCAGCGTCACCAATCACACTCTGCCCAATAGCGGCAAACTGTGTGTAGGTCGTGCCGTCGTACAGGGCAGCGCTCCTACATGAGGGCACATCGCGCGCTATCGGGTCCGAAGTGAGGCGTGTGTGGCACCTCGGCCTACACACAGTTTGCCACCTGGGCGGCGGCGGACTATCTGGCACGGCGTGCCGCAACGCGGGAGCGTGAAGCGGGTGAGGCGCACTGCAAGAGCGCTGGCAACGAGCTTGAATCGAGAAGTTGCCGCGTGAAGTAAGGGACCGGTTGAGGGCCCTCAGGCAGGAAGAAACGTTGGCGGTGTTAGCCGCTTTCTTTTGCCTACTTTTCTTTGCGGCGGCAAAGAAAAGTAGGTGCCGCCCCGCACAGGGGCGACGCGTGCAGCACGCTAACAAAGCGCGGATGCCAGCACAGAGGCAAACACCGTAGCGCGGATGCCAGCGCAAACCCAAAGCAAACCACATAGCGTCGCAGACAAAAAAACCATAGGAGCAAAAATGTTCAGCGCATCACTCTTCCTGACGGCCGCAGGCGTCGGCCTAGCAGTCGCCGCCCCAGTCGGCCCCATGGGCATGCTCTGCATCCGCCGGACGCTGACGGACGGCCCCCGCGCGGGCCTCGCAATCGGCCTGGGCATAGCGGGCGGCGACGCCATCTACGGCCTGATTGCCGCGCTAGGCCTGGTGAGCGTATCGCACTTCATGCTGGCCTACGACAAGCCGCTGCACATCATCGCAGGACTATTCCTGCTCTATCTCGGCATCCGCACGATGCTACAAAAAGTCCCCACCGACAACGGCAACGACGGCAACAACGGCGAAGGCAAGCTCGCCAACATCGGCCACTCAGGCGCAGTAAAGGCCTTCGCCAGCGCCCTGCTGCTTACACTGACCAATCCGCAAACGGTCATCATGTTCGCCGCCCTCTTCACGACGCTCGCGCCGCGCGGACCGTTTTCATCGAGTGTCGCGTTCACGACCGTGCTTGGCGTGTTCTGCGGATCGATCGCGTGGTGGTGCTTCCTGGTGACGGCGGTCTCGCTCGCGCGGCATGCGATCGGCCACAAACTGCGCGTGATCATCGACCGCATCGCGGGGCTGGCACTGGCCGTGTTCGGTATCGTCGAGGTCAAGCGCGCGATCTGACCGCCACAAACGGCACTTTATGCGCGGGCGAGCAGCGCCTTAAGCCCGCGCAAACCGCGCCCGCCACAACCCATCGAGCGAATACAGCGCGAGCGCAATCCAGATCGCGCCATAGCCGATCAGCTGCGCCTGCCCGAACGGCTCGCGATAGATCAGCACGCCAATGAGCAGTTGCAACGACGGCGTCACATACTGGATCAGCCCGAGCATCGACAGCGGAATCCGCCGCGCGCCCGCCGCGAACAGCAACAGCGGCACGGCCGTGATCGGCCCGGCCAGCGCCAGCAGCACCTTCACGCCGAGTGACGCCGCGCCGAAGCCGCTCTCGCCATGCGACGACGCAAAAAACAGATACAGCACGGCGACAGGGAAAAGCAGCACCGTTTCCAGCGTCAGCCCTTCGAGCGCGCCCAACTGCGCCGTCTTGCGCAGCAGGCCATAGCCCGCGAAGCTGAACGCGAGCGCAAGGCTGATCCACGGCGGATGGCCGTTTTCCCACGTGAGCCACAGCACGCCGCACGCGGCGACTGCGACGGAAAGCCACTGCACGCGCCGCAACCGCTCGCCGAGAAACGCAAGGCCAAACAGCACGTTGATCAGCGGATTGACGAAATAGCCGAGACTCGCCTCGACGATATGCCCCGCGTTGACGGCCCAGATATAGATGCCCCAGTTCGTCGACAGCAACAGCGCGCTCGCGGCGAAACGAACCAGCAGCCGGCGATCGCGCAGCACAGGCGCAAGCCACCGCCACTGCTGCCGCACGGTGAGCACGATGAAGAGAAAGAGCATCGACCACACCATCCGGTGCGCCAGCATCTCGACAGGCGAAATCTGATGCAGCGACTTGAAGTAGACGGGGAACAGTCCCCACAAGGTGAACGCGAGCAATGCGTAGGCGACGCCGGGATTCATTTTTATCGGTCTTGCGGATGGGAAGGCACGGGACAGCAGAGGCAGAAGCGGCACGCTGACGTGCCATTCGGCAAACCCTCGGCGCCCGAAACGCTTATTGTAAGCCGTCTGTCGGGACAGCCCGGTACACAGCATCCGCCCGCATTCGTACGCGGCAGCGCCGGTTTTGCGACAATAGCGGTCTTTCGCCGCGCCGCCAGCCAGCATGAACGCTCCGATGGGATCATCTGAAAGGCAGCAAGACGCACGGCCACCGGCAAGCTCGCCCGCAACCCTTTACGACCGTCCGCGGTCCGCGCAATGGCACTTCCCCATATCGATCTCCTGTTTTCCGCGTCGGGTCTGTTCGTCGGCTTTCTGGTCGGACTGACGGGCGTGGGCGGCGGCTCGCTGATGACGCCGATCCTCGTGCTGCTGTTCAACGTCCATCCGGCGACGGCCGTCGGCACGGATCTGCTGTACGCCGCCGCGACCAAGGCGACGGGCACGCTCGTGCATGGGGTGAAGGGTTCGATCGACTGGCAGGTGACCTTGCGCCTCGCCGCGGGTAGCGTGCCCGCAGCCACCATCACGCTGATCCTGCTGCACCGCTATGGGATGACCTCGACGCGCGGCGGACATCTGATCTCCCTCGTGCTCGGCGTGGCGCTGCTGATCACCGCGATCGCGCTGATATTCCGGCCGCAGTTGACGAAGCTCGCTGCTTCGCGCAAGCGTGCGACGGGCCAGGGCAGCACGCTCGGGCTGACGATGCTGACGGGTGCGATCCTCGGCGTGCTGGTGTCGTTGACCTCGGTCGGCGCGGGCGCGATCGGCGTCACCGTGTTGCTGCTGCTCTATCCGATGCTGCCTACCACGCGCATCGTCGGCTCCGATATCGCCCACGCCGTGCCGCTCACGCTGCTGGCGGGCGCGGGGCACTGGCTGCTTGGCTCGATCGACTGGTCGATGCTGCTTTCGCTGCTGGTCGGCTCGCTGCCGGGCATCGTGATCGGCAGCTATCTGTCGTCGAAGGCGCCCGAAAAGTTGCTGCGCAATCTCCTCGCCGCGACGCTGACGCTCGTCGGCGTGAAGCTCGTCCTGTCCTGACGGCGAGCGGGCGTGCATGCCCGCCGCGCGTGGCGGACCACTTGAATCACTTGAAGAAGCGGCAGTTCAGGTCGGTTTCGAACTGCCGGACCCAGTGGCCGGCCGTGTCCTCGTGATAGGACTGCGCCCAGCCGCCGCGCCGGATCGTCAGAAGACGCGAGCGATGCGACGCGTCGTCGGGATCGTCGCTCGCGCTGATGTCGAAATGCGCCGGCGCGAACCCGTGCCGCGCGCACACCAGCTCGAACGCCGCGCGCTCGCCGATGGGAAGGTCGGTGTAGGTGAAGCGGATCGTGTCCATGGCCGTCGCTCCGTGAAGCATCGTCGATAACTTCACAGTACCGCACCCGACGGGTAAATAGTGTGTCACGGCGCACAAGAACGAACGTCCGTCGCGTTCGGGCGTGGGCCGGCGCACAGTCGGTTCCCAGCTGGCGCGATACGCCCCGATTCCTGTCACGCGCATGTCACGTGTATGTCACGCGGCTCGCCGTTTCTCGTGCAACGGATGGCGAGCCGCTTCCTCTATCGCATCACTTCGGCACGTTCACCGCGCCCGCTCCCACCTGAATCGCGTCGGAACCCGGACTCATCGAAATCGCGGGGAGATTGGCTGTCGTCAGCGCGGGCGCGGCGCCTGCCGTGCCGCCGCGCGGCACCGTGCGGATCACCTGCGACGGCGGCAGCGCCGCGCCGCCCTTCAGGTGATTCCACATCAGGTTCAGCGCCTGGATGTTGTAGTAGTGAACCGGGATGAAGCGCGTATCGAAGCCGGCCACGCCCAGGAACGCGTCGAAGTGCTGGCCGTTCAGCACTTCATAGAACACGAGTTGGCTCTTCGAGCCTTCCGTGATGCTGTTCATCGCCAGATACGCGCGCGAGGCGTGGTTCACGGGCACGAGCGCATCGCTGCGCCCCTGCACGATGATGGCCGGTTTGCCGTGCAGATTCGCGTTCACGCGGATAGCGTTGACGTTCTGCTGCATGCGCGCGTCGCCCGTCGTCCACAACGCGCGCAGACACGCGGCGCCCGTGTAGCTGGCGTCGGCGGTGGCAAACCGATGGTCCGCGCCGCCCGCCGGCGAGATGTTGTAGACGAGGTTGATGCCGTTGGTCGGCGGCACGCCGTTGCCGAGGCCGAATAGGGAGGGCATCGGTGCGACGGCTGGCGCGACGCCCGCCGCGCCCGTCGTCGCGTTCGTCGTGCCGAAGCTGAAGTCGCACAGGTTGTCGGTCACGCTCGACTTCGTGTACGCGTTCGCATACGTGACGGCGACGGCAGGCACGGCCTGCGAATCCCACATCGGCGCGTGCAGCAGATCGGAGTCGGTTTCGTAGCCTGCGGCGTGCAGTTTCGCGAGCGCGTCGTTGGCCTGGCTCGTCGCGTCCGCGCCGCTCACGAAGCCGCCCGCCGCCAGCGATGCGCAGCGCGCCGTGCGGATCGCCTGGGTGGTCGCAAGCGGCAGCGCTGTCAGATACGGCGCGCCCGTCGCCGCCGTCGCGGCTGCCGCGCACGGCATCAGCATGTTCGCGTAGGTCATGTAGTCGGCGAGCGGCGCGCCCGCCGTGGGAATCTGCGCACCGCCTTCGAACACCTTAGCCGCCGACGCCATGTTCAGATTGATCTGCGGCTCGCCGACGACGACGGCCGTGATCCACCCTTGCGTGTCCTGCTCGGCGGCCGCGAGCGAAGCGCCGCCGCCATTGCTGACGGAAGCCGCGATCGTCGTGATGCTTCCCGCGCTGTAGCGCACGCCATGCTGCTGCGAATTGTTGTTGACGGTCGGCGCGAACTGCTGGTTGAGCGCCCAATACGCGAACTGGATCGCTTCGAGCGTGTCGTGTCCCCAGTCCTGCTCGGGGTTCTGCTGCGAGTGCGCGTGCTTGAACGCGTAGCGGTTCGGAAAGCCATTGTTGAACGACGCCAGACCCGCCGACGTCACGTTCGCCTTGAAGAGGCTCGCCGTACCCGCGCCCGCTGCCGTCGAAAGCGTGCCGTTCATCAGCGTGACGAGCCCCGTCTGCATTTCTTCCGCGCCGTTGCCGCTGCCCTTGTCGGTGTAGGCGACCGCGCAGCCGCGCTTGAGGCCCCACTCGCCCGCCGCTGATATCGCGCCGTACACGCCGCGCGAACCCGACGACGTCGCCGTGACGATGCACGGATTGTTCGGATCGAACGTGCTGGGCACCTGGACCATCAAGGTCACATTCTGCTGGCCGGTGCCGTTGTCGGCGTACGCGAGGTATTCGGTGCCCGCGATCTTGCCTTCGCCGAGCGTGTCGTTACCGTTCAGGTCGACGTTGGGCCCCCAGAAGCGTCCATATCCGCCGTTCGCCGACATGTCGACGAGCGCACGATAGTTCGACCAGATCGCGAGCCGGCGCAACTCCGCCGCCGTCGGACTCGCCGGATTCGCGATCGAAGGCGCCGTTGCGGAACCGAGGCCCGTCTTGCCGAGCCCGCCCGTCAGCAGATCGTCGCTGTTGCCGTCGTAAGCCGTCGTGGTGACGCTGCTGGATACCACGAACGAGGGCAGCGCGTTGGCGGTCTGGTTGTGATGATCGTCACCGTGGCCACACGCGGCGAGCAGGATCGAACTGATGGTGAAGCAAAGGGCAGTGGCAGCACGTCTGAATAACAGTTTCCCTGTCATTACCGTCTCCATTGTCTTGTTGTCGATGCCGCATCACGCCCATCTGCAACCAGCCGACATGCAGCGAAACACGCAGCGGGCGCGGCTGCGGCGGCTGCTCCATGCAAGTTTCGCGCCGATCTCCTGCTCTTTGCGGCGCTGTCGCTTGATGGCTTGTGTGAGGCCGGTTCGCACGCGATGAAGCACTCGTGGTCAACACGCATGCCGTCCTGATCCAGAGACATTCATAGGCGGGCGCCGCCCGCCGCCGTTACCTTAAAACAGCCGCAAACGCCCGCCACGCGCGGCTCGCCGCGTCCGCACGTGCGATGTCTACGCAACGAGACGCTACATGGGTAGTCCCGTTTCGTAGAGCCAAGGCTGCCTTCGCTTGCGTATTGCCGCGCTCACTTTGACACCCGCGCTGGATGCGCGCGCAACGAAGCGCTGCCCAAAACGAAACGGGCTCCCGTTGAAAACGGGAGCCCGCTTGTCATTCTGACCGGTAAGCACGCCGCAACATTGCAGTGTGCCGTTCGTCAGGTGACCGGCTGGCCGCTGCCCGCGAGCCGGATCATGGTCCGACCCTCACCGGCGCGGCCCTTGCCGCTTATTGCTGCTGGACGTTGATCTTGTTCGACACCGACGTCACGCCAGCCACGCCCTTTGCGACTTCGCCAGCCTTCTGGATCTGGTCGTTGTCGGGGGCCGTGCCCGTCAGCGTGACTGCGCCGCCACGGGCGCGCACGTTGATGTTCGACACGTCGAGGCCTTGCGCCTTCGCGAGGGCCGAGCGGACCTTCTTGCCCAGCGCGCGGTTTTCCGACTTGGCGGCCTTCGAATTGGCGGCGGGTGCAGTTGCCGTCGTGCCGGTGGACGTGGAGTCGCTTGCCTGGGCATACGCGTGGCATGCAACAACCATTGCGACAACACCACCCAGTGCCTTCAGAAAATCGACCGATTTCATACCTTCTCCTTTTTGCTTGGTTTGGACCGCGTTTGACTGCGGCTTGGTTACGACTACGAGTGGCCCGACTGCACGCGCGCGCGAAGGCGCGACGAGGCATGGCGAGCCAGGAGCGTTGTCACGGTCTGCGAGAGAGGCGTTAGAAAGGATGACGGCCGGCGCGATCCAGCGCGCAGCGGTGCATGACACCGGCCGTGCGCCGCGCAGTTGGCAGCGTGCCCTGGTCTCGTCAGTCTCGCCGGGTCGCGCTGCGCCAACGTCGATGCGCGGCAGCGTTGCCAATGTAATCTAGCCGCGCAAGTTCTGCAAAGGATATCGCGCGTTCTGCACGGTTCCTGTTGCAGCCGCCTTCCGCCCGATGCAAAACGGAACGGCCGTGCCAAGCGTGCTTCAACGGTCCGCCGTGTGTGTACCGTAAGCTGTATCCCGTCGTTCCAGGTCACTTTTTGTTACGCGTTTACGACCCCGCGCGCCCGCCGCACGCGCCGCCGCGACATCAATCTCCTGTACCATCGGCGCGAATTCATCCGACCGCACAAGCATTCCCATGAAGCCTTCCGACGGACGTCGCCCGGAACGCCCCTCTGAGCGCAAGCCACCGCCCCGCCTCGTCGCCCGCTTCGTGGCGATCTCCTGGCGCGATCTCGCTGTATCGTTCGGCCCCATCCTGATAATCAGCGCAATTGCGATCTACGTCGCCGTGCGACTGATCCAGCCCGCCCCGCCCAACACGCTGACGATGGCGGCGGGCCCCAAAGGCAGCACCTTCTGGGTGGCCGCGCAGAAGTACAAGGAAATCCTCGCGCGCAACCGCATCACGCTCAACGTGCTGGAGACGGAAGGCTCGCTCGACAACTACCGCCGGCTGACCGACCCGCACGCGGACATCGACGTCGGCTTCGTGCAGGACGGCATCGCGCCGTCGAAATCGACTGACGATCTGATGTCGCTCGGCAGCGTCTCGTATGTGCCCGTGGCGATCTTCTATCGCGGGCCGATGATCACGCTGCTGTCCGAGTTCAAGGGCAAGCGCATCGCGATCGGCGCCGAAGGCAGCGGCACGCGCGAGCTCGCGCTGCAGTTGTTGAAGGCGAACGGCATCACGCCCGACGGCCCGACGAAGCTGCTGCCGCTGTCCGGCGACGACGCCGCCAAAGCGCTGACGGAAGGCAAGATCGACGCGGCGATCCTGACGGGCGACTCCGCGCAGCCGCCCGTGATGGGCAAGCTGTATCGCACGGCGGGCGTGCAGTTCTACGACTTCACGCAGGCCCCGGCCTACGCGAAGCGCTTCCCGTATCTGACGCAGATCGAAATGCCGATGGGATCGTTCGATCTCGGCAAGAACCTGCCGTCGACCACGCTGCACATGATCGCGCCGACGGCCGAACTGGTCGCGCGCGATTCGCTGCATCCCGCGTTGTCGGATCTGCTGATCGACGCGGCGCACGAGGTGCATGGCAAGGCGACGGCGTTGCAGCGGGCGGGCGAATTCCCCGCACCGCTCGCACATGACTTCCCGATCAGCGAGGACGCCGCCCGCTACTACAAGTCGGGCAAGAGCTTCCTGTACCGCGTGCTGCCGTTCTGGCTGGCGAGCCTCGCGGACCGGCTGCTGGTCGTGCTGGTGCCGATCATCGTCGTGCTGATTCCCGGGCTGCGGCTCGTGCCGTCGCTGTATGCGTGGCGCGTGAAGTCGCGCATCTACCGCTGGTACGGCGCGCTGATCGCGATCGAGCGCGAGGCGCTCAACGAAACGTCGGCGGCCGAGCGCGAGGCGCTCATCGTGCGGCTCGACAAGATCGAAGAATCGGTCAACGGTCTGAAGATGCCACTTGCGTATGCGGATCAGTTCTATGTGCTGCGCGAGCATATCGGCTTCGTGCGGGCGCGCCTCACGCGCGATTCGGAAGCGGTCGCGGCGCGCGACGCATCGGACGCAGCAGGTACGCCTGACAAGCCTGCTACGGCTGATGAAGGCCCCGCCGCCGTCGGCCGCGCCGAAGCCCGTGCGGCAATGCACGAGAGCCACGCGGCGCAAGAACATCACGACAATCCCGACAGCCACGAAAGCATAGCCAAGCCCGGCGGCGACCGTCCTGCCCGCACCTCGTGACAGCCTTGGCGCGTGCGCCGAACCCGCGCCGCGGCAACGCTGGCCGCGGCGGCGCCATTTTGTCAAATGATGCGCACGCGGCTTGCTCCGCGTAAGATCGAAACAATCAGAACGGGCCGGTGCGCTGCATCGCCGACGGCCCGCCGACTCCGGTAACCGGGAGACATCATGACCGATGGCATCGACGCCACGCAGCCACTGTGGTTTTACGACTTTGTCTCACCGTTCTCGTATCTGCTGCTCGAACAGCACGACAAATGGCCTGAGCTGCCGTTCGTGCTGACGCCCGTGTTGCTGAACGATCTGTATCGCCACTGGGGCCAGCGGGTCGCCTACGACGTGCCCGCGAAACGCATTTTCACGTACCGGTATGCGCTCTTTCGCGCGGAGCAACTGGGCATTCCGTTCCGCATGCCGCCCGCGCATCCGTTCGATTCGACCAAGCCGATGCTGCTGTCCATTGCGCTCGGCTCGGACCTGCAAACGGTGCGGGAGATTTTCCGCTTCATCTGGCGCGACGGACGCGACCCGTCGAGCGCCGATGGCTTCGCCGCGCTGTGCGAAAAGCTGAACGTGCCGAATGGCCAGGAGCTGATCGAGCGCGAGGAAACGCGCGCGCAGCTGATGCGGCAGAGTACCGACGCCATCGCGATCGGCGTATTCGGCGTGCCGACGTTCTGGCTCAACAAGCAGTTGTTCTGGGGCGAAGACGCGCTGCCCATGGTGCTCTATTGCGCGCGTACGCCGAACTGGCTTGACTCGAAGGAAGTCAAACGGATCACGTCGCTGCCGTCTGCGCTGGCGAAGGCCTGAGCGCCTTTACGTGGTTCGCTGGCCGGCGGCGGGTTCGCCGCCGTTCATGGTGTGACTTGGCGTGGCGGCCAGCAAGTGGGCGGATCGCCGGCCGTGATGCCCGTCATAGGGCCTGCGCTATGGCCCGCGCAGGGCAAAACGGCCTAAGGTTATAGCTTCGCGCGCGCATGCGGCGAGGCGTCGGGCACAAGGACGCCGCTGCATCGCAATGCACCGTTCGACACAAGCATTCGAAAGCCTTCAACGGGCCTTCCCCGCCCCGCCGATTCATGGACGACGACAACGCCGCATCACTCGATATCTGGCTCGTGCGCGTGCTGCGCACGCTGCTCGTCGAGCGCAGCGTCACGCAGACCGCGTTACGGCTGAACCAGACGCAGCCGGCTATCAGCACCGCGCTGCGCAAGCTGCGCGAAACGCTGAACGACCCGATTCTCGTGCGCGGCAAGTCGGGCATGGTGCCGACGGAATACGGTGAATCGCTGCTCGCGTCAGTCCAGAAGGTATTGCGCGATGTCGATTTCGTCGCGACGCCGCATGGCGACTTCGAGCCGGAGCGCTCGCGTCGCACGTTCCGCATCGCCGCGCCCGACTATCTGAACGACTTCTTCATGCCGACGGTGATCGCGCAATTCCGCGAGGCGGCGCCGCATGCGCGGCTCGAGATCGAGTCGCTCGGGCCGCTGCTCGATCATGCGTCCGCGCTCGATGCGGGTGAGCTCGATCTGGTGATCGGCAACTGGCCGAAGCCCGACGAGCGCTTCGAGCGCAGCGACCTGTTCTCCGATACCGTCGTGTGTATGATGCGCGCCGATCATCCGCTCGCGAAAGCGCCGCTCACGCGCGACGCCTATCTCGCCGCGCCACATCTCGCGCCCGCGCACTACAGCGGCGCGCGCGGCGGTGCGATCGATACGGGCTTCGCGCGGGCACATGCGGCGAGGCGTATCGTCGCGACACTTCCGTACTTTGGGCTCGTGCCGCAAGTGCTGCTGCAATCGGATCTCATCTTCACGACGACGCGACGCTTTGCGCTGCATTATGCGGAGATGCTGCCGCTGGCTGTCGTCGACGTGCCGATTCCGTTTCCGCGCATCAAGTGCTATCAGATGTGGCATCCGCAGCCGGACCGGCCTAGCGATATCCAGTGGTTGCGCGGCTTGATGGCGCAGGTGTCGGAGATGTTGGTGGCGAAGAAGGCGAGGCGCGCGCGGGGCGTGGGGAAGGAAATGAGTTTGCCTGCTGCGTCCGCTGGAGAAGTTTAGGAGTGGGTCAAGCGCTCGCCTGATCTTTACAAAACATGACGATTCGTCCGATGGTGATTCGCTACGATGTTTCACCTGCCCAAAAGCGGACGATGGCACATGGCGACAGAACTCAAGACGGATGCATGGCATCGCTACGTGATGTATCGGAGCGATGACACATCGCTTTTACGAATCGCATCGACAGAGGACGGCCGAAAGGCCATCGATGCAGGCAAGACGTTCACCCGTCGAGCCTACGCAGACGTGTGGGCAAAAGACGCGGACCTCGTAGATCGCGTCCGGCGATTCCTCGGCAAGAATTTTCACTGGCACGCGCGCCTCTCTGAGTCAGGTTCAGATCTCGAAGTGGTCGAGATGCTGCAAATGATGGTGCGCGGCGGTTCCATTCATGTGATTGCGCAAGAGCCCGCACGCGTTGGCAGCGCTGCGTCGGAAACGGAAAAGCCGAAGTCGTCGTTCTGGGGCGCGGACCATTACAGTCATATCTTCGACGTGTCTTTCGCCGAGCGCTACCGGGACCAGCTAAAGGCGATGAACGCCGGCGGCCCGACTCTGGCGGATATATGCGCCATGAATGACAGCGTCAACGCAGAGTTCATGCATGCTGCCGTGCTGGCCGATCCGCTCGGGACGTTGTCGGTTTTTGCGCGGGCTGGATGGGTCAGCAGGTACGGATTGCCTGATTTGACTGAATACGGAGTCGATGATAAAGCCGACATTGCAGATCAATATATCGGAGCGCCGACGCAACTCGACAGTGCAGAGCCCTATCGTCTGACGGACGGCGTATTGGTCGATGAGTCTTCGTCAATTCAGCTAGCCGGCCGGCTGACGCCTAACACAGGGGAGCCGGGAACCTGGTACACCAATCCCGGCAGCGGGCAGATGCGCTTATTTGGAGCGGATGGAAAACCCGTCGTCGATTTCGACTTTGATCACGATCATGGGCAAGGCATCCCTCACGCGCACAACTGGAACGACGGTGGTGGTCCTTATCCCGTTCGCGGTCCTGGCATAAGATTTTCGCCGTTGCCTTGATGCGACCACACATCGAACACATGGACTGCCATGAATACGACAAACGTTTACCACGACGCAGAGATCGCCGGAGTCGCTTACTCACGAGCAAGCGGAAGTGCCTTGCTCAATCTCGAACGGGTAATCAGCACCGAGACCCGAATCGGGTTTTCGGGGGTAAAAGCCTTGCGCGTGAGCGACTTCGGATTGCAGAACGTCATCTCTCGCGTACTTATCTCGGGGTCTCACAGGTTCTCGACGGATGAGATCCGAGACCATGTTCAATGGGCGTACAGTCAGCACGACTACAACGCATCGTTAGCGGACGAGAAGATCGCCGAAATCGAAGCAGCTGTTTCCCAAGGCGAACTCGTTTTGTTCGTGATCGAACCGTCCGTCGGAGCGGAGATCGTGATCTTGTGCGTAAGCGTGCAGGTCATCGATGCAGAATCACGAGAATGACCGAGTACGAAGTCCACGCGGCTGATGACTGAATATTTCGTTTCCTATTACGACGCTGAATCCAGAACAATAAAAACGGGATTCGTCGACGCACGCGTTTTCAAGGACGTGCGAATGAATCTGGCTATGGAACATGAGGTCGGAGCGAACAATCCGATCACCGATGAATTCGCCCGCCGGTTTGGCGGAGCCGCGCTGCTCTGGCTTGCAACGCAATACCCGGAGCTTCGTCAATATCTCCAGGTCACCGACGGCAAAGGCGGCAAGATAACCCTCTAGCCGTAAAAAAACGGGCCCAGCAAGTCACCCCGCTGCGCCCGTTGGAGGAACCGCTCAATAAATCACGCGTCGACGCAATCCGCTTCCTGAACCGACGCAAAATCCGCCAACGAAACCTGCTGCGACCTCACCTGCAACAGTTCCGCACACACCGCCACGGCAATCGACGTCGGTGCCTTGTCGACGATCCCTGGCACGCCAATCGGGCACGTCATCTCGAACAGCCGCTGCGGATCGACACCGCGATCGAGCAAACGCCGCTCGAACTTCACGCGCTTCGTCTTCGAGCCGATCATCCCGAAGTAAGCGAAATCGCGCCGCCGCATGATGCGCTCGGTAAGCGTGAAATCCAGCGCGTGGTTGTGCGTCATCACGAGAAAGAACGCGCCTGCAGGCGCTTGGTCGACGATAGCGTCGGGCGTGTCCGTCGCTTCGATCTGAACGTTCGCGGGCACTTCGTCGGGGAACAGTTCGTCGCGTTCGTCGACCCATTGCACGACACACGGCAGCCGGCCAAGCAGCGCGACGAGCGCATGCCCGACATGGCCCGCGCCGAACAGCACGATGTGCATCGGCGGCGGCAACTGCGTCGCGTGGCCGCTGCGCCGGCCAACCTGAACCGGCATCTGCGCGAAAGTGGGAACTTGCATCATGACGAGCGCCCTCTTCTAAAGTTTAGTGTCCAGCAGCGCGAACAGCACGGACGGCCTTGAGGATTTCCTCGCTGGTCGCGGGCGCGTTCAACGGCGGATTCACCTTGTAATCGCCAACCGCAGCGACGGCATCGCGGATCGCGAAGAACACCGAGAACGGCAGCAACAACGGCGGCTCACCCGTTGCCTTCGAACGGTGGATGCTGTCCTCCGCATTGCGGTTCTTGAAGAGCCGCACGCGGAAATCAGGCGGCGTGTCGTTGACGGTCGGGATCTTGTAGGTGGACGGCGCGTGCGTCATCAGCTTGCCGCCCGCGTTCCACCACAACTCTTCCGTCGTCAGCCAGCCCATGCCCTGAATGAAACCGCCTTCGACCTGGCCGACATCGATGGCAGGATTGAGCGACGCACCAACGTCATGCAACGCATCGGCACGCAGCACGCGCATTTCGCCCGTCAGCGTGTCGATCACGACTTCCGACACAGCCGCGCCATACGAGTAATAGAAGAACGGCCGGCCTTGCAGCTTCGCCTGATCCCAGTAAAGTTTCGGCGTCGCGTAGAAACCATCGGACCACAACTGCACGCGCGCGAGATACGCCTTCGCGATCACTTCCTCGAACGGCACGATGGCGTCGCCGACCAGCACACAGTCGCCCGCGAAACGCACCTGTGCCGACGTCACCTCGCCCGCGCCGTACTTCCCGGCGGCGAATGCGGCAAGACGCTCGCGCAACTGACGCGCGGCATCCTGTGCGGCCTTGCCGTTCAGGTCCGAACCCGTCGATGCCGCCGTCGCCGATGTATTCGCCACCTTCGACGTATCCGTCGCCGTCACGCGCACGCGGTTGAAGCTCACACCAAGCTCATGCGCGACGACCTGCGCGACCTTCGTGTTCAAGCCCTGGCCCATTTCCGTGCCACCGTGATTCACGAGCACCGAGCCATCGGTATAGATATGAACGAGCGCGCCCGCCTGATTGAAGTGCGTCACGTTGAACGCGATGCCGAACTTGCAAGGCGTGAGCGCGAGTCCCTTCTTCAGCACTTCGTTGTTGCGGTTGAATTCGAGTATTTCAGCACGGCGCCGACGGTAGTCACTGGTTGCTTCGAGTTCGTCGATGAGTTCGTGAATCACGTTGTCTTCGACGATCTGGCCATACGGCGTCTGGTTGCGCTCGGTCTTGCCGTACAGGTTGCGGCGGCGCACGTCGAGCGAATCCTTGCCGAGCGAACGCGCGACGTCGTCCATGATGTACTCGATCGCGAACGCGCCCTGCGGACCACCGAAGCCGCGAAATGCCGTATTCGACTGCGTGTTCGTCTTGCCGCAGAAGCCGTCGATGGCGACGTCCGACAGGAAGTACGCGTTATCGAAGTGGCACACGGCGCGAGTCATCACGGGGCCGGACAGGTCGGCGGAGAAGCCGCAGCGCGAAGTCATGTCGACGGACACGCCTTCGATCAGGCCTTCATCGTCGTAGCCGACGTCATACGTGTAGTGGAAATCGTGGCGCTTGCCGGTGATCATCATGTCGTCGTCGCGGTCCGGGCGCAGCTTCACGGGGCACAACAACTTCCACGCCGCGAGCGACGCGCAGCACGCGAACATGCTCGATTGCGATTCCTTGCCGCCAAAACCGCCGCCCATGCGCCGGCACTCGACCAGCACATTGTGCGAATGAACGCCGAGCATATGTGAGACAAGGTGCTGCATTTCGGTCGGGTGCTGGGTCGAGCAATACACGAGCATGCCGTCGTCGTCCTTCGGCACAGCGTAGGAAATCTGCCCTTCCAGATAGAACTGTTCCTGGCCGCCAAGCAGCATCTCGCCCGCATCGCGATGCACTGCGCGTTGCAGTTTCGCTGCGGCATCGCCGCGCGCGAGCTTCATCGGCGGAATCACGCTCTGGTTCGCGGCGCGTGCCTGCTGCGCCGTCAGCACGGCGGGCAGTTCCTCGAACTCGATGTCCGCGCGACGCGCGCCGAGGCGCGCCGCATCGTGCGAGGTCGCGACGACGATGAACATCGGCTGCCCGACATACTGGACGATGCCATCCGCGAGGATCGGATCGTCGCCTTTGACGATCGGCGCGCAGTCGTTATGGCCGGGAATATCGCCCGCCGTGAACACGGCGACAACGCCGGGCGTCGCGCGCACTTTATCAAACGACATCGACAGGATTTTCGCGTGCGCTTTCGGCGACGTGCCGAGCGCCGCGTGCAGTGTGCCGGCGAGTTCGGGGATGTCGTCGGTGTAGGTCGCGCGGCCGCTCACATGCAGATGCGCGGATTCATGCGGACGCGACACATGGACTTGCGTGAATTCGGCGAGTTCTTTCGCGTCCTTCAGGAACGGTTCGGCTTGCTGGTTCATTCTGTAGGTTCTCCGTTTCCTTTTTGTCCGTCAGGCCGCAGCGCCTGCTGCCAGTACCGCGCGCACATCGAGCGCGCTCTTTTGCAGCGGATTGTTCGGGCGCGTCTCGAGCCAGAAGCGGTACAGCGTGTTCGTTGCAGCTTCGAGGCGATAGTCGCTGGTCGCGCGCATGTCGCTGAGCGGCTGATAGTCCTTCGCGAGCGCGAGCATTGCGATCTGCGCGGTTGCTTCGTGCCACTCGTTGTCGGCGAGCGCGGCTTCCGCGTGCGCCGCGCGCTTCGGCGTCGCGGCCATGCCGCCAAACGCGATGCGCGGCTCGCGGATCGTCTCGCCATCGGCGATGAACGAGAACGCGGCGCACACGGCGGAAATATCCGAGTCGAAGCGCTTCGAAATCTTGTACGTGCGGAACTGGAAGTGCTTGCGAGCCTCGTTGCGCGCGGGCACCTTCAGACCGACGACGAACTCGTGTTCGGCCATATCCTTCTTCTGATACGCGAGGTACAGGTCTTCGAGCGCCAGTTCGCGTTCGATCTCGCCGCCGCGCAGCACCACGCGCGCGCCCAGCGCGATGAGGCCCGGCATCGAATCGCCGATGGGCGAACCGTTCGCAACATTGCCGCCGATCGTGCCCGCGTTGCGGATCGGCAGCGACGCGAAGCGCTGCCACATTTCAGTGAGTTCGGGATACTGCTTCGCCAGTTCGGCGTACGCGCGCTCGACCGTGACGCCCGCGCCGATCTCGATCCAGTCGTCCGTCACGTTGAGCTTCTGCATTTCCGCGATCTGGCCGACGTACACGATATGGCCGAGGTCGCGCATCATCTTCGTGACCCACAGGCCGATGTCAGTGCTGCCGGCAAGAATGCGTGTGGTGGGCGCGTCGGCCTTGATCTTCGCGAGCGCGGCGACGGTGCGCGGCGCGTCGAACTGCTGGCCGTTGCGTTCGTAGTGGAAGGTTTCGCCGCGTTCGAGCGTGGCGAGCTTGTCGGCGAGCGCCATGACGTCGACGGGTGCTTTCGGCGCGGGCAACTCGAACATGCGCTCGGCCGCTTCGATGATCGGGCGATAGCCGGTGCAGCGGCAAAGGTTGCCCGTCAGCGCGTTGGCGATATCGGCGCGGTTCGGCACGGTCTTGTTCGCGCACGCATGCTCGTGGCCGTGCTTCTCGTACATCGACCACATCGACATCACGAAACCCGGCGTGCAGAACCCGCATTGCGAGCCGTGACACTCGACCATTGCTTCCTGCACGGGATGCAGGCTGCCGTCTGGCTGGCGCAAGTCTTCGACGGTGAAAAGCGCCTTGCCATCGAGCGTCGGCAGAAACTGGATACAGGCGTTGACCGCCTTGAAGCTGACGCCGCCCGCGTCGTCGCGCTCGCCGATCACGACGGTACAGGCGCCGCAGTCGCCTTCCGCGCAGCCTTCCTTGGTGCCCGTGCAGCGCGCGTCTTCGCGCAGGTATTGAAGGACGGTGCGGGTGACGGGTGCGTCGGTGATCTCACGGATCGCGTTGCGATGGTAGAAGCGGATCGGCTGGCTCATGTCTCGTGCTCGTTTCGGTTGTTCGCGTCCGCGTGGGGCGTGCGGACGGTGCGGCTGATGGTTCGAAAAGTAGCATCATCAATATTCACAACCCATAGGTCCGATCGCATGGAGGACATATAGCTGGAGCGATAAATTGAGACGGCGGCGGGAGGATGGGCTTATATCTGAATGTCTGTTTAATTGTATTTTTATCAAATATGGCGTAAATCGGACACCGAATGCTGAACCTGTGTTGTCGGAAAGCGTGTCTGAAGGCCAGAAAAATTGACGGAAAACCGTCAAATGCCCGTTTCAGCCCGTTGTTCAGACCAGAAAATTATTAAGCAAATCCTGCAAGTGAATCGGTTCCATGGGAAAATCACGGCTTCCCGCCAAATTCAAGTCTCGTTTTCCCCATGTCCGCCGACTCCGCTACACCGCGCAGCGAATTTGCGACCACTTTGCAGATCATTCCGGTCGTTTTTTTCACCTTTCTTTGTTACCTGACGATCGGTATTCCGCTCGCGGTGCTGCCGGGTTACGTCCACGACGATCTTGGCTACAGCGCCGTGATCGCGGGCCTGGCGATCAGCGTGCAGTACTTCGCGACGCTTGCTTCGCGTCCGCTTGCTGGACGTTCCGCGGATACGCTCGGGCCGAAGAAGACGGTCACGATTGGTCTGATCGGCTGCGGGGTGAGCGGCGTGCTGTTGCTGGTGGCCGTGCTGCTTGGCCGGTGGCCGACGTTGAGTCTCAGTCTTTTGGTGCTGAGCCGGCTCGTGCTGGGCTTTGGCGAAAGCCTGTGCGGCACGGGTGCGATCCTGTGGGGTATTGGGCGGGTCGGCACGACGAACAATGCGCGGGTGATCTCGTGGAACGGCATCGCGACGTATGGCGCGCTCGCGATTGGGGCGCCGCTGGGCGTCGCGATTGCGCATAGCGTGGGGTTTTTTGCGCTTGGGGTTGTGGTGATTGTGCTGGCGGCGCTGGGTTTCTATCTGGCACGCCCGATTGCCGCTGTGCCCGTTGTGCATGGTGAGCGGATGTCGTATCGCAGTGTGTTTACTCGTGTGCTGCCGCACGGGATCGGGCTTGCGCTTGGGTCGGCCGGGTTTGGGTCAATCGCGACGTTCATCACGCTGTTTTATGCGGCGAATCATTGGCCGAATGCGGCATTGTCGTTGACCGTGTTTGGCACGCTGTTTATCGGTGCGCGGTTGCTGTTTGCCAATACGATCAAGACGTATGGCGGTTTTCGCGTCGCGATTGCTTCGTTTTCTTTTGAGTGCGTTGGGCTGTTGTTGCTGTGGCTCGCGCCTGAGCCGCATGTTGCGCTTGCGGGCGCTGCGTTGACCGGATTTGGTTTTGCGCTGGTGTTTCCGGCGCTCGGCGTCGAGGCGGTTGGGCTTGTGCCGCCCGCTAGCCGGGGCGCGGCGTTGTCGGCTTATTCGGTTTTTCTCGATCTGTCGTTGGGGATTACGGGGCCGCTGGCCGGGTATGTTGCTGGTGAGTTTGGATATGGGTCAGTGTTCCTCTTCGCGGCTGTTGCCGCCGCGGCGGCTGTTGCGCTGTCTACCATGCTTTATTTGCGCAATGCGCGGACGCCGAATGCGCCTGCGGCGGCTTGAGGTTGGCGCTTGCAGCGGGCGTTTAGGTTTTAGGTTTGTGCCTTTGGTGCGGTAGCGGTTTGGTTGTTTTTGGGTTTGCCGCTGGCATATGCGGGTTGTCTTCGTGGCGCGGCCGGGTTGGTTTGCTTTTGTTTTCGCTGGCATCCGCGCTTTGGGGAGTGTCTGAATTTTTGTGTGCAAGGCAGATAAAAGCCTGCCATCTGGCAGGCTCGTCAATTGCATTCTACAAATGATTCCTTGTGAAGCGATCCTCGTAGAGGATCGCGAACTGGTTCATCGCGGCTTTCCAGTCATGCGCGGCACGGCTCCAGTCAGCCGTGATATTGCGCAAGGCCAGCCATAGCAGTTTGGTCGCGGCCTCGTCCGTCGGGAAGTGCCCACGCGTCTTGACGATCTTGCGTAGCCGGGCATTGACACTTTCGATGGCATTGGTCGTGTAGATCACCTTGCGAACCGCTGGCGGAAACGCGAAGAAGGGGATCACGCGATCCCAGGCCCGACGCCA